>CAYQJO010000246.1:0-6317 GCA_964417785.1 uncultured Anaerolineaceae bacterium | reverse complement strand
CGGTCGTCATCACGATCATCGTCACGACCGGGGACATCGATCTCCACACGAATACCGGTGGTCGCGTTGACATAAATCTCGACGCCATTGCTCAGTTCGACTTCCCACACCAGCCTGCCATCGTCATAACGTGTATCCAGCTCGATCTCGGAAACTGTAGCGTTCGGATACACTTCCAACGCGATGTTGGCTGCTTGCTGCGCCGTTATCCCGGTCTCGGTCGCTGTCGGCACATCGTCATCATCGATGCTGAAGCTGTCACGATCATCATCCAGGTCGTCCAGATCGTCCACATACAGCGCAACCGGTTCGCCTTCAACAATGGTGAACTCGACTTCGACCATCTCACCCAGACGGACATCGTCATCGAAACGGCTGCGGGTTGTGTCGATGGTACGACCGTTCACCACAACAAAGTTGTCTCCCCGTTCTTCGAGTACACCACGCAGTTCATAATCGTTGTCATCCAGGTCGATCAGATCGTCATCGTCGTCATCGTCAACACGCTGCGCGATCCAGGCACCATTCTGGAAGAGAGCGTAGACCTCCACCCGATCACCAATACCAACAGTGTCATCATCAAAGGTGGCGCTGCTGATGTCCACCACCAGACCGGAAACGGTCATCACCGTGCCTTCCAGGGCCTCGACAACGCCTTTGATCTCGGCAGACTCACGCGCATCACCATCATCGACATCATCAATCAGATAGGCGATCAACAGACCACCCTCGATGACGCCGTAGACCTCGACCACTTCACCGGCACGCAGGCGAACATCGTCATCAATCAGAGCATCAGCGATGTTGATAATCTGTCCATTCACCACGATGGTATCACCCGTGACATCGGCAATCACCCCTTCAATCTCGATGCGGGCCGTATCCTGGGCCAACACCACAGCGGCAGCCAGAAACACCAGCATAACCAGAACAAGTTTGATAGAACGCATCAATCGATCTCCTTTTTGTTTGACATACACTCGTACCGACTGGTGAAACGGCAAAAGGTTTCGGTCAATTTGATTACAAAAACATTAAAGACTGAAGAATTAAGGCATAGGTGGTTGACTCCTCCCGAAGCTGGCTTATGATGAATTATGGTCGGATAAGCAGAAAGGATTAGCATGCCTGAAGAATCAGACCCCGACAGTATTCCCCCGAAACGCAGTAACTTCATCCGTTTCCTGGCTTATGTAGCTCCCTATAAGTGGTATGTCGTCGGTGCCGTAATTGGCGGTATCGTGAAATTTGGCGTACCGCTGCTGATTCCGGAAGTCATCCGGCATCTATTGGATGAAGTCCTTCTCAATGAAGCGATGACGGAGCAGCAAAAGCTGGATGAACTGCTGCTGTATATCGGCGGCATGATGGTGATCTTCGTGTTCTTCTGGTCACCGCTGGTCTTCGTGCGGCATTGGACTGCTGGTAAAGCCGGTCATAACAGCGTATTCGATTTGCGCACGGAACTTTATTATCGCATCCTGCGCATGTCGGCGGCCTTTTTTGATCGCAACAAATCCGGGTCGATTGTGTCGCGTCTCATCAGCGACATCGAACTGGCACAGAATCTGGTCGGCAGCGCCCTGACCAACATCTGGATGGATATGATCTCCATCATTCTCATTCTCTTCTTCCTGGTGCGGATTGACCTCGGCATCACCCTGGTCTCACTGGTGACCTTCCCACTTTATCTGTGGGCATTTGCCCACTTCAGTAAGGAAATCACTTCAACGAGCCATCAGGTGCAGGAAGGGATCGCTACCATGTCTGGCAATTTGCAGGAAAAGATCGCCGGCAGCAAAGTGGTCCACGCTTTCACCCAGGAACAGAACGAAGAGAAGCAGTTCGAGTACCAGTCCACCAATCTGCTCTCCAAGTACATGCGCCGCGTTTACCTGCAAAGCCTGAACATGACCGTCACCGGTATCATTGTCCAGCTTGCGCCGCTGATTGTCCTGTTCTATGGTGGCTATCGAGCGATCACCGGAACGCTCACGGTCGGTGAACTGGTCGCCGCACGGTTATATCTGACGCCGCTGTATATGCCGCTGCAACGCTTCACTGAACTGAACGTGGTGTTCTCAAACTCGATGGCAGCCCTGGACCGTGTATTCGAGATCATGGACGAGCGACCGGAAATCCGTGACCGGCCCAACGCCATATCTCTGGGTGAAATCGATGGCCGCGTATCCTTCGAGCATGTCAATTTCACCTATCACAACGAAGATGCGCCCGGTGCCGTACTGCGAGATATTCACTTCACAGTCGAACCCGGCCAGCAGGTCGCACTCGTTGGCCCCAGCGGTGCTGGCAAAAGCACGCTCGCCAGCCTGATTCCACGCTTCTACGATGTAGACAGCGAGACCAGTGCGGTGCGTATTGACGGACATGATGTGCGCAACGTCAAGATGAAGTCGCTGCGCCGCCACATCGGTGTCGTGCTTCAGCATCCGGTACTGTTCAGCGGCACCATTCTGGATAACATCCGCTACGGCAAACCCAGTGCCTCCGAACAGGAAATCGTCGCCGCCTGCAAAGCCGCCAACGCCTATGATTTTATCATGAATCAGCCTAACGGCTTCCAGACCCATGTCGGTGAAGGTGGTACCGGACTCTCCGGTGGGCAGAAGCAGCGGATCACCATCGCCCGTGCCTTCTTGAAAGACCCAAAAATCCTCATCCTGGACGAAGCGACATCGGCGCTCGACTCGCAGTCCGAGCAGTTGATCCAGGATGCGCTGGAAAAACTGATGCAAGGCCGCACGACCTTTGTCATCGCGCACCGCCTCTCGACCATCGTAAACGCCGACCGGATCATTGTGATGGATCAGGGACGCATGGTTGAATCCGGCACGCACAGGCAGCTTCTCAACCGGGAGGGCCTCTACCGGCGGCTCTACGCCTGATAATATTGACAACCCGATAAGATCGGTCTAAGCTTATAGACGCAAAAAATGGGTGCGAGGTCTCGCACCCTTTACAATCAAACAGGGGGAAAAATGCTTAAACCAAAACCCACGACGGGCGACACCGGATGGTTTGTCCACGACCGTTTCGGCATGTTTATCCACTGGGGGCTTTATGCCTTGCCCTCCCGTCACGAATGGGTGCAATCGCGTGAACTCATTCCACCCGACGACTACAGCCGCTATTTTGAAAACTTCAGCCCGGACCTTTACAACTCGGAAGCCTGGGCCGAAGCCGCCCGTGCTGCGGGAATGAAATATGTCGTTATCACCAGCAAACACCACGAAGGCTTCTGCCTCTGGGACAGCCAGTACACCGATTACAAAGCGACCAACACACCCTACGGCAAAGACTTGCTGAAACCCTTCGTTGAAGCCTTTCGCAAAGCCGGTTTGCGCGTCGGCTTTTACTACTCGTTGATCGACTGGCACCATCCGGAGTTCCCCATCGACGTTTTCCATCCTCTGCGTGACCGCGAAGACGCCGCTGAACTCAACCAGCAGCGCGACATGACAAAATACGCCGAGTACATGCGCAATCAACTGCGCGAACTGCTGACCAACTACGGCCAGATTGACGTACTGTGGTGCGACTTCTCCTATCCCCATCGAGAGTACAAAGGGCTGCCCGGCAAGGGTCACCAGGACTGGGAGAGCGAGAAGATCATCAAGCTGGTACGCGAACTGCAACCCAACATCATCATCAACAACCGGCTTGATCTCCCCCGCGAGAACGCCGACATCTTCACACCGGAACAGGTTCAGCCGACGCGATGGGTACACATTGACGGCGAACCGGTCGTCTGGGAGACATGCCAGACATTCAGCGGTTCCTGGGGCTACCATCGCGACGAGACCACCTGGAAGAGTCCCGGCCAGTTGATCCGGATGCTGGTCAATACGGTCGCCACCGGCGGCAATCTGCTGATGAATGTCGGCCCGACGTCACGCGGTACCTTTGACCGGCGGGCGCTGGACGCGCTGGACGTCTACCGTGATTGGATGGACCTGCATAAGGACTCCATCTACGGCTGTACCCAGAGCGAGTATACCGCCCCGCAGGACTGCCGGTTGACCCAGAATTACGACACCGGCAAAGTGTATGTGCATGTGTTCGCGTGGCCGTTCAAGCATCTATTCCTGGAGGGTATGGCCGGCGACATCGCCTTCGCTCGTCTGCCGCACGACGGCAGCGAGATCAAAATCGGCGCACAATCTCATCATCTGGACATCGGCGAGAACATCCAGGTGATCGAACTGCCGGTTATCAAACCCGACGTGGTTGTACCGGTCATTGAGTTGACATTGAAATAAGGGGGGAATCCGATGAAAGCCATTATGGTGATGTTCGACACACTCAACCGGCACATGTTGGAGCCTTACGGCTGTGATTGGACGCACACACCTAACTTCGCCCGGTTGGCCGAACGGACGGTGACATTTGAGAGCGCTTATGTCGGCAGCATGCCCTGTATGCCTGCCCGACGCGAACTGCATACCGGGCGCTACAACTTCATGCACCGTAGCTGGGGACCGCTGGAACCGTTTGACGACTCCATGCCAGAAATTCTCAAGAATAACGGCGTTTACACCCATCTGGTGACCGACCACTACCACTATTTTGAAGACGGCGGCGCGACCTATCACCATCGCTATTCAAGCTGGGAATCGTCACGGGGACAGGAGGGCGACTCCTGGAAAGGTGAAGTGGCCGATCCCGACATCCCGGAAGATGTTATCGGACGCAAAAGCAACTTGTGGCGCAATGACTGGGTAAACCGCAAGTATATGCAGTGGGAAGAGCAGCAGCCACAGCCCAGAACCTTTAAGACCGGTATTGAGTTTATCGAGACCAACAAAAACGAAGATAACTGGTTCCTACAAATCGAGACCTTCGATCCGCACGAGCCGTTCTTTACACAGCAGCATTACAAAGACCTCTACCCGCACGACTATGACGGCCCGCACTTTGACTGGCCGCCCTACGACTCGGTCCACGAGACCTCTGAAGAAGTCCAGCATATGCGCTACGAGTACGCTGCCCTGCTGACCATGTGCGACCGCTATCTGGGCAAGGTGCTGGATAAGATGGACGAGTACGATCTATGGGACGATACCATGCTGATCGTCTGCACCGATCACGGATTCCTTCTCGGTGAGCATGACTGGTGGGCCAAGATGGTCCAGCCCTTCTACCAGGAAGTCGCCCATATACCGCTGTTTATCTGGGACCCGCGCAGCAAGAAGCAGGGTGAACGCCGCCAGAGTCTCGTGCAGATGATCGACTTTGCCCCCACTCTGCTGGAATACTTCGGCGTAGACATCCCCAAAGACATGCAGGGCAACCCGCTGAAGGATACAGTCGCAACGGATGCACCGCTACGTGAAGCGGCCCTTTTCGGCCTTCACGGCGGCCATATCAACGTGACTGACGGGCGCTATGTCTATATGCGAGCGCCAGCGGCCAGAGAAAATCAACCGCTCTACCAGTACACGCTCATGCCCACACATATGCGACATCCGTTTGGTGTCGAAGAGCTTCAGGACATCCAGATGGCGGAGCCGTTTAGCTTCACCAAAGGCTGTCGCACGATGAGGATCAACGCCAATCCTGGCCGGGACTATCACAGCTTCGGCAACCTGCTTTTCGATGTGCAGGAGGACCCACAGCAAGAGAACCCGCTGGATAGCGTCGAAGTCGAGCAGCGGTTGATCGACAAGATGGTCGAATTGATGAAAGCCAGCGATGCCCCCGCCGAGCAATTCGAGCGCCTGGGACTGGAACAGTGAAACCAAACATCGTCATGATCGTCGCCGACGACATGGGCTACGGTGACTTCGGCAGGTTCAATGAAGGACGGTCCCGTACACCTGTGTTGGACCGTCTCATTGATGAGAGTGTGTGTCTGACACAGCATTATTCGGCTTCAGCGGTTTGCGCACCGGCGCGGGCCGCGCTTTTTACCGGGCGCTATCCCCATCGCACGGGGGCCATCGACACACTGGAAGGGCGCGGCCTGGACCGCATCGCCCTGCGGGAGACAACCATCGGCGATGTGTTCAAAGCCAATGGCTATGCCACCGGTCTTGTAGGCAAATGGCACTCCGGTGCATTAGACCCGCGCTACCATCCCAACGCACGCGGATTCGATGAGTTCGTCGGGTTTCGCGGCGGATGGCAGGATTATTATCGCTGGCGGATGGATGTCAACGGCACCTTCGAGCAAACCGACGGACGCTATCTCACCGATGTCCTGACCGAGCGGGCCATCAACTTTATCACCCGCCACCGGTCTGAGCCGTTCATGCTGCACCTCGCTTATAATGCGCCGCACTTCCCCATGCAGGCAC
>CAYQJO010000245.1:0-6356 GCA_964417785.1 uncultured Anaerolineaceae bacterium | reverse complement strand
CACGAAGGGATCCAGCTCGTAGACCTTCGCGAGAAGCCGGGCCCAGGCGCGTTTACTACAGCGTTCTTTTCGATAAAGTCGCAGTGCCGTTCGGTGTCGAGTTGAAACTTGGGGATGCGGTATTGCATCCGGTGCTCGACGACCCGGAGAAAATCCCGTAGCATCCCCTCGTCACCCCGCAGGGCGAGAGTCTCCGAATTGAATCTCTCCTCTGTAGGAAGCATGTTGGTCAGGACGATCTGCCAGATTCCCGCGTCGAGAGCGCGTCGCGCCGCGTCGGCGACGGTATCGATATTTCCGGTCGTGAGAATAGTTTCCATAGCGAGACGGGGAAAACGCATTTCCGGCGTTTCAGTCTTGAGAGTGCGAATCAGCTCGGCAACCCGAAACACCGCGTCATGGGTTGGATGTCCCCGCGGCCAATCCTCGTAGGAGACGACCAGCACGTCCACGCCCGCCCGGGCGCAGCGCAGAAGCATCTCTTTCCCGAGCATCGTTCCGTTACTCTGTATCCAGACCTCCGCTCCGACCCGTTTCCCGCTTCTACCAGGTCCATCACCCGGGGATGGGTAAAGGGCTCGCCGATTCCGGCGATCATCATCTGTTTCAGCGCACCCACCCGGGATACTTCATTGATAAGACGATTGAGAGTTGCATCGCTCATCGGAGCAAGTTCTTCGTCAAAAGCGTTGCGGAAACACATCTCACAGCTGAGGTTACAACCGGCCGAAACTTCGACGTAAGGCTTCTCAATCGGGCGCGGTGTAGTAACCGTTACTGTCGCTGTATCGAGTTGAAATTGTATCGCCATACGCGTAGTCTACCACAGGATGGAAGATTCGCGGTACACACGACATCGGCCGCTTCTCACCGACGACGGTTGGAGACGGCTCATGGCGACCCCTGTTGTTCTCGCGGGGGTAGGCGGACTCGGTTCCCACGTGGTCATGAGCGTTGCCCGACTCGCTCCGTTGACTATCGAGCTGTGGGACCCCGGCGTCGTTGACGCACCCGACCTCAACCGGCAGATCCTCTATCAACCGCAATCGGAGGGAAGGAGTAAGTGTGAGGTCGCCACTGAGGAGCTCTGCCGGATCAATCCGGACCTTACAATACACGCTCACCCGGCACCGATTTCCGCCGCGACATTCGTACCTCCTCTTTTGCCCCAGCGGGACCCAACAGAAGCTCCTCCTTTCGTCCTCTTTGACTGTCTGGACTCTTTTTCCGCCCGCGCCGAGCTGGAACTGATCCGACGGCACACCGGGTGTACCGTAATTCACGGTGGAGTAGAGGGGTGGTATGGTCAGGCGACAACCTTTCCCGGAAGCGGTCCGGGGTACGTCGACGCCTTTGGACCGGACTTTGCCGACACACCCGCAGCGGCAAAACCGATCCTCCCCACCACTGTCGCGATAATCGCTGCGTTGCAGGTCGGTGAGTACCTGCACCTTTTTTCGGGGGCAGGGTTCGCAGGGGCAGGATCCACTCCCCTCACCGGAGCCTTCGGGGTCTACGACGGGCACCGGGCCACAATAGATCGGCTGGAGTACCACCGGTGACGAATGCACCGTACTCTATTCCGATCATTCTCTTTGGACCCCTTACAGACCTCGCGAATTCACCGGTCACGATCGAGCTCGACCTTCCGATGACGATTGCGCACCTTCGCAACACGATTCTCGATACCTACCCCGCATTCGCGGCCGTTCCTTTCAGAATCGCTACGGACGGGCGGATCCACGATGAAGCGACGGAGATTCACTCAGGCCTGGAAGTAGCCCTTCTTCCTCCTTTTGCCGGGGGATAAAGATCACAGGAATTCACGCCCTCATAGCGAGGGTGCGCACCGCTTCAACTGCGTTTTCACTCTCCGTCGGAACGATCTCTATACCGGCCTGTTCCGCAATGATGCTCAGCAACGGGTTCTATCGGGGACTCCGCCAACGCCACACGGGGTGCGTTCGTCCGTAGATCGCGGTATCATAGCCGGAGAAATACGCCCAGTTCTGATTACCGTAATCGAAGTGCCACCATTCGTCAGGATAATTGCTGAAACCCGCATCCCCCATAACCGATACGAGCAGTTGTCGATTTGCCCGGTAACGTTCTGCATTCGGGTCTCTGTGGCCGTCAGATGTTTCATAGTACGTTGTATGCGAACATATACTGGTTTCGTCAAAAGCGGTACCCATTGAAAGCGGGATACCGCTTTCATCTACGATAGTGAGATCGATCGATCCACCGGTCAGATGCGGCGAGGGACGGTGCGGATCATCGGTGGGTGGGCTTACATAACGGGATACCATTTCGTCGATCCTGGCATCACTGATGTCAGGATTCGCCGAAACTACTTCAACCCGGTATTGGGCGTACAGACTCTGCTGAACCTCCAACGGTCGCCACCCGTCCAACAGTACAAAGCGGTGACCGTTCGGGAGGTTATCCGCAGCCTTGAGCAAGCGCAGCAAAACCGACTCACGGAGCCACACTTCGGGCAGCGCCCCGGCGACATTCTGTACGAAATATTCAGGATGAACAATGAGTCGATCCGGGACGAATCCTGCATTTACCAGCGGCTCGCCACATTCCTCGATGGGTAGAGATTTAATCGCATGCCAGTCCACCGACTGTTGCACGTTTGTCATCGGATCCATAATACAGCTTTCCTCGTTCTACAATCCGAAGACCGACGGCAGAAACGTCGTCAGCGGTGGGAACAGTGCAATGATAATCAAGGCAAAGACAGCGACACCCACAAACGGCCAGATACTCTTAAAGAGATCTCCCAGATCGACTTTACCAACTGCAGAGGCGATGTAGACGCAGGCCCCCATGGGAGGGGTGATCAAAGCGATTGTGATATTCAAGGTCATCACAATGCCAAAATGCAGCGGATCGATCCCGGCAGCAAGAGCGAGGGGTGTGAAGATAGGAGTAAGCAGTACAAGCGTAGCTACCTCTTCCATAAACATTCCCGTAACAAAAATGATGGCACTCAGAATCGCCATAACAACCAGAGGATTATTGGTAGTACCGATCACGAGTCGGGAAAACTGTTCCGGTACGCGGGCGTAACTCAGGAGCCATCCGATGATTGCCGCTGCGCCGATGATCATAAAGATTGCGCTCGTCAGACGTGCCGCTTCTTTCGTTGCCTTCCAAAGTGCCCTCTTCGTCAGTTTGCGCGTCAGCAACACGCCAACTACGATGATATACGCAACTGCAATTGCCCCGCTTTCGGTAGGTGTAAACACACCAAAAACGATACCGCCGATAATTACAAAGGGTGCAATAAGCGCCGGTAGTGCCTGCCACGTCGCTACGGCAATCTCGGCCCAGTTCGCGCGGTGGTCGCGTTTGGGAAACTTGTGATACACACTATACCAGTAATTCATTACCATGAAGGCGATTCCCAGGATCAAGCCAGGTACGATTCCTGCAATAAACAGCCCTCCAATTGAGGTGTTTGTCATATTCGCGTAGAGGATCATAAAGATACTCGGCGGAATAATCGGACCGATAAGCGAACTGCCGGCGGTGAGCCCTGCTGCATAGGGTTTGCTGTAACCTTCCTTTTCCATGGCAGGAATCAACACACTACCCAGTGCAGATGTGTCCGCCGCAGCTGATCCGTTGATACCGGCAAAAAGAATACTTGCCAGAACATTCACATATCCGAGACCGCCACGCAGGTGACCTACCAGAGCACCGGTAATCTTCAGCAATCGGTCAGTCAATCCGGACACATTCATAAGGCTTCCGGCGAAAACGAATAGAGGGATTGCCATCAGCGAAAACGAGTCCAGGCCACCAAAAAACTGTTGTACCATCAACCTGAACAGGTTTAAGTCGCCGATCCACGCGAACCCTACCAGAGCAACCGCAAGCATTGCCGCGAAAAGAGGCGTTCCTATGACCATCAACAGGAAAAACGTCATCAGCATCACGATCGTCATATAGCGGCTCCCTCCGGGTGCTCGGGATCGTACCGTTCGACGTCACCGGCTAGAAGCAACAACGCGTATACGAGCAGGAATATTCCAAAACCGAGCGAAACTACAAACAGAGGGATCGCTTTTGGAATCTGCAGTCCCATAGTGGTGAAGTTCCACATACCGTTCGCATATGACCACCCGCGAATCGTCATGAACAGGGCGACACCAAGAACCATACTATGCCGAACGAGTGAAGCGACAAACGCCGCCCACCTGGGCATTCTCCTTACCACCAAATCGATGCGCATGTGCTCACCATGTATGAGTGTTGGGGTAGCTGCAATTAGCACCATCCATACCAAAATGAAACGGGACAACTCCTCCGTCCAGATCGGTGAGCTTCTAAAGACATATCGGGCGAAAACGCCCATCAGGATGTTAGCGATATTGATCAAAAACAGCACACCGGCTCCGAGACCGGCGGCACCTGCCACGATCTCGGCAAGGCGTCTACACCGTTCTTTCATAGGCTCCTCGCAAGGGGTTGGAATAACGTTTGTAACAGAGAGAGTGGTGGCGGACAACGCATGAACGAGCCGCCACCGGTAGTTCAGGTTCTACTGCTGATTTCCTATCCGCGCACTTTCCAGCGCAAGGTCGATCCATCTCTGATCAATTCTTTCACCGAGCCACTTCACGTAATTCGGTTGACCCAGCTCGCGGAACTGGTCCATCTCAGCCGATGTAGGATCGTACACTTCGACGCCATTAGACGCAATGAAATCGGTCCGCTCAGATACGCGGGATTCTACATCTGCGCGTGTTATCGCGTTTGCCTCTGCTGCAGCTTCCAGAACGGCTTGTCGTACAGAATCGCTCATGTTGTCCATCATCTCACCGTTTGCCACAAGGTACTGCATGGAGTACTGGATGTTGGCGTTTGTCATGTACTTCTGCACCTCATAGAGACTGCCTATGATGATGTACATCGGTGGGTTCATTTGACCGTCAGCAACCTTGGTCTGAAGAGCCATGTACACTTCGGTCCACGGAATCGGGGTTCCCGACGCGCCGAACGCCTGATACAGCGCTACCTGACTCTCATCCATTGCACGAAACTTAAGCCCGGAAAAATCCGACGGGTTTCTGATAGGTCTTACCGAATTGGTGAAAGCCAGAAAGCCACCTTCTTCAACCGCTGCTACCAGCTCGACACCGGTACGACTGCGGAAAGCCTGCTGCGCTTCACTCCAGTACTCGCTATCGTCAAAAAAGTAACGAGCGGATTTGAAGTCATTAAACATAAACGGAATACTTGCAGCAAACAGTTCCGGGAAGACCGGTCCTACACCGGCATAGGATGCGACGTTGAACATAGGACCGTTCATCGCCTGTTCCATACGCTGCTCTTCGTCACCAAGCTGGCTGTTGGGATAGAGCGTAATCTCCACTGTACCATCGGTCTTTTCTTCGACAAGCTCTTTGAATTCACTTGCAAAGAGATGAACCGCATTCTTTTCAACGTCCGGCGGTCCGTTGTAGCTCATGTTTATTGACATCGGCTCATCCCCACCAGACTCCTGGGCACCCGAGGCAAAACCGATACCGGCAACCACCAGAACAAGCACACATGCAATCAATACATTCATTTTCTTCATGATTGATCCTCCTTGGAAAGCAAGGATATACCATGATTTCGTATTATGCAAAGAATAATTGGCCGAAAACGTAAAACGGCGCTGTTTTATCCAGAGTATTCGAACACTCTTCAAAACGCCCGAATTGGTCTGACACTGTTGAAATCCAGTTTATCCGTAGGTGGATTTTGCCCGGAGGTGAGATTCACCGTGTGTACGTTATCGGAATCGATCTCTGTTGAACTCCATACAAATGCGTCTTGAAGACCAATGAGAACGTCCCGCTGCGCGTACATCTCCTGAAGCTCATCGAGAGACGACAGGTCCGGTTTCACCAATGCTGAACTGACGAAGGACAAGCCACGGGTCACCCGGTCATTGCGAATGCAACCAGCCCAAGCAACAAAAGTCCGTTCGTCCTGTATATCATATTTAACCAGGAAACGCTGTTTGACCCGGCCCACGTCAGAATGCCCGGATAGGACGGACTCCGCTTCCATCGCCCACGCGTTGGAAGCGGTATCGTCTGTGGAAGACCAATACAAAGCTGCCTGGAACCCTCCAATAGAATCGCGGTGCAGAAACATCTCGTAGAGCTCGTCATGGGATGGCAAAAACCAGTCATTGAATGATCCTGTTGTGTAAATCATAGTGGAAAACCTATCTCGGAACCTAACGGCGAAACGGTTGCCCAGGGAGGGATTCGACCGAAAACGCTGGGGCAACCACGATTTCGGCGATGCCAGCGGAGCGGTCGCCGGCTATGTGAATGCGTTCACGC
>CAYQJO010000244.1:0-6396 GCA_964417785.1 uncultured Anaerolineaceae bacterium | reverse complement strand
TCCATCATTACACCTTTGAATACGGGTCTGCTGCGTCGCGCATGCCATCACCGAGGAAGTTAAACGCCAGGATGGAGATGACCACCGGAATCGCCGGAGTCAGCAGCCAGGGTGCGTTGGCGACCGTGCGCAGATTCTGCGCTTCTTGCAGCAGTGTCCCCCAACTGACCGCCGGTGATCGGATACCCACACCCAGGAAGCTGAGTGAGGTCTCCGCCAGGATCATCGCCGGAATTGCCAGGGTCAGCGAGGCGATGATGTGGCTCAAGAACGACGGCAGCATATGGCGGAAAATAATGCGCATTTCGCCCGAACCGGCCAATCGAGCCGCCTTAACGAAATCCTCTTCGCGCAGGCTGAGGAAGCGCCCCCGGACCACCCGCGCCAGACCGGTCCAACCGATGAGAGACAGGATGACGGTAATCATGAAGTAGACGCGGATCGGACTCCATTCCAGCGGCATAGCCGCCGCCAGCGACATCCATAACGGAATGGTCGGGATGGATTGTAGAAACTCGATGATGCGCTGGATGAACAGGTCGATCCAGCCACCGAAATACCCCGAAATGCCGCCGAGGAAGATGCCAAACACGGAACTCAGCGTCACACCGACCAGACCAATCGACATGGAGATGCGGGTACCGTAAAGGATACGCGACAGCACATCACGGCCAAGGCGGTCGGTACCGATGAGGAAGACGTTATTGTCTTCCCCTGTAACACCAAAAAACTTCAGATCGGTTTCGATCAAGCCGCCCCACATCTCATAGGGTTCGCCCGTGCGCACGAAGAAACGCAAGGTGAACTTCTGCTCGTAATCGTCCGAGTAAATCCATGCCAGCGTTTCCATGTTGCGCTCACGGGTACGACCATAAACGAACGGCTGCAAGGAGAAATCGCCTTCGTGATCGACAAACCGGATGGGCTGTGGTGCCATCTGCGTGTAATTGGCGAAATACACATTCGGGTCATAGGGTGCCAGGAACTCAGTAAAACCGGCCACAAAATACAGAAACAGGACCACAAACAAACTGATAACCGCCAGACGATGCCGGATAAACCGCCACCACATCAACTGCCACTGCGACGCCGCATGAAACTTATCGGCGGAGTCTTCTTCGGGATCGAGTGCCTCTACAGGCTGTCTGATTTCTTCGGCCATAACAATTTACCCTATTGATAAGCGATGCGCGGATCGAGCATGACCAGCAGAATGTCGGAGATCAACGTCCCGATCACGGTCAGCACACTCAGCATCAACACAAATGACCCGGCCAGAAACATATCCTGCGAGAGCAGCGAACGCAGCAGCAGTGGACCGGTCGTTGGCAGGCTCAGCACAATCGAGACGATAGTCGCGCCGGAGACCAGCCGGGGCAATGCCCAGCCAATCGAACTGATGAACGGATTCAGAGCGATGCGCACCGGGTACTTCCAGATCAACTGTGCTTCCTTGACGCCCTTTGCCCGCGCCGTATCCACATACGGTTTGTTGAGTTCGTCCAACAGATTAGCCCGCATGGTGCGAATCAACCCGGCAGTGCCGCTTACACCCAGAACGATGATCGGCACCCAGATATGTGAGAGCATGTCCAGGACTTTGCCGATACTCCAGGGAGCGCCTATATATTCTGATGAGAACAGGCCGGTAATGGTCACGTCAAAATAGGCGAAGGCAATGTACATCAGAATCAGCGCCAGCAGGAAGTTCGGCACCCCCAGACCGACGAAACTGATGAATGTAAACAGGTAATCCTGCCACGAATACTGCTTCGTGGCGGAGATCACCCCGATAGGTATCGCCAGCAGCCAGGTAAACACGAGCGTGGAACTGGTCAAGATCAATGTCAGGCCCAGGCGCTCCCAGATCAATCGTGAGACCGGCTGCTGCTGCTCAAATGAGTAACCGAAGTCGCCCTTAAGCAAAATGTTGCTAATCCATTTGAAATATTGCACATGGAGTGGTTCATCCAATCCATACCGCGTCCGAAGCTGATCGACCAATTCGTTGAGTGCATCAGCAGCCGCGTCGCCTTCAATGGCCCGCCGCTCAGCGATATAGGACGTCAGGAAGTCACCCGGCGGCAGTTGGATGATGACAAATGACATGACCGTGATAGCGATTAGAGTCGGAATTGCCAGCAGCACACGCCGGAAAATATAGGTTGTCATCTACAAACCCTCGGAACAAACATTATTTTGCCAGAAGACGTTCTTCCAGCGGCAAATCCCCAGCAGAATCGATGCGATGCAGCCCGGTTCCTAAGAACTGCCGGGTGTACGGCAGACGCACACCCGGCAGCAAGTTAGTCAGGCTTACTCAGCGATCCAGAATTGATGCGGCTGCGCGTTGTTGATCTGCATCAGCGCATTGGCTTGCGTGATCGAATCCGGGACATTGCGCACCCGGTTGCTCACCACCACCGGTACGGATGAACCACCGACGGTACCAATGGCGTAGACCTCGTCGTAAAAGATGTCCATCGCCTCTTGCAGCTTGGCATGGGCGGCATCGAAGTCGGTCATGGTGTACGCTTCTTCAATGAGTTGGATCATCTCGATAAAGCGGCTGTCCGCCGGCGGTTCGGCTGCCAGCGGGTCAGACGGATCGTCCCGCCAGTTGCGGTAGCCGCCACCAGGACCCTCATGGTATAGATCGAACGACAGCGGCACCGAGGTGTTGCTGGCACCACTAAGGATCACCGACCAGCGATAGCTGAACTGGACGGTTTCGCGCAGTGAGCGCTCCATCGGGTTGATGACGGTACGGACACCGACGGCTTCCCAGTAGCCGCGTACCAGTTCGTGCATATCCGAGTTGGCGGTGCCGGGGCTGGCGTCCACGTCCATACGCAGGACGAATGTCTCACCATCGGGCCGCTGGCGGAAACCATTGCCATCACGTTGGTCCAGGCCGATGCCGTCCAGCAGTTCGTTGGCGCGATCCAGATCGTAGTCCGCCCACATCTGATCGTACTTGGGATCGTAGATAGGCGAACCCTGGATCGGACCCCAACCACTCGGATTGGACAGACCGTTGAAGACCACCAGATTGAGTTCCTCGCGGTTGATCGCCAGCGACAGCGCCCGGCGCAGATCAGCCTGACGGGTGATGACCGCCTGCTCTTCGATGATCTCGCCGTCGTCATTACGCGGCTCCGGATTGATTCTGTAACCACTGGTACTGTCGCTGATCCACACCTTGACCGTGTAGTCGCCGCCTTCCTCGTTCTCTTTGAGCAGCGGGAAGTCGCGAAGCTGTACATGGCGGAACTGCACATCAACTTCGCCGGAGATCACCAGGAGGTTGAAGCTCTCCTGGTTCTCGTAGAGCGTATGGGTGATGCGGTCGATATAGGGAAGCTGGTTGCCCTCTTCGTCCACCTGGAAGTAGTAGGCGTTGCGGGTCTGCACCAGTTGATCGGTCGGGACCGGGGTGGTCACCGGCCAGGCACCCACAATGGGCAGGTCGGGGTTGTTGATGAAAAAGGCAATCGGGCCTTGCAGCCACAACTGCTCCCAGGTCTGAAGGTCAAAACTGTCCACAACTTCCTGAAGGACATCGGCTTCCACGAAGTCAGCATGGTAGTCCTGCAGGTAGTGGTGCGGCACCATGAAGTTCAGACCACCGATCAGGCCCCAGGCTTCACCACGAACCACACCCAGCGGCAGAGTCGGGTTGGGAACACTGTAGCTGGTGATGAACGACCACTGGCCGTTAGCAGTGATGCCGGTCAGATTCTGCTGCTGGCGCACGTTATCGTAGCGCTGGTTAGGAGCAATCTGCTCGTTGAGCAGGACGTTTTCATACCACCAGATGGCGTTTTCCGAACTGAGTTCCACGCCGTCCGACCACTTGTGGCCTTCGCGCAGGTTCCAGGTGAACTCGGTCGCGTCATCGTTGACTTCGTAGCTCTCAGCAACGTTGGGAATCAATGTGAGGTCGCCGCCATCTTCCTGGTACATTTCCAGCAGGTGGTCGGCCAGGGTGGTATGCACGCCGAAACGATCCGACGCGCCCCGGAAGCCGCGACGCCAGGTGCCACCGTACTGACCGATGGAGTCATAAACCGGCTGGACTTTGGGGTTCAGCGGCAGGCGCTCATTCAGTGGCGGCAGATCGCCAGCGGCGACCATCTCGGCCAGCATGGGCGCTTCGTTGTAGGTCATGTCCTGCGCACTCAGCAGGCTCGGTGAGATCGATGCCATGGCGGCAGCGCCAGTTGTGGCAGCACTGATCTTCAGAAACTCTCGGCGAGAAATCCCTTTATTAGTCATAGAAATTCACCTCGTTAGCTAAAGTAATCACTATCGACAAAGTAAACTATGGTTTGTTTCAGACAACCCTCCTTTCGCCTATACTGAGGCAGGCTCCATCGCAACCGACTTGACGCCTGCCAGGACTAATTCCTTAGCCCAGTGACATGCCACGTAATGTCCCGGTTCGACTTCTGCGAGCGGCGGTGTCTCCTGCTCGCAAATATCGGTTTTGTAGCGGCAGCGCGGATGAAAGTAACAGCCTCGCGGTGGGTTCGACGCATCCGCGACCTCACCGGGCAGAATTAGCGGTTCTGATTTGTAGAACGGATTCGGGTTCGGCACCGCCGAGAGCAGTGCCTCGGTATACGGGTGTTTGGGGAAATGGAACAGGCGTTTGGTCTCCGCCATTTCCACAATCCGTCCCACATACATCACAGCCACACGGGTGCTGATATGCTGCACAACCGTGAGATTGTGGGCAATAAACAAATAGGTCAATCCATACTGGCGTTGCAGGTCTTTCAGCAGGTTCAAAATTTGAGCCTGGATCGACACATCCAGCGCTGATACCGGTTCGTCGCAGACAATCAACTGGGGGTTCATGGAAAGCGTGCGAGCGATACAAATCCGCTGGCGCTGGCCGCCGCTAAAAGCGTGCGGATAGCGGTTCATGTACTCCGGACGCAGGCCGACGACTTCCAGCAGTTCGGCCACCCGGTCTTTGAGTGCCTGCCCGCGCATCACCTTATTTACATGGAGCGACTCGCCCACAATCTGCAGCAGTGTCATGCGTGGATTCAGCGATCCAAACGGGTCCTGGAAGATCAACTGCATATTCCGGCGCAGCGTTTTGAGCTGGGTCCGGTTGGCATTAACCACATTGACCCGTCCCATGTCGCTGTCGTTGAACCAGATGTCGCCGGAGGTGGCGTCTTGCAGACGGACCACCACCTGGCCGGTTGTGGTCTTGCCACAACCGCTCTCACCTACCAGGCTGAGTGTTTCACCAGAGTTGATGGTGAAGCTCACGTCGTCTACCGCCCGCACATAACCAGCAGTACGACCGATCAAGCCTTGCTTGATAGGAAAAAATTTTTGTAAATGCGAAACTTCAAGTAATGGTTCCATACTTAAGTGAACTCTCACGTACAACCAAACGAGGTTTAAGAACGGTCAACTTCGTCTCGACGTGACCGTTGTCCGGATTTAGCCGGGCATCAATGATTTCGATTAAGTGTCGGACGGCATGCTGTCCCAATTCAAAAATATCTTGATGGACGGTCGAGAGCGGCGGTATGAAATACCCCGACTCTGCATGATCGCCGTAACCAATCATGCCGTAGTCGCAGTTAATCTTGCGCCCAGCACTGCGAAAAGCAGCCATCGCCCCCAGCGCCATCCAGTCATTGCCAGCGAAAACCGCATCAACATCGGGAGCCGCTTGTAGAAGCCGCTGCGCCCCAAGATCACCGCCCTGTACGCTGTGATGATCCTCACTGACGAGGGTATCGTCGGGTTCGATGCCGTTCTCTTGCAGGCAATCCCGCCAACCGCGCAGCTTTTCGGTATAAATCGGGTTGTCCAGCGGGCCGGAAACAAAGCCAATACGCCGCCAACCCTGGTCAAGCAAATGCTGGACGGCAACCTTCGCGCCATGACAGTTATCAATCGAGACCGTCGTGACTTCATTGTTGGGCAGGCTGTTGAGAACCACCGGAGGAAGCTGCATCAGACGCTCTTTGTTGATCCAGTCCTGGTTGGAACCGACCTTCGGCACATGCCAGATGATGCCATCCACCTGCCGCGAGATCAGATTGTTCAGGACAACATCGACCCGTTCTGCATCACGCGCACGCAGCAGGGTCAACATGATCGAGTACCCCAGGCGGTTGGTCTCTTCTTCCACGCCCATGACAAAATGCGACGGTGCCGGCTTATCCAGCCGCCACGAGACGACCGCGATAGTGAAACTGCGCTGTTGTACCAATCCACGCGCCAGGATATTCGGCTGGTAGCCTAACTCCTCGATAGCGGCCAGCACGCGCTGGCGCGTGGAGTCTTTGACTCGATCTTCGTTGTTGACGACACGCGATACGGTCTTGATTGAAACCTTTGCGTGCCGTGCTACATCGTGCA
>CAYQJO010000243.1:0-6402 GCA_964417785.1 uncultured Anaerolineaceae bacterium | reverse complement strand
CCATTGCCAAACGCATCATCGAAATACATGGCGGCACCATCACCGTCGAGAGTACACCCGGCAGCGGCACCGTGTTTGAAGTGCGGCTGCCGACATCGGCGGCTTAGGCATTTCCAAGATCACGGCGGACGCGAAAAATCGCGTCCCTACGGCGGTTGGCGTCGTGGCAGGACGGCACGCGGGCCGTCCCCTACGCGGTCATCCTGTAGGGACGCGCAAAGGCGCGTCCGAAAATGTCACGGATACGTGAATAGATACCATGTTTGTGGGTAGGGACGGCATTATTGCCGTCCGCAGAAATACAGAATACTATGTATTTTCTTGAAAAGCCTTAGAGGCGCGCCGCTTCCTCCAACGCGATTGCCACCCAGCGCGTGACACGCTCCGGTTGGTTGCGGATGGTGTGGGTGTCTTTAAGAATCATCTCGACATGGCAGCCGCGTGTTAATTCGAGATCACGGCGGATAATCTGGCGGATGTGATCTTCATCGAAGTGATCCATCGCCACATCGGTCGGATTGGGCTTCATGGAGTAGACATAGCGGTCTTCAAGCTGTGCGGCGAAGAAGGCGCGGTCGGCCCAGGGCGAGACCGACACCCGGCGCAGGTTGGGAAAGTCCTTCACATACTTCCAGCGGTTATCCAGCGGCTCGCAGCAGCCATAACAGGTCAGCCCGAAGCGCTCCATGATGGGATACTGGTACGGAAAGATAAACTCCTTAAACATGCGCGGCGAGATGGCGACCGTCTCCTGGCTTTCGGTGAAGCCCCACATATCCTGGGTCCGCACCGGGCCGGTGTGATCCGGCGGCGGCAGTTGATTGGTCCAACCGAAACCGCCCGACCCGACATAGGTGCCGCCGGTGTTGCGATACAGCAGGCCGCACTCTTGCAGAGCATCGACCATTGCCAGCGTGCCATCGCGCAGGATCGCCATCAGCCGGTGAATCAGGTCGGGATCGTCGATCAGGTCGAACATGATCTGTTCCAGGCCGCGCAGATTGGCAAGCTGCCACGTCATGCCCAGGCTCCACCACCAACTTGTTTTGACCCGCACCGTCAGCAGATCACCGAAGAGATCGCCGGCCAGATCACGCAGATGATCGGTCGCAGCGAAATCTACCCGGATGACCGGCGCGTGCAGCTTTTCCGCATCATCCCAGGACTTGACCGGCGCGTCCCAGATGTAGGACCCACCGGCCTCGCCGCCGAATTTGGTCTCCACCAAACCCCAGTCCGGCAGGGAGCGCACATGTTCGACATTGAAGTACGGCTCGATCACGCGGTCGTCTTGCATGCACGTTCCCCAGAAGACCTCCTTGCGCAGAGCCGTCTCCCATTTGCGAGCGATGTCCGACTGGCAGCGCAGCGAATCGGGCGGGATAATCTCGCCCCAACTGTTCTCCGGATCGCAGAAAACCAGCGGGCGCGTGGGTTCGAGGTCATTGTGCCGCCGCCACAAATCAGCTTTCTCAGTTTCCTCTGGGCGGGCCGCCAGCGCAGCGACCTCGGCGGCCAGATCACGCAGGATGGTGCGTTCTTCCGATGTGAAATCAAAATCGGGTGCGAGCAGTTGGGTGTTCTGGATGAGAGATGCCATAAATTCGCCGTTGTTTAAAGACGTCCGTATTCGAGTCCCGCTTCATACATGGCAATGATGTTTTCAACCGGACTGACCACCTGAATATTGTGACAGGGGGCCAGAATGTAACCGTCGGGTCCGAGGGTGCTGATGTTATCCTGAACCTCGCGCCAGACATCATCCACTGTGCCGTAAACCAGCGTCTCCTGGTTATCGACACCCCCATGCAGGACCAGTTTATCACCGAAATCGGCTTTCAAACTCTGCCGCTCCATGCCTTTGCAGCGCCATTGGATCGGATTCAGAATATCGGTTCCCATCTGGATAAAATCGGTGATGATCGGACGGATGGCACCGTCACTGTGGGTGAAGGCATACGCGCCGGACTCGTGCGCCAGATCGATCATGCGCTTCATACGCGGGATAAACACCTCACGGATGACTTTCGGCGAGAACAACAGACTCTCCTGCGAGCCGAAATCTTCAGCGACATAGGAGAACAGCACCGGCGTCTGCTCGTAGATGCGGGTGGTATTCTCGTAAGCGAAGTCGAACAGCTTATCCAGACAGTAATCGACCATCTGGCGGTTGTCCATCAGGTCCATGTAGGCCAGTTCCAGACCACGCAAACGCGCATAAATCAGAAACGGCTCTGAGCCGCCGCCGCGTATGGGGTAATCGTGGACATCGCGTACCTGATCGGCGATGACGCTGTAATCGAACCAGTCCGGCGAGGGCCAGGTGAAATGCTCATCAATCTCCTCGACCGTGTTGTAGGCGGCCAGCGGATGCGTGACACATTCGCGGTAGGTCCCGCCCGCGTATTCGATGTCACGGTAGCGACAACCGTACATATCGGCATCCGGGGCCACCGGCGGGCCGACATACTCCGGTCCCACGCTGACCACAAAGTCGATATTCAGCCGTTCGATGACCTGCCAGCGGTCGTCATAACCAAAATGGGCCAGCAGCTTATTCCAGGTTTCGTCGGTGGCCCAGATGTCCATCGGCACCCGGTCGGGTGTCTGGCGGCGCAGAACCGTTTCCCAGCGTTCTCTTGGGGTCATCATAAAGCACCAACCGACATCAGCCAGGCCTGCGCGATCAGGGCATGACCGGCGGGCGTCGGGTGAACGCCGTCCGGCAGCCAGAAATCCGACTCACGCCGGGCTGATGCCGCCGCGAACACGCCGTCCAGCGGCACATATATGGCGTCGAACTGGCGGGCAAGCTGGCGAACCGCACCGATTTTGGGGTCCAGGTCCTCACGCCAGCGGATGCGGTCGGGCGGGGTCGGCAGCATGAACGGCTCACAGATGATGAGTCTGGCACCGGCGGCTTTGGCCCGCTGCAAGATGTCGAGGTAACTGGCGTGATAGGCTTCAGTTGTGGTGATACTGTTGCTATCGTAGCGCCGCCAGGTGTCATTGATACCGATCAACACAGACACCCAATCCGGCTTGAGAGCGATGGTGTCCTCCTCCCAGCGGCTGCGTAGATCGACCACGCGGTTGCCGCTGACACCCCGATTGAGAAAATGGACCCGCTTTTCCGGATAGGTGGCGGAAAACCAGGCCGACGCGATGGCGGCGTAACCGTGTCCCATATCTTTGAGATCGTCACGGCTGCGACCGGCATCGGTGATGCTGTCGCCCTGAAACAAAATAAGCTGATTGTCATCAAAAAGTGGACTCATGAATGAACTCCTCTTCCCTCTACCGGGGAAACGCGCTATGGTTGTGCGACTACTGGTTTAAATTGGAGCCTTGATCTTGCTCTACAAATATAACGCAAAAGATATTGAGTTTGCACTGCGGGAAGAATCGCCACCACCGCCCTTCCCCACCGCCGCCGACCGTGCCGCCTGGGAGGCGGTCCACCACAAACTCGGTGAGGTGATGGTGCAGTCGATTCTCGCTGACGCAGAAAAAGCCGCCACGAGTCCCATCCCGGTGTTACCCGCCAGCCTGTATCTCGACTGCGTGCGCACCGGCAACCGGCCCCGCTACGAAAAACCGATGGACGAACGCCGTACCCGTCTAACAACGCTGGTGCTGGCCGAGTGCCTGGAATACGAAGGCCGCTTCCTCGATCCCATCATGGATTACGCCTGGGCCATCTGCGAGGAAAGCTCCTGGGTCTATCCGGCACATCAGTACAACCGCTCGGTGCTGCCCGAAGTGGATTACCCCTACATTGACCTGGGCGCGGCCATGACCGGCCACATGCTGGCAGAGGTCGATCATCTGCTGGGTGAGACTCTGGAGCCATCGCTGGGCAAACGCATCCGCCATGAG
The DNA here is from genome assembly GCA_964417785.1 of uncultured Anaerolineaceae bacterium. Lineage (GTDB taxonomy): Bacteria > Chloroflexota > Anaerolineae > Aggregatilineales > Phototrophicaceae > DAOTUL01. The sequence continues at coordinate 2,523 of CAYQJO010000243.1, read as the reverse complement.
TGCGAAACACGCCTGTTTACGCCCTATCTCACCCGGCATGACTTCTGGTGGCTGTATAACACCCAGGAGCGTGAGGTCAACAACTGGACGGCAGTCTGCAACGCGGGTGTCGCCGGTGCGGCCCTCTACCTGGAAGACGACACGGCCCAACTGGCGCAGATGATCCACAAGGCGGCTCGCTCACTGGACGATTACCTGGACACCTTCGACGCTGACGGCGGCTCGACCGAAGGTCCCGGTTACTGGGGTTACGGCTTCGGCAATTACGTCATGCTGGCCCATCTGGTGGAGCAGCGAACCAACCGGCGCGTCAACTTCCTGGACAGCAAGCTCATCCGCGATATTGCGCAGTTTCCGCTGCGCACACCGCTGAGTCACGGTTATTACGTCAACTTCTCCGACTGCGACCCGACGGTAAGCTTCCCGCCGTCGCTGCTTGGCTTCCTCGCGCAGCGGCTGGACCTGCCCGACCTGCTCAAATTGGAAATGGACCAGAACCACCACCATTCCCAGCAGCTTGTCTGGGCCATTCGTGATTTGTTCTGGACGGTCGAGCCGTCAGCCGAAGACCACATTCCAGACGCGCACAACTGGTTCGGCGAAATGCACTGGATGATCGCACGAGCTAACCCCGCCGACCCCGATGGCTTGATCCTGGCGGCCAAAGGCGGTCATAACGAGGAGATGCACAACCAGAACGATGTGGGCAATATCATCGTCCATGTGAAGGGCGAATCGGTCATCCCCGACATCGGACGCGGCACCTACACCCGCCAGTATTTCGCCGAAGAACGTTACACCTTCCTGGTCAACCAGTCGTTCGGGCATTCGGTGCCGGTACCCAACGGCCAGCAGCAGGGAGCCGGACGCATGTTCAGCGCCGATGTGCTGGCCCACACCACAACGGACGCCGCCGATGTTCTCAAACTGGAGATGAAAGCCGCCTACCCTGCCGAGGCCGACCTGGAGTCGCTGGTGCGCACGGTCACACTCCACCGCGAGGCACAGGCATGGGTGGAGGTCATCGACGAAGCCATCTTCGCCAGCGTTCCCGGCCAACTGGAAAGCGTGCTGACCACCTTCGGCACCGTCGAAACCGGTAACGGCACCGTCACGCTCACCGGAGACAAAGCGGCGCTCACAGTTGCATTTGACGCGGCAGCGGTATCGGTCAGCGTGGATACGGTGGAAAACGTCGATATTGCGACCGGTGCGCGAGATGTGCAGCGGGTGATTTTCGCCCTGAAGGAAAAGCAGCCGTCGGCGGCGATCCGGCTGGCGATTCGACCGACGTAGGGGACGGGCATGCCCGTCCCCTACGACATACGCGGCGCTTCGTGGGTAGGGACGCCATTCTTGGCGTCCGACGGATTACTATCGGATTTATCTGGCAATGTATATGACTACACGAAAAAAACCCATTCCCACAACCATCCTGACGGGCTTCCTGGGTGCCGGTAAAACCACCCTGCTCAATCGCATTCTCCATGCCGATCACGGTCTGCGGGTGGCCGTCATGGTCAACGATTTTGGCTCCATCAACATCGACAGCCAGCTTGTGGTCGATGTGGACGCGGATACGGTCAGCCTATCGAACGGCTGCATCTGCTGCACCATTCGCGGCGACCTGATCGGCGCACTGCTGGACCTGGTGCGGCGGCCCGATCCGCCGGAGTACATTTTGATCGAGGCCAGCGGCGTGTCCGACCCGCTGGAAATCGCCCTGACTTTCCGTAACCCGGAACTGAGCAGCGTGGTTATGGTCGATAGTGTGCTGACGATTATCGATGCCGAACAGGTGCTTTCGTTGGAACGCGATAACGAGGTCCTGGCGGTGCTACAGGTGGGGGCCGCCGACATCGTGATCGTCAACAAGGCCGATCTGGTGTCCGCCGACGGCCTGCAAAAAGTCAAGGAATGGGTGCGCAGCATCATCAAGGACGCCCGCATCCTGGAAGCAGTGCAGGCCGATATCCCGCTGGAACTGCTGCTCGGTGTGGGCCAGTTCGACCCGGCGCGGATGGCGAATCGGGAAAGCCACGAAATCCACATCCACAGCGGTGACGAGACCGACCACGCCCACCACGATCACAGCATGATCTTCGACACCTGGAGCTGGCAGAGCGCCCAACCGCTCTCGTTCAAAGCGACGAAACGCGCCATCGAGAAGCTGCCGACCAGCATCTATCGCGCCAAAGGCGTCTTGTTCCTGGCCGACGATCCCGACCGGCGCGGAATCTTGCAGGTGGTCGGTAAGCGGGCCAACCTCACCTGGGGTCCGCCCTGGGGCAGCGATCTGGCGCACAGCCAACTGGTGGTCATCGGCTCACACGGCGAGCTTGACCGCGAAGCACTTCAGGCCACCTTCGATGGCTGTCTGGCGGCCAACACGCCGGGATCGGAGATCGGACGGCTGGCGGATTCGGTGTTAAGCTGGCTGCGCAAACGATGATTAAGGCGTTTCCAAAAAACACGGCGGACGCGAAAAATCGCGTCCCTACGAAATGTGGGTAGGGACGGCAT
>CAYQJO010000242.1:0-6429 GCA_964417785.1 uncultured Anaerolineaceae bacterium | reverse complement strand
TCGTTTCACGTGACTGGAGTTCAGACGTGTGCTCTTCCGATCTCGGCGATGGTCTCAAAACTGGGTGTGCCGGTCTCCCAACGATACGGCGGTTTGTCTTTGGCCGGGCGCACCTTGTAGACCGGCAGCGATTCCAGCAGTTCGTAGCGCCCCCACAGAATACCAATGTGCGGTCCAAAGAACTTGTAGGCCGAACATAGTAAGAAGTCGCAGTCAATCGCCTGCACATCGATGGGGATATGGGGCGCACTCTGGACAGCGTCAACCACAAAGTAGGCACCAGCAGCATGCGCCATCTCGGCAATCTGATTAACCGGATTGATGGTGCCGACGGCATTGGAGGCATGAATGGTGGCGACGATGCGTGTACGGTCGGTCAGTGCGGCTTCCAGCGAGTCCATATCCAGGGTGCAGTTCGACGGATCAATATCCACCCAGCGCACGACCAGATCGTGATCCTCCGCGATGAGCAGCCAGGGCGCGATGTTGGCGTCGTGGTCCATACGGGTCAGGACGATCTCGTCACCGGGTTTCAGTGTCTTCGCCAGGGCGCGGCTGAGATTGAAGTTCAGGGTGGTCATGTTGGGGCCGAAGACAATCTCCTCCGGACGGCTGGCATGAAGGAAGTCGGCCATGGATTGGCGCACGGATTGGACCATCTCGTCGCTGCGCTGGCTGGTGGCGAAGGTGCCGCCAGCGTTGGCGTTCATGCTGGTGTAGTAATTGGAAACGGCGTCAATCACGCCCTGCGGTACCTGTGTTCCGGCGGGATTATCCAGAAACACACGCTGTATACTGATGGATGGGAAGTTTTGTCGGATTTTTTTCGTGTCGAGTGTCATTATTCACCTTTCAGGTATAATCAGTATAATAGCTTAAACAATGAAAGCCAATTCCAGTGCCACCACAATCAATTAGACTGACTAACCAACTCATCGCTATCCACGCTGTGACGTCTGTCGCGGTGATGTCTTCCGACCAGGATACCATGCTGGAAGCGACGCTGCTGGTTGCTATGGATGTCGTGGATGCTCAGGCCGGTGCCATAAGTCTGATGAATACCACCACTGGCAAGCTGGACCTACGTGCAAGACGCAACCGTGACCCGGATGCGACCGAAACGCCACTGGACTTGACCGAGGCAATGTTCGAGGCGGTTCTGACCGCCAGTGACGTGGTGATCGACGATGAGATTGCGCTGGCTCCGATGCACTCACGCGGCCAGATTGTCGGTATTTTGAGTATTCTCAGCCGCAAACCCGATGGCTTTGACGTCGATACGGTTAGTGTGCTGCGGGTGCTGGCAGATACGGTCGGCGTGGCGCTGGAAAATAACCGGCTCTATACGGAGAGCCGCGCCAACGCAAACCGGCTGGCGGCCATTCTGGACTCATCGGCGGACGGTATTATCGCTACAGACGATAATGGCCGGATCACCCTCGTCAACAGTACGGCAGAACGTATGCTGGGGGTCAGACAGACCGACCTTGTGGGGGTACCGCTGCGGGAAGCGCCCATTCCCATCCGTGCGTCGCTGGTCAAGGTGCTGGAATCACGTGAACTGGACAATATGTTCAAGATCACCTTGGAGAACCAGCGGGTGATTGCTGTTCTGGCCTCACCGATTGCCAGTACCGATGATGATGGCTGGGTGGTTGTTTTGCAGGATGTCACCCATCATCGTGAGGAGCAGATTGCCCGCGCCCAGTTTGTCCGCGCTGCTGCACATGATATGCGCAATCCGCTCAGCGTCACCACGAACGCCCTCGTGATCATGAAACGAATGCTCGGTGAGGTGACCCCCGAAGTCCAGGAGATTATCGATCTGGCGATGGGCGGAGTCCATCGGATACGGGCAATGATCGAGGATGTGCTGGCACTGGAACAGCTTGAAAGCGGGCATCGTTTTAACCTGGAGACGACCGCGCTCGCCGATGTGCTGCGCGAATCGGCTATGGACGTGGTCGGGTTGATCGGCGAGCGCTCCTATGAGTTTCGTGAAGACATCCCCGCTGATCTGCCGCAGATTCAGGCGGACGCTAACTGGTTGAAACGCGCCATCCTCAATTATCTGGATAACGCCTTTAAGTATTCGCCAGATGGGGCAGTGGTCACGCTGCGAGCCTATGTCGATGACAGGGGCGTCCATATCGAGGTCAGCGATAACGGCCCCGGTATCCCCGTCTCGGCGCAGCCCCGCCTGTTCGAGCGCTTCTACCGTGTGCGTGACCAGAGTGACATCGAAGGCACGGGACTGGGACTGGCGATTGTCGAGACGGTCGCCGAAGCGCATGGTGGATCGGTGACCGTCCACAGCGTACCGGGGCAGGGCAGCACCTTCGGGATTATCCTTCCGGTTTAGCCACCGCTCAGCTTTCTCTGCTACAGTTCTGGCGTTTGCCGGAATCAAGAAAGAGAAGCTGCCATGAGCGAAGACTTTTATGCCCCAGAGCGTGTGCTGGTGATTGTCGCCCACGCTGACGATATTGAATTTGGGATTTCCGGGACCGTTGCCCGCTGGACCGATGCCGGTACGCAGGTGACATACTGCATCGTCACCGATAGTTCATCTGGCAGCAATGCCCCCGATATAGATGTTCATGAATTGATCGCCACGCGCCGCCGCGAGCAGACCGAGTCGGCCCGGATCGTCGGTGTGGAGGATGTGCGCTTTCTGGATTATCCCGACGGCCATCTTGAACCAACGATGAAGCTGCGCAAAGATTTAACCCGCCTGATCCGTGAGATTCGCCCGCAGGTGGTGGTCACGCTGGACCCGACCACCGTGATTGTCCCCGATATGAACTATATCAACCACCCCGACCACCGGGCGGTGGGTGAGGCGGCCCTGTATGCGACTTTTCCCAGCGCCGAAACCCGTCCGATTTTCCGCGATCTCTTGTTTGAGGGCTACGAACCGCATAAGGTATCGCGTCTGTATCTGGTGTTGAGCAGTAACGGTCACAATAACCTCGCCGTCGATATTTCCACGACCATAGATCGCAAGAAGGCCGCGCTGCGCTGCCACCAATCTCAGGTTGACGAGAAGACTGTCGAGATGGTCGAGCGTTGGAGCGCGGAAGCGGGCAAGCAGGTGGGCCTGCCCTACGCTGAAACCTTCCGCATGCTGGATTTTGAGGCCGATAACTTAAGCACGGTTGAGAACTGAGCGGACCTGGCGCGTCATCTCCACGAAGTCTGGTTGGTACATCTGATTCAGGTTGCGTGGGCGCGGCAGCGGTACCGGGAGGTCGCCAATGATGCGCCCCGGTCGATGACTCATCACCAGCACCCGGTCGGAGAGCAGAACCGCCTCGTTGATGTCGTGCGTCACCGTAACGACTGTTTTCTGCTGGCGGATGCGCAGCAGGTCCAGGCTGATTTGCTCCCGTGTCAGAGCGTCGAGTGCGCCGAACGGCTCATCCAGCAGCAGCAGGTCCGGGTCCTGGATCAGCACGCGACCTAACGCCACGCGCTGTGCCATGCCGCCGGATAGATTGGCAGGTTGTGCGTTTTCAAAGCCGCCCAGACCGAGGATCGGCATGAGTTTTTGTGCCGCTCTCTGGCGTGGGGTGCGTCCCATGCCAGAAAGTTCCAGCGGAAGCGTGATGTTATCGGTGACGGTGCGCCAGGGCATCAGGTTAGCGTCCTGGAACATCAGTCCGACACGCGGAGACGGTCCCGCCAGCGGCCTGTCGTCCAGGCGAACGTGGCCGCCGGTGGGGGGCTGCAAGCCTGCCAGTACACGGATGAACGTACTCTTGCCGCACCCGCTGGGGCCGATGATGGCGACGAACTCACCCGGTTTGATCTCCAATGAGACCGGACCGAGAGCCGCTACCGGGCCGAAAGCGACGGTCAGGTTGTCGGCGGTGATGCGCAAACTGTTACTCCGGCAAGAAGTCATTGGTGAATGCGCTGTGCAGGTCCACATCGTCGTTAACCAGTAGGTCCAGCGAGCGCAGAATGTCCAGTGTCACCGTCCACGATCCGGCATCGGTATAACCGAGTTGATCCGCATCCCACAAATTGATGCTGGCGAGCAGAACGCGCAACTGTGTCAGTTGTTCCGGCGCAAATTGTGCTTCGAGTTCGGCCAGCAGGGCTTCTCGGCTGGCGGCGACCGCTTCCCGGTCGGGATTATCGCTGAGAAACACCTCCTGCTGTTCGGCGGCGGATTCCAGTGCCGCTCGTAGTTCGTCGTCCAGCGGCAGATTCTCGATGTAGCGTTCGCTGGTGAGATAGGCATGTGCGGGATTGTTGATGACCTGCTGCAAGGCTGTATCGAACGCCAGTGTCATCGCCCGAACCTGTTCTGGACGGTTGCTGATGGTGTCCTCGCTGGCTGCGAGTCCGTTGGATACCATGTCGGCGTATTCGGCTACCGGAATCACCCGCGCTGACTGGATGTCGCCGCATTCACCGGCTGCGGCCCGCTGTTCGATTTGCAGTGGTTCGTTGCTGATATAGACCACGGCAGCGGCCACACCGTCCCCACCTGCATTACAAATGACGTCCGGCGCGTTGAATCCAATGGGTTCCAACCGTATATCGCTCTCCTCCAGGCCGTTGAACTGCAACAGGGCCGTCAACCCACTATACGATGCGCCGAAGCGCCCTGGAATGCCCACACGCTGTCCCACCAGATCGGTGACGGTCTCGGCAGCGGTCGTATCCGGGATGACAATGCCCACTGGATACTGCTGGTACCACTCGTAGAAGTAGACCACCGGGCGTTCACCCGAACGGGCCAGGATAATCTGTTCGCCGCTAATCACACCGAAGTCGATCTCACCGGCGGCGATCAGGTCCACGCCGATGGGTTCGTCGCCGTATTGGAATTCCAGTGTGTAACCGGTTAGCAGGTTTTCCGCATCCAGCACATAAAGCGGCGCGAACTGGATATTGGGTACGAATGACAGAAAAAAGCGCAGGTCTTCATCATCCTGAGCGTTATTCTGTACGCTGCCCGCCAGTAGCAAGAGGAGTGCGAGTAATGATCGTCTCATGAGGTTCCTTCCTTTTTGGTATCGGTCGGCCAGTCTTCAGGCCGCTGCTCAAGATAGTTTTCATATTCAGCCCGGTCGCGCACGACGGTGAAGGTCTGTGTCATGATCTTCAATTCCTGTGGGTCTTCGGGGTTGGCGCTGGTTGTGACCAGCTTCAGGCCATAACCGTCAAGTGTGTTGGCGATGTCGATAGAGACATCGCGCATGCCCAATGTGTCATAGACATACAATTCGCGCACCAGTGTGATGATGAGGGCCAGCATGGGGACAGCCAGCAGCACGCCGAAGAATCCGAACAGGTAGGCGGCGATTAACTGGAAGAGCAGAACCGCCGCTGCCGGGATATTGAGTTCACGTTTGACGATGGATGGCGTCAGGATGTTGGATTCGGTTAATTGAATCATCAGATACGCAGGTATGACCAGCGGCAGTTTGGCTGGGTCATCCGCCAATGTGAAGATGGTAATCGGGATCACCGGGATCACGGCCCCGATATTGGGGATAATGGTCGAGACACCGGCGATCACACCGAGAGCGAGCGCGTTGGGTACACCCAGGAGCCAGCCGAGGGTGATCCAGACCAGCAGGGTGGTGATGGTGATGGAAAAGGTCAGCGCGGTCATCCATGTCGTGACCGTGAGACGGAGTTCGATCAGGATTTCTAGTGTACGATCCCGGTACTGCTCCGGTATGAGTGTAATCAGCCCGATGACGTAGTTCTTGGGTTCGAGCAGTAGAAAGATGGCGACCACAATGATGATGCCGAGATTGGCGATGCTCTGGGCCAGTGCGTTACCGATCTCAGCAGCCAGGGGGGGGGCGAAGGCAGTCAGTTCACTGAGAAGATTGCGCACGTCTTTGTTATCGAAGTCCAGCGTGGGCAGGATTTCCTGCAAGAAATTAGTCTGGTTGCTGTGCCATTCGCTGTATTGTTCGCGCACTGTGTCGTAAGCGTCAGGGAATTCGGATAATACATCGGCCATCTCCACCACCAACGTCGGCATAATCCAGGCCAGGAAGGCGAATGTCATCGTGAAGACAGCGGCGACGCTCAAGAACAGCGCGAGAGAATTGCGAACACCTATGCGGCGCAGCCTGTTGGTCGGCATATCCAGTGACACGGCAATGATTACCGCCAGGACGATCATCAAAACGATGTTGCGCAACTGCCACAGGCCAAGCGCCAGCACTCCGATGCCTACGACGATCACAACCCGTCTGGCAAAACTGATGTCAGACACCTGACTCTCTCCTCGAATATCTCTGAAACAATGCCCGCACAACGCGGTTACAGCATTATAAACACGTTGCCTATGGGTTTCGTTGCTGCCATGTGAGCAGATGACGTTCCAGAAGCGATACCAGACCATAGAGTGACCCCGCCACCAGCGCCAGGGTTATCACGCCCACATAGACCAGC
>CAYQJO010000241.1:4611-6450 GCA_964417785.1 uncultured Anaerolineaceae bacterium | reverse complement strand
GCTCGATATTCTGGGGACACCGGCGGAAAAGACCCTCATGGTGGGCGACCGGCTCAACACCGACATTCTGGGCGCACAGCGGGCCGGTATGCCGACGGCGCTGGTCTTCACCGGCGTGACGACACCCGACGAGCTTACCGATCCCGCCAACGACATCTGGCCCGATGTGGCTTACGACGGACTGCCGCAGCTTCTCAGTGCATGGGCGGGCGACGCCTGGTACCGTGAGCGGCAAAAAGCCAAAAAAAGATGATGAACCGGCGGGCTTTTCTCAAATCGTTGGCGCTCCTGGCCCTGCTGCCGACACCGGTGCTGCGAGCCGATCCCGCACTGCCATCGCAGCGGGTGCGCCGCTTGCAAGAGCGCATACAGGCCGCCATTGGCAGTCTGGCAATTGGCTTTGAACTGCGCCAAATCGATCCGGCGGACGGCTATACCTTCTTCACCATTCAGGTACGGGCCGACCGGCTGTATCCGGTGGCAAGCTGTTTCAAATTCTGGCTGGTGCTGTACTATTTGATGCACACCCCACCCGATGAATGGCAGCTTAGCGAAGACTCGCCCGCCTACCGGGCTGCCGTTTTCAGCAACAACATTCTCACGGCGCGGCTGTTGGCCGACGTCGGTGAGCGGATTCCGTTTTATGGCAACCCCATCGAGAAATTCAACGATTTCTTGATCTACATCATCGGCATGGAAAACGGCCTGCATAGCTGGAACTACCCCAACACAGCCACCGCCGAACTGGTCGATTCGCGCTTTGAGCCATCGGAAACCCGCGTGGTGCGCATCAACGAGGCGGTTTACCGGATGGACAACATCATAACCGCAGCCGATCTGGCGACCGGGTATGCCGCTCTCTATACCAATCCATTCACTGATTTCGCCTGGGCCGGTGAAGCCATTGCCACCGCCAGAGACTTGTTCGCCATCCCGGCGACCAGTTTCCAATCCCCGATTGAACGCGCTTTCGGCCAGGGCTACATGGGCAAAGACGGCGCACTGCGCGAACGGGACTCGGCTATCGGTGTTGTGACTAACGATGCTGGCGTGCTGACTACGCAAGATGGCACCTACATCATCGCATTTCTGGCGGCGGGCGTCGGTGAATACGTCAGTGTGGAGATTCTGCGCGAAATCGCCGCTGCCCTGCGTGACTACGAGCGAGGAGCGTAATTGCGTGGAAATCGGCCAGTTGGAAGCCTTTGAGCGCCACGAACGCAAGCTTAAACTGGTGGCCGGATCATGATCGCACTCATCACACAGGGAATCGGGTTCGGTTTTGCCGCCGCCAGCACACCGGGACCGCTGCAAACGCTGCTCATCAGCACCACACTCGGCAAAGGCTGGCAGCGCGGTCTGGTGGTCGTTCTCTCGCCCCTGGTCACAGACGCACCCATCATCCTGGTGATGGCCTTTCTGCTGGGCCAGCTTCCCGACACCATTCTGCGGGGTATCAGCATCGCGGGTGGACTGTTTGTGTTGTGGCTGGCCTGGGGAACCTGGAAAACGCTGCGCTCGGGCGCACTTATCGGCGACGACGCCAGCGCCACCGATATATCGCGCCGCCGCACCCTGATGCAGGCCGCCGGGATCAACATGCTCAGTCCTGGACCTTATATCTTCTGGGGGACTGTGACCGGGCCGCTGCTGGTGGAGGCGCTGAACGAGTCGGTCCTCTGGGCGGTCGCCTTCCTGGGCAGCTTCTACGGGGCCTTCCTCGGCAGCATGGCGGTGATCGTCATCGTCTTTGACCGGCTGCGCCACCTGGATGAGCAGATCACTCGCGGCATCCTCTATCTGACGGTGGGCGTCCTGGTGTTGTTAGGATTGCAACTA
>CAYQJO010000241.1:0-4511 GCA_964417785.1 uncultured Anaerolineaceae bacterium | reverse complement strand
GCCGACAACAACGACCCGCCGGTGGTCTTTCTGCGCGGCCAATCCACACCGATCATGGAGGTCCTGGCCGGGTACATTGTGCCATATGTCGGGCTGCGCCAGCCGCATCTGCACGCCGTCAGCGATCTGGAATTGAGCGGATTTATGGACTTGATCCTGGACGAACTGGAAGCCGCCGATCTGGACCCCGGTACCTATAATGCCCTGCGCCAGAATGGTGTCCAGATATTGCACATGATTTTGCGCTCATCGGTGCGGACCGTATCGCTGACCGCCTTCGACCGGCCCATCATGGGCAGCCTGCCACAACGTCCGGCGGACCTGCCAGAGCAGCAGCGGGGCAAGATCGAACAGCTACCGGGCGATGACGAACCCGATACCCCCACCCAGGAGCTATTCACCGTCAATATCCCGATCAAACGGAATCCAGGACGGCGGCCACCGGTCCCACCCCTGCCAGAAGATGACCAACGATGAACCAGATCGAATTACTGCGCCGAATCCGGTTGGCGCTGCAAAACGACGATTTCCAGGACGCTATTAACTCCCTCAAGCAGTTGGTCCAGATCGCCCACGAGAGCGGCGATGTGGGGGCCGAGGGCCGCCATCTGGGCAACCTGGCGCTGACCTATTACCGGTTGGGCCAGCCAGAAGCGGCGCTGGAGCATTTCCACGCGGCGCTGCGGGCTGCCCGTCAGAGCGGCGACCAGCTCACACAAAACGGATTGATGGGCAATATGGGCAACATCCTGCGCGAGATAGGCCGCTACGGGGACGCGGTCGAGTATCTCCAGGAAGCGCTGACGCTGGCGGAAAGCGTGGGCGACCGGCGCGGGCGCGGTATCTGGTTAGGCAATCTGGGCCTCGTTTATGACGATATGGGTCAATCAGACAAAGCCATCCCCCTGCATATGGATGCGGTCGCCATCGCACGCGAGTTTCACGATCAGCGCGGTTTGATCGCCCGGCTGAGCAACGTCGGCAACAGCTACGTCAAGCTGAACGATTACGATAAAGCACTGTTCTACTTCGCGGAGGCGGTGACACTCCTGCGCGATATGGGCGATATGCGCGAACTCGCGCTGCGATTGGGCATCATGGGCAATTTGCATGCGGAACGGGCAAGACGCACGAGGTCACCCGACCACATCGAAAAGGCGCTGGCCCTTTATGGCGAGACGCTCGAAATCGCTCGCAGCCTGAATGACCTGCCCACACAGGCCGAACTCCTGCGCACCATCGGCAATCTGCTCAACGATATGGACGTGACGGAACAGGCCGCTGCATTCTTCCGGGCCGCTCAGGAAATTCAAGCGTTTATTGGGGGACATGCGTGAAAAGACGCAGCAGTACGTGGGGAAATATCGTTCTATTTTCCGCCCTGATCGGTCTGGTTGGTGGGACGCTGTGGCTGATGCAAACATTACAACCAACCGTATCGGATGTACCGGCGACACCGACGGTCAGACCGACCGTTCCCGCTGTAATCCAGACAGCCGCACCGACCGAACGGGTCAATACGACGGAGCCGCCACCCACACCGGCGGTTATCTCGCACAGCAACTCAATCGAGAATGCTTCGTTGTTTATCCCCGCCGCCGGGATTAACGCGCCGGTTATCCGTGTCTTCTTACAGGATCGTGGCTGGGATGTTTCCCGGTTGGGGATGAATGTCGGTCATTTGCAGGGGACCAACTGGGTCGATATGGGACCGGGAAATGTGGTGCTTTCCGGCCATGTCGAAATGCGCAGCGGGCAGCGCGGTGTGTTCGCAGGGCTGGATACCCTCGCATCCGGTGATCCCATTATTCTGACGTATCGTGACCGGGAATACCATTACAATGTGATCGAGATTCGCAATGTTCAGCCCGACGATATGACGCCACTTTATCCGACCACCACCGCCCGGTTGACCCTTATCACCTGCGACGACTACGATTTTTTGCGCAACGTCTACGACGAACGGACGGTGATTGTCGCCGAGGGGCGCGGATGATCCGGTTTTTGCTGAACCATAGCTGGTTTGTGGCCCGTCCCGGCATCTTCATGGTACAGGCGACTCCGGCGCTGTGCCTGAGTACGCTCAAGACAGCGGCCAAACCGAGTACCAAACGGCTGCACCTGCGCAACTTGTTTGAATCAGGCCGCCGTTACCAGATTACCTCCCGCGACGATGGCTTCCGCATCACTACAACCAGCAAGGTCCGCTGGCATTATCGCAAGCGCACCGGCTCATCAGCAGTCCTGACCGGGACCTTTACCGCGCTCAACGACAATATCACCCGCATTGACCTCAGCGCCCGAATTCATGTCGGTTACCTGCTCGATATTTTTCTGCTGCCATTTCTCATCGGCTGCATCGTCGTCTATGCGCCCTGGCATCCGCTGGTCATCGGATTGGCGTTAACCGGTCTTTTCGGGCTTTCCTGGACCGGCCACCGCTATAACGCCATCCTGGAAGCTCACGCCATGATGTGGTTTGTGCAAAAGGCGTTGGAAGCGCTGGTCCCCGCCGAAGTCCGGGAACTCCGGGCGGGGACCGACAGTGTGATTTACGACTTCCAGCAGGCGTGGAATACCTTTTACGACGAGCAGACCACCGAGTAACCTATACGCCGTAGACGTCTCCCGACAATGATTCTTCCTGGTCGATCAACTTCTCGATAGCGTCCAGGCCCTTATGCCAGAAACCCGGATCGTTGAGATCAACGCCAAGCTGGGCCATGATGTTGTCCGGGTAATCGGAGTCGCCAGCGGCCAGCACATCCAGGTACTTCGGCACAAAGCCCTCGCCCTGCTCCTGGTACAGGTTGAAAAGCGCCAGCACCAGCAGTTCACCGAAGGAATAAGCGTAGACATAACCGGGGACTTGCAAGAAGTGCGGCACGTAGCTCCACCACAGACCATAATCATCGCGCAGATTCACGCTGTCACCGAACATGGCCCGCTGCGACTCCAGCCAGATGGCGCTCAGGCGTTCCGCTGTCAGCTCGCCCTCCTCACGGCGGGCGGTGTGCATACCGTGTTCAAAGCGGTTCATGGAAATCTGGCGAAAGACGGTAGCGAAGGTATCCTCGATCTTGGCCGCCAGCATCGCCAACCGCGCCTCTGGATTTTCCTCACGCTGCATCAGGTCGGTGAACACCAGCATCTCGGCAAAGGTGGAAGCGGTCTCCGCCGTCGTCAGCGGCGTGTGCAGGGCGAAGATGCCGTTGGCCTCGCCGGAAAGATACATATGAATACCGTGTCCCAGTTCGTGCGCCAGCGTCGCCACATCCCGCGCTCTGCCGGTGAAGTTCATGAACACATAAGGATGGACCGACGGCACCACCGGTGCAGCGAAAGCCCCGCCGCGCTTGTTGGGGGCCAGCGCCGCGTGAATCCAGTTTTCATCGAAGAAACGGCGGGCAACCTCAGCCATGCGCGGGCTGAACTGCTCGAAAGCATCCAGCACGATCTGGCGGGCTTCATCCCAGGTATACACCTTGTCGCTCTCCTCCGCCGGGAAGGGGGCGTAGCGGTCATAGTCGGTCAGTTCATCCAAACCCATGACCTTGCGCTTGAGGTGATAATGACGGGCCACCAGATCATAGCGCGATGTAACCGCCTCAATCAGGGCATCGACCACCTGATCCGGCGCTTTGTTCGCCAGATTACGCGATGACACCCAGGTCTCGTAACCCCGCATCCGGTCTTCGATGGCCTTATCTGCTGCCAGCACATTGAAGATATAGGTGAGTTCCATCATCTTACCGCGCAAACCAACCGTCATGGCCTCAGCGGCTTTCCGGCGCATCTCACGATTTGAGTCATGTAGTTTGGCGAGTACCTGCGACTGGGTCAGTTCCTCCCCATCCATTTCATACCGCATGGAACTGGTCAACTGGGTGAAGAAACGGCCCCAGGCATCGTTGCCGGTCACATCCTTCTGGATGATGACACGCTCCTCCGATTCATCAAGCTGGTGCGGACGATAACGGCGCATGGCTTCAAGATAATGGCGATAGAGTGCCAGCGCTGGATCGTCCAGCAGAGTCCGAGCGCGGTCATCATCGACCGCGTTCCATTCCAGTTCAAAGAACACCGTCTTTTGCTGAAGTTCTGACCCGAACTCGGTCATCTTCTGAAGCAGCGCACCGTGTTTCGGATCAGCAGTGTCGGTGGCGTAGTTCAGGCGGGCAAAATTGGCGAGCCGCCCCATGCGATCCATCGCCTGTTCCTGCTGCTTCATCGCCTCGGCCAGTTCTGCCACCGAGAGTGACCCAACTCTGCCGCGATATTGCTCAGCGAAGGCATCGACCAGCGCCATCAGGTTCTTCATGTCTGTTTCGATTGCCGGATCGTCCATTCCCCGATACAGGGGAGTTAAGTCCCAGACGATGTTTTCCGCGCCTGTTTGTATCTGTGCAGTAACCATAGTGGTCCCCATTCAACAAAATTAAAACAATATCGTACCACGCTTTCAAACAACCATCAGCGCCCATTAAGCGGATTATTAGATCGAAATGCCA
>CAYQJO010000240.1:0-6471 GCA_964417785.1 uncultured Anaerolineaceae bacterium | reverse complement strand
ACCGTGCCTCACCACAAATCGTCCGGCATGCGACCGACGAACCCCGGCAGGTCGCCGTGACCCATCTGCTGCCGGATCATCTGCACCTCGCCCAGGTGATACCAGTAATGGTAAATGTTGCGCAGCAGCATCGTGCCGACCGTCTCCCGGCCATCCGGCAGCGTGGACCGGGTGACCGCGTCCGTGATTGTATCCAGATACACATCGGCGGCGGCGACCACCTCGCGCCAGATTTCCCAGGTCGCCACATACGGCGGGACCGTCGCCGGCTGCCCCGGTGCGCAGGCGTACACCGCCGCATCAATCACCCGACCCTGCGCCAACTCCACCCAGGTCCGCTGCTCGTGGGCGGCCAGATGTGCCACCATCCAGCTCAGACTGTTGCTCTGGCCCAGGCGGCGCTCGCCGTCTTCGGCGGGAACACCGTCGAACGCGCTTACCCATTTTCCCCGTGTAAAACGTAACTGTCGAACCAGCGTGTGGATCATTATCCTTCTCCTAATATAACGTTTTCACAAATCGCGTCTAATTAATTCATGCGATTCTTTTTTGCATAATTCAATTTAAGCGCATTATACTTTAAGACATGTATCTGTATGAAAGAAATTTAGAATGATTCACCCGTCGGGCTGGAACACCTGGGACGTCGCACACACCAACGCAGCGGTGCATTTGCCTTCCGGGGTTCGCATCATATTCGGCCTGTACGATCTGGATACGGGCGAACACCGCGACCACTTCGACTGGCGCAGCGGCACCGTCCGTCCCGGCCACCACAGCGGCGACGGACGCTACGCCACCATCGTCCTGCGCTGGCACGATCTCGAATTCACCGTCGAGTATGCCGCCGACGGCGACCGGCTGGCCTGCCGCCTCTCGCCGCACAACGGTCATCGCAACCTGCTGCTGTCGGTCGAGATCGACCGCGCCTGGGATGACGGACTCGCCCGGACCACCATGCGTGCCACCCAACCGGCCCGCGATTATAACCCGCCACCCTTTGACGAGGACATGCTGTTCTTCGACTTCTTCGAGTCTATCGTCATCAGCGTCACCTTTGAAGCCGCCATGCCCACCCGCGAGGCCGAACGTCTGGTCAACCAGCAGCGCAATATCACCCTGAGCGAGTCGCTGCGGACCGACGGCTGGTTGGGCGCGTCAGCCGAAGGACTCACCCGCGTTATCAACTGGAACACCATCTGGGAGCCGGGCAAAGGCCGTATCTGCACGCCGGTCTCGCGGGACTGGTGCAAGGGCGAATTCGGTCACTACGTCCTGTTTGAATGGGACACCTTCTTCTGCGCCGTCATGGCCGGGTTATACGATCCCGAACTGGCGAAGGCCAACATCCGCGCCATCTTGCAGGAAATCACGCCGCGCGGGTTCATCCCCAATTTCGGCTCGGCACGCGGGGCCAGCGAGGACCGCTCGCAGCCGCCGGTGGGCGCATACAGCGTTCTCAAATTGTACCGCTCCGGCAATCTATCCGGCCAGGGCGACCGCGCCTTTCTGGTCGAGGTGTTTGGACCGCTCCTGCGCTGGCACAACTGGTGGATGCCCAACCGCGACGGCAACGGCGATGGTCTGCTGGAATGGGGATCGGACCCGGCCCGCAGCGGCTTCGGCGGCGAGGTCTTCACCCTTCAGGCGGCCCGCTACGAGAGCGGTCTGGATAACAGCCCGATGTGGGACGGCGTGGGCTTCAACGAACGGACGCACACGATGGTCATCGCGGCGGTGGGACTCAACGCGCTGTATGCGCTGGACGCCTGGGCGCTGGCGGAAATCGCCGACATCATCGGGCGCGACCGCGACGCCGCCCGGCTGCGCCAGGAATACGCCGATATGGCCGGGCGCATCAACGCCGATTTATGGAACGAGGAAGCCGGTATCTACCAGAATCGCTTCTGGAACGGGCGCTTCTCGCCGGTCCTCAGCAGCACAGTCTTTTTCCCGCTGCTGGCCGGGATCGTCCCGCCGGACCGCGCCGAACGCATGGTGAACACCTATCTGCTGGACGAGCGCCATTTCTGGGGCGAACACGTCCTCCCCACCATCGCCCGCAGCGATCCCACATTCGACGACCAGGATTACTGGCGCGGGCGGGTGTGGGGACCGCACAACTACCTGGTTTACGAGGGCCTGCGCCGCGCCGGGTATCGTGAGGTCGCGCACGAGATGGCCCGCCGCAGCGTGAACACCTTCCTGGCGGAATGGGAGAAAGACGGCCACGTCCACGAGAATTACGACGCTATCAGTGGATATGGCGAATCCGATCCCATGTACACCTGGGGCGCGTTGATGGCCTATACCGGCATTCAGGAACTGGTCGATGCTCCGGCATGGGATGGCTGGCACTTCGGCTGTTCCCTGGATGAACCCGCCGAGATTCGCGGCATGGTCACGGCCAGCGGCGTGATGAGCGTCACCTGCCGCCCCGACGGGCTGACCGTCACCCTGGACGGCCAGACTCTGCTGGCGACCGACCACCCGGCGTTGATCGAAGCGTTCATCTGCACCAACGACAGGATGACCTTCACCGTCTACTGCGACACCGGACCGCTCAACCTCACGGTCGGCTGCCTGCCGCAAAGCAAGCTGGTGCAAATCACCACCGGCCACATCACCGAGCAGCGCCAGACCAACGGAAGCGGCGAAGTGACGCTCCGGCTGGATGCGGGCCAGGCGCCGGTCGAGGTTCTGATGCAGCACAACCTGCGCCAGGGCCATTTCCACGAGACCTACAACCCGGCGGAACTCGTCTACGAGAACCATTTCCGCAGCCTGGACCCGGCCCCGGTGCGCCTGCCGCTGTTCAACGAGGTGCGCGATCTGCTGCCCCAACCCTTCTGGGACGGCCACGAATCGGCGCTGGCGGCCTACTGGAAAGCGTGGGAACTGGCCTTCGCCAATCTGCGCAATCCCACCCGCGAGAACGGCTTCGTCTCGCCCTACATCGACACCGCCTTCAACGACAATCTGTTCATGTGGGACTCGGTGTTCATCCTGCTCTTCGCCCTCTATGGCCGCCGCGCCTTCAATTTCCAGGGAACGCTGGATAATTTCTACGCCAAACAGCACCCGGATGGCTACATCTGCCGCGAAATCCGCGAACACGACGGCACCGATGCCTTCCAGCGCTTCGATGTGTCGTCCACCGGCCCCAACATCATGCCCTGGGCCGAATGGGACTATTACTGCCACACCGGCGACCGGCTGCGGCTGGCGCAGGTCTTTCCCGTGCTGTTGGGCTATTATCGCTGGTTCCGCACCTACCGCACCTGGCGCGATGGCAGCTATTTCTCGTCGGGATGGGGATCGGGCATGGATAACCTGCCGCGCCTGGACGATTTCAGTCACGGCCATCTGGCGCTGGTGGATACGACCGCGCAGCAGGTCTTCGCCGGGCGCATTCTGCTGCAAATGGCGGCGGAGTTGGGGCGCGATATTCCCGATGTGGCCGGCGATGTGGCGACCCTGACCGGGTACATCAACACCCACATGTGGTCCAACGGCTTTTATCACGATCTCGACCGTCACGGCCAGCCGCTCTCGGCCCGCCATATCGGCGCATACTGGACCCTGCTGGCCGCTGTGGTCCCGCCGGAGTACCTGGACACCTTCGTCACCACGCTGGAAGACGCCAACAGCTTCAACCGCGTCCACCGGGTCCCGGCGCTGGCCGCCAACCACATCGACTATAATCCCGATGGCGGCTACTGGCGCGGCAGCGTGTGGCCGCCGACCAATTACATGGTGCTGCGCGGCCTGACCGCCAACAATCAGGACGCGCTGGCCTTCGCCATCGCTTACAATCATGTGCGCCAGGTGGTGGCCGTCTACGAAGCGACCGGCAGCCTGTGGGAGAATTACGCGCCGGAGCGTCCCGCTCCCGGCCAGCCCGCCAAACCCGATTTCGTCGGTTGGAGCGGCCTGCCACCCATCGCCGTGCTGTTCGAGTATCTTTTCGGCCTGCGCCCGCACCGGGATGGTCTGATGTGGGACATCCGCCTGCTGGACGCACACGGAGTGACCGGCTACCCCATCGGCCCCAACATCAGCGTCGATTTGCAGGTGGCCGCCCGCCGCACCCAGTCCGAGCAGCCAGTGATCGAAGCCTACAGCACGGCCCCGCTCACGCTGGAAGTCCGTTGGTCGGGCGGCTCGGAGACCCTGCGGTTGTGAGTCGTGGTGGGACGGCACGCGGGCCGTCCCCTACGGTGTGGCGATCATCCTGTAGGGACGCGCAATGGCGCGTCCCATATGCACCAAGTTAAGGGAATTGGCGTATCCTTGATGGAGTTCCACCACCAAAAAGGACACAACCAATTCCATGACAACAATAGACGAACTGACGGTCACATTGCAAACACTATTGACAACAAAGGCGGACAATTTAGCGCGTAGCACCGGTTTCATTCAGCGACAACGGACGTTGACAGGCAGCGGATTTGCCCAGGCGTTAGTGTTAGGTGGATTGGCGGTGGAACAACCAACGCGCAAGCAACAGCAGCGTGCGCTGTCACAGACGGGTGTCAAGATGAGTGTTCAGGGACTTGAACAACGGTTCACGCCTGTGAGCGTGACCTTCA
Source organism: uncultured Anaerolineaceae bacterium (assembly GCA_964417785.1). Taxonomy (GTDB): domain Bacteria; phylum Chloroflexota; class Anaerolineae; order Aggregatilineales; family Phototrophicaceae; genus DAOTUL01. Next base: position 1,879 of record CAYQJO010000240.1, on the reverse strand, counting down.
TGCGGGCGTTGCTGGAAGAAGCCCTGAACGAGTTGATTGGTAGTGAGGTTGAGGCTGGGATTCTGGCTTCGTTTAATGGGGTATATTTGACCGATTGTAGTCGTTTTTGTTGGGGCGTATTGGGGTTCAAGCTGGCGTTACGCTGGGAGTTGCAGCGTGGTCAGCTTCAGATTAGTCTGGAAGACGTCAACCGCCATGACCAGAAAAGCCAGATCGTTGACCTGCCGATGGCAGCGGGCGCACTGCATATCGGTGACCTGGGCTTTTTCAAACTCAAGCGTTTTGCCGAGTGGAACGCGACCGACATCAAGTGGGTGTCACGCTTCAAGGTCGGTACCCGGGTTTACACACTGGCGGGTCAGCCGGTCGATGTGGCAGCGTGGGCGGCGTCCTGTGCGGAACCGACGGCTATGGCCGTGCAACTCGGAACGCGTGACAAGGTACGTTGCTATCTTCATGTAGCCCCTGTTCCGGCAGACGAACTGCCAAAACGTCTGGCACGGCTCAAAGAGGAGGCACGTTTGGACATGAAACCGCTATCGCAACAGAGGCAGGCACTGGCTGGCTATACGTTATATATCACCAACATTCCTGAGTTGACCTTTGAGCAGGCCCATATTCTGATCCGCACTCGGTGGCAGATTGAATTGCTCTTCAAGTTATGGAAATCCCATCTCCATGTGTTGACCTCACGCACACAAGACCCGATTCGCCAGCAGTGTGAAGGCTATGCCAAACTACTGGGGGCTTTGATCCAACATTGGGTGCTGCTGGTGTCGGGCTGGCAATTGCAGGCGGTGTGTCCGCTGGAAGCGCTGCGGATAGTTCGCACTCACATCCCCCTGATGATCCGAGCGTTTCGTGTGCCTGACTTTTGGTTACTCTTTTTTGACGGGATCTGTCAGGATCTTTTGTTGAGTCCGCCACGCGCAAAACGGCGACAGAGACCAGCCGCACACCAATTGTGGGAATTGTTTTATGCTTAACTTGGTGCATATGGGACGCGAAAAATCGCGTCCCTACGAAAACCCATGTTTGTGGGTAGGGACGGCATTATTGCCGTCCGCAGAAATGTAGAGCACGGAGCTATGTATTTTTCTGGAAAAGCCTAACATCCACACGACGTCCTGAATCGTATTTCGGTTTGAAGCGATTACCCTGTTCTGGTCTACCGCTCACCACTGTTTACAAGCATAATAGCGAAGATTTTCGTTTGGTGAGGAATATCCGACATGGCGATGCGAACCACAGCACCGATCACGGCGGAGGCGTTTTACGCCCGACCAGAGTGCTGAATGTATTCGGGCCAGACGAATCGTTCACATCGGCTCTGATCGGCGCGGTAGACTGTACGTAGATTTTCGAGTAGCCAGCCCTGCGCGGGCTTCCGCCTGCCGACAATCCCTGATTTTTTACACAATTCAGACATAATTGATAAAAAATTAACAGTCTTTTGATGTTTATGCCGGTATCATTGGAAATGGAGAAGCGAGAGGACTGGCATAGTGGAGACTACACAGGGAATTATCACCGCCGACGATGCGCGGGTTGTGGCCTATACCTACACGGTGGACGGGCGCACCTACCACTGCACGCAGGTGGCGTCGCAGCATTACATTGTCGGCGGCACCGTCACCGTACTCTACGACATCGCCAACCCGGCTAACGCCGCACTGGCCGATAACCGTGCGCCCAAACCGACACCGGTGGGCCTGGGCTGCGGTGCCTTGATCCTGGGCATGGTCACCATCACCATCTTTTTCCCGCAACTGCTGCAAATGATGTTCGGTTAGCGCACCTGCACCTGCGTTAGCGTGATCTGGTCGCTGGGGGGGGGGGCGGGGGCGGGGAGAGGCGTCGGCAGGGTAGGCGGGACAGG
>CAYQJO010000239.1:0-6510 GCA_964417785.1 uncultured Anaerolineaceae bacterium | reverse complement strand
CGCGCCGCCGTCAGATACACATCCGGAGCCGGTTTGCCCAGAGGTTCGTCCTCAGCCGTGCAGCGAATCTCGAACAGCGTATCCCAGCCCTGCGACGCCAGTGTCGCGTTGATGACCCGCATGGACGAACTCGACGCGATGGCGTGCGGAATACCGTTGTCGCGCACAAAATCGATCACCGCCTGTGCGCCTGGCTGCGCTTTGACCTCAGTCTCGATCAACTTCAGCACCCGCCGGTGCAGTTCGTCGCTCAGCACCGCCACCGTCTCCTCAAAGCCGTAGTAATCGCGCAGATACGTCAGGAACTCATCCATCCGCTTGCCGACGATAGCCTCGCGCACATCATCACCGTATTCCACGCCGCGTGCCACCATCATGGCCGACTCCGCCACATGCCACACCCGTTCGGAATCGACCAGCAGGCCGTCCATATCGAAAATAATCGCGTCAATGTTCATCCGAAAATGCCCCCATGAATGTCTCGCGCAGTGCCTCTGGCTGGATAGTCATCCCCGCGCCAAATGCCAACTGGATACCCTTATCAAATACCGCCTGATGTGGTGTGTTCAGCACCCGCTGGTAGCCGGTCGGTCCGGCGGCCAGCGGCAGAATCGGCGCAATCGACTCACTATGAATGAACACATCCGCCTGCTCGCGCACCCGTTCCCGTGTCACGACACCGCCGAAGCCGACAAACAGGTCCACCACATGCCGCGTTGCCAGATCGGACGAACCATCACCGATCATCAAACGCCGTCCGTGACGATTCCCCGCCAGTTCGCGGATAATATCCGGCTTGCCGCTGGTTATGGTCAGCGGCCCCTGGTTGTAATCGAGATACGTTTGCTTGTGCTGCGTTTGTGGCTCGTGGTAGCGCCACCACTCACCGGCCAGTTCATTGTATTCCAGTTCGACGGCCCGAATATGGTCCGCCGCCACGCCCAGCCGCTTGCCAAAACCGCGCACCGGCTCCGCCAATCCACCGCTGATGATGAAAATTTCTTTCTTGAGGAAGCGCAGGGCATCCAGTACGGCGATCACATCCGGTACCAGAGTCTCCCAGTATTTCTCTTCCACCGCCTTTAATTCCCCGCGTGTAGGCCGGATCGCCTGTAACCGCTTGCCATATACTTCGGACAAATCCAGGTCACCGTCCATTGCTTTTTGTGTCAGCAGGCCGACGCGCCATTCCTTGCCCTTGAGTTTTGCCAGTTCGTCGATGCCTTCGATAGTGGAAAGTGTGCTGTCACAATCGAAGAAGATCAGGTCAAAGCTGGTCCAACGTTCCAATAGACTTCCCTTATACTCGCCCGATGGATTATACTTGAGATTGGTCTTTGCTATCAACGTTGAACACGCCGATGAGCGCGTCGGTTTCTCGACCATCCTGCCGGAGAAATGTCCGCGACGAGGTGCCGCCGCACACACAATCACTGAAAGGAACACACCATGACACCTTGGTCAATCCGCACTGCCGACACGCTCATGCAGCGCCACGCCATTCTCGGCAAAAAATGGGCCTACGAATGGGGCGTCGCCCTCAAAGGCATCGAGCAGGTCTGGCATGAAACCGGCGACGACAAATACCTCGCCTACGTCAAAACCAACATCGACGCCTTCGTCCAGCCTGACGGCAGCATCCACACCTACAAACCGGCGGAATACAACATCGATCACATCAATACCGGCAAACTGCTCTTCGGACTGCGCGAGGCGACCGACGATCCGCGCTACGAAAAAGCCATCCACCTGCTGCGGCAGCAGATGGACACCCACCCGCGCACATCCGAAAAGGGCTTCTGGCATAAGAACATCTACCCCCACCAGATGTGGTTGGACGGCATCTACATGGCCGGACCCTTTCTCACGCAGTACGCTCGCGTCATGAACAAGCCCGAAGACTTCGATGAGGTCGTCCATCAGATTACGCTGATCGAGAAACACACCCGCGATGCCGCCACCGGTCTGCTCTATCACGGCTGGGACGAAAGCCGCCAGCAGCGTTGGGCCGATCCTGAAACCGGCTGCTCGCCTCACTTTTGGGGACGTGCTGTTGGCTGGTTTGTTATGGCTATTATGGACATACTCGATGATCTCCCGGCGGACCATCCCGGACGCGCCCGCCTGATCGACATCTTCAACCAGACGGTTGACGCGCTTATCCGTGTTCAGGATGCGCCGACTGGTCTCTGGTACCAGGTCCTCGACCAGGGCGGGCGCGAAGGCAACTATCTGGAAGCCTCCGCATCCAACATGATTGCCTATGCCACCGCTAAAGCGACACGGCTCGGCTACGGCGACTATCGCAACATGGCTGAAAAAGCCGTCGCCGGTATTCTAGGACATCTGGTCACAGAAGACGAGGACGGCGGCGTCAGCCTGAACGGCATATGCAGCGTGGCCGGACTCGGCGGCAATCCCTACCGCGACGGCTCATACGACTACTACATCAATGAACCCGTCGTGGCGAACGACGAAAAAGGGGTCGGCCCCTTTATTCTGGCAATGGTCGAACACGAACGCCTGCAATCCTGACCACCCACATATCCCGCTATGTTCTCTCACTACCTGAGGTAGTGAGAGAAAAATTCGTCAGTCTGGCGGTTGCTTCCGCTCGCGGCACCGTGATCTCCTCACCGTCGCGCAGGCGCTTGAACTTGACCACACCGGCTTCGACCTCTTCGGGAGCCACCAACGCCACAATCGGGATGCCTTTCTTATCGGCATAGTTGAACTGCTTGCCGAGCTTGCGGTCTTCCATGTACAGCTCGGTGTTGATCCCGGCAGAGCGCAGTTCTGCGGCGAGACGCGCCGACTCGCCCCGTGTCTCCGCGCTGAACACTGTCACCAGGACCTGGACTACCGTCCCACCCAGCGCTTCTGGGTACAGATCAAGGATGTCCATCACGTCGATGATGCGCTCAATGCCCAGGGATACGCCGGTAGTGGGCAAACTCTCCTTGCGGAACAGGCCGATCAGATTGTCATAGCGCCCGCCGCCAGCGATGCTGCCCAGGTTTGGCTCGGAAATCACGGCCTCGAAAATCGGCCCGGTATAGTAACCCAGGCCGCGCACCATCGTCAGGTCAAAGCTGTATTCCTCTGGCAGCACGTTGGCGTCGTCCAGGTGTGCCGCCAGTTGGCGCAGTTCATCGATGCTGCTCACGGCGTCGGGCAAGTCGGCCATCACACCGGCAAGATAATCCAGGTTCTCCAATCCGGGCCGCTGCTGTGTGATGAGATCGAGCATCCGGTCCACCACTGCCGCCTCAATCCCGCGCTTGACCAGTTCATCGCGCACGCCCGACGCGCCCACCTTGTCGAATTTATCGACACTGCGGTACAAATCCGCCAAACGATCATCTGGCACGCCGGAATACTGCCCGATGGCGGTCAGGAGGCGGCGGTGGTTGATCTTCACCTCAAACTGCGGGAAGCCAATCTTGTGCAAGGCGGTCACCAGTAAACTCAAAATCTCCGCATCGGCCCGCATATCGCCGATACCGACAATATCGGCGTCGCACTGGTAGAACTCACGGTAGCGCCCACGCTGAGGCCGCTCGCCGCGGAATACGGGCGCGATCTGGTAGCGCTTGAAGGGCAGCGTCACCTCGTTCTCGTACTGGGCGACGATGCGTGCCAGGGGAACAGTCAAATCGTAGCGCAGCGAAAGCGCCTCACTGCTGCCCCGTCCATGCGATGCGCTGTAGATGAGATTTTCTGCCTCCTCGCCGTACTTGCCCATCAGGGTATCGCTGAGTTCGATGACGGGCGTTTGCAGCGGCTCGAATCCGTAGAGATGGAACACCTGCTGGACCAGATCAAAGACGTAGTTGCGTTTGAGCATGTTGGCGGGGAGGAAATCACGCATGCCTTTGGGTGGACGGGGATTAATCATCTGTAGCGCTCCTTAATCAGACAACAAAAAAGCGCAGACCAACGTCTGCGCCGGAGAATCATGTCGGACACCGCTGGTCAGCGTATTCGCAAATCGAAATGGTGATGGTTCGTCATACGAAGAAGTATAGACCAGCGTCCCTGTCGTGTAAAGGGATCAGGCTTTGGCTCGCAATTGGGCCGCCACATCGCGCATCTGCTCATGGTGGTCGATCTCATGCTTCAGGCCGAACATGAAGGCAGCCGGTGCGTTCATGAGGCCGACCTTCTCGGTGAAGCGCGGCGAGACATCGCGGTAGACATCCAGAAAGGGTTGGTCCGGCCAGGTATCGAGATAGGCCAGACGTATGCGGCGGCTTTCCTCCAATCGCTGCACCACCTGCTCGCGGGTCTTGAGGTCGCGCCAGGGCGTCTCGTAGCGGGGGCGCTCGCTGGTGGTCACACCACGCGCCAGCAGCGAACTGGTGGCCGCGCCTTCCTCGCTGCTGGCGGTCACATGGGCGACGATATGCGCCAGACTCCAGCCAACGTGCTTTTCTTCCTCGGTAGTGGCATAGGGGTCGTGAGCATCGGGGTCATCGGGGATAAAGGTCAATTGTGCGTCGTCCAGACCGGCGACAATTTCGAGCATGGTATTGATGCTGTGGTGGGTCATGGCCCGCAGATCGTCAAGCGTGAACTGGTGTACAAAGTCGATCAGGAACATATCGCCGCGATTTACCGGGCTGAAATCGATTTTCACTGCGCTTCTCCGTCAAATAAATAACCTATATCTCTGGACGAAACGCAAGGCTTTATTCTTACCCTGGTTGGGTGACATCATATGGCCGTTTGTGCTATTCAATCGTGATCATTTCTCCATCTGCCAAAGATAGAATGTTAATTTTGTAGTTTTTTGTGTTAATAAAAGCTAGAAAATCACCATTTGGTGATAAGGCTGGGTCGCTTCCACTGACATCATCGTCGGTTAGATTGAATTTGTCCGAGCCATCATTGTTCATCATTATGATTTTTTGTATATCCTCAACAAATGCAGCATAGATAATGTGGTTTCCATCTGATACCCAAATCGGCGCACTATCCATTTGAGGGTTATCAGATGTCAGATTGCGCATTCTGTTTTTATTTAATGATGTGGTCCATATATCCCAATTCTCTACTTTGCGTTGAACTACAATTTGCCCCGAATCAGGGGACCATGCTGCTGCGGTGTTATGCCCATCAATCGTGATTTGTTGGATATTCATGGTGCTTTTCTCATATACCCATACCTGAGAAAAGCCATCTTTTGTACCCAAGAACAGTATTTTTCTGCCATCAGGCGACCACATTGGGAAAAAGAACGATGATGCGTCAAGTTTGTCGGTTATATTCACTAAATTATGACCATCTCTATCCATTATCCATATATCGTTTCGACCGGCTCTATCAGAGACAAACACCAAACTTTTCCCATCAGGAGACCAATATGCTTGTGCATCATAAGATGGATGGTTGGTCAAATTGGTTTTATTTGCTCCGTTTGCGTTCATAATCCAAATGTCTACATTTGCCGAGTCAAATGAATAGCTCGAATAAGCGATCAACTGCCCATTGGGCGACCACTGTGGGAAAGAGTCGCCACCAGGGTTTTGCTGAGTAAGATTGCTTAGATATTCTCCATTAGAACCGACAACCCAGATATCACCGTTTCCACTTCTAGTTGACGCAAAAGCCAGTTGATCGCCCGTAGGCGACCAAACTGGCTTTGAATCAGAAATAACAAATGGCAAGTTTTCTCTACGCATATCATTTCCGCTGGGGAAGCGAGAGTATAGAAATATCAGAAAAATGGCAGCAAACAGTGCAAAATAGATCAAGCGACAAACTAGTTTGAAATAATCTTCCCGCATGGGTCAAGAAGTCTCCTCAAAACCTCTTCTATATCACCTGCTGAGGTAAGTAATTCGCCGCTGGTTTTGTTCATGAGTTGTTCGGGACATACACGAACAATCTCATATGCAGCCTCTGGTATAGATATGCTACCATTAACAATTCCAATGATAACTTCATAGATACCAACCCCACAACCAGCAAATTCGAGAAGAATTTCAAGACGTTCTATTTGCCCAACCGGAGTGAGTCCAAGCCAACTAATCAGAAAGTTTGCCGCATCGACTGCGGTTGTACATTCTCTAGCTTCACAACCTGCAAGACAGTGAATGGGACGTGGCATTCCGTAACAATAATCACAGGGTCCGCCACTACATTCTGGTATTAGCTCATTTTCACACAATATGAAATTAGCACCAAAACCGCTAACACCATAGCATCCACAGTTGTGATCATCGCTACTGGTTGGGGTATATGTTGGTAAAGTCTGACAGGATTGAACACATGTTTCTAGCCCCGTTTCCGCTATCCCTGGTGCCTCTCCCCGCCATTGTTCCCAGCAGCAATTCTCACATGCCTGTGTGTATGTATGCTGTCTTGAACATACAGTCTCGGATTGTGTAGTACAAGTGTTTGAGTTAAGTAAATGCGCGAGTTGGAAGCCTGAACCACCAGATTGGATATGTTTAATAATATTGTTTATCGTCCCATGCCGCAAGTTGGGTGTCAACCCACATCGGC
>CAYQJO010000238.1:0-6512 GCA_964417785.1 uncultured Anaerolineaceae bacterium | reverse complement strand
GCGCACTCGACGCGCTGTATGTCGATCCTAATGGCTGTGTCCCGGAAGGCACTACGCTCAATATCTTCGCCTTTTACGGCGACACGCTGGTGACGCCAGAGGACGGTGTGCTGCCGGGAATCACGCGGGCGGTGGCGCTCAAACTGGCGGACGGTTTGTTTCCCATTGAACGGCGACCGCTGCCGCTGGCGGAGTTGTACGAGGCCGATGAGGTGTTCATCACATCCAGCACCAAGAGCATCATGCCCGTCGCCCGTATTGACGACCGCACGATGGGTCCGCCGGGTGAAAACACAGTTACGCTGATGGGCCGCTTCAGCGAATATACTGCAACATACAAGGCTGATTCTGCGTATATGTTTTAGGCTCTTCCAGAAAATACATAGTGCTCTACATTTCTGCGGACGGCAATAATGCCGTCCCTACCCACAAACATGGGTTTTCGTAGGGACGCGATTTTTCGCGTCCGCCGTGAGAATAGCTATTTTCTTGGAAACACCTTAATCACCGTTTTGAGGAGAGATTGCCCTGCTCGACGTGATGGCTAGCGTTCCCGGACCCGGATAAATGTGCGATAATGGACTCGATTGGTATTGAGGAGTCTTCATGCACGTCAACATCGGCCTGGCGCAGATTTATCCCAAACTTGGTGATGTTCCCGCAAATTTACACAAACACCTGGATATGGTCGGACAGGCGGTCGCGCAGCAGGTCGATCTGCTGGTCTTCCCCGAACTCTCCATGACCGGCTATCAGGTGCAGGACCTGGTGCCGGAGATGGCAATCGCGGCGGATGCCAGCGACCCGGTTTTCGCTGAACTGCTGGCGGCCAGTCAGCAACTTGACCTGATGTTTGGCTTTGTCCAGCGGGATCAGCGCAACCGTTTTTTTATCGCCAGTGCCTACCTCAGCGGTGGTGAATGTTTGCACCTGCACCACAAAATCTATCTGCCCACCTACACCATGTTCGATGAAGCCCGTTATTTCGATCAGGGCGAGGAGGTACGGGCGTTCGATACGCGCTTTGGGCGTGTGGGGATGCTCATCTGCGAGGATTTCTGGCACATGTCGCCGCCCTATTTGCTCTGGATGGACGGTGCCGATATAATGCTTTTTCAGAGCGCAAGTCCCAGCCGGGGGTTGGATCAGTCGCCGCGTCTGACCGGGACGCGCTGGGTCGAACTGGTCAATCAGGCGTATGGCAGTATGTTTACCAACTATGTGCTGCACTGCAACCGGGTAGGTTACGAAGATGGCAAGAATTTCTGGGGTGGGTCGTCTGTGGTCGATCCCAACGGTGAATTTCTGACACACGGTCTATACTTCGATGAGGCGCTTATCACACAGCGGATTGACCTGAATCAATTGCACCGGACGCGTAGCCGTCTGCCGCTTCTACGCGATGAACGCCCCCACCTGATTCAACGCGAACTGACCCGCATTCTCAATCAAAAGGACTCACATTAATGTTTACTGCGAATAAGTCTGATCTGGGCCGGATGTATGGCGAGTGCATCCTCTACTGGATGCTGGAAAACGCCATTGATGGTCGTGAGGTCGATGATTACGAGATGCAGGAGGGCAGCGGTTTGCCGGACCTGGAATTTCAGATTGGTCTCAACTGGCTGGTCAGACAGCGGTTTCTCGACCGGCAGGAAGAGTTGTGGCAGTAAATATCCTGGGTAAGACCAAAGCCGGGCGGCGTTTCATCGGCTTTATGCGGGCGTTTAACCAGCACAGCGATTATGATGCCCTGGTCCGCGAGAGTGTAGCCGAGACGGCGCTGGCGGCAACCGATGCTGCCACCTGGGCCGCTGAATTGCAGCGCATTTACACTGCCACTGGCGGCGTGCGTGTTATGCAGGTGATTGCCACCGATGAGTATCGGGTGGTGGTCCTCATGCAGACGCAAAGCGATGGTACGCTGCAAATTATCGATATGGGGGTCAGCGAAGATTACCCGCATCATATCACCCATTTGAGCCACCGGATAAACGATGCAAGAGCAGAGTAAAACCTTCAGGATCACGCCCGCTGGCCGGCGTTTTTTGCAATTTATTCAGGCGTTCAACAAGCCGGATCGCCTGCACCAGTTTGTGATAGATCACTTCGGTGAAGGACTGCCGGTCGGTGAATTTGTCGAATGGTGCTGGCAGTCTTACGAGGAGACCGGCGGCCTGGAGATCTACCGCAGCTATAACAGCGAAGAATACTTCGTCATTGTGGTTGTGCGAGCGCTGCGAGGGGGTAAGCTGTATTTGAGCAAGCTCAAAACTGAGGACACATCGCCGTACCGAATCATCGAGTATTTTCACGAACCCCTGAACGACAACGTTGTTTGAGGACAAACCATGCCCAATATCCTGGACCGGCTGAACATTCACACTGGAATCGCCCGAAAAATGCTGACGGGCTTTATCTATGACCAGATCGAAAAAGTTGGGATGCGTGGCGCAGTGATCGGTCTTTCCGGCGGGATCGACTCGGCGCTGTCGGCTTATCTCTCCGCTGAGGCGTTGGGGCCAGAAAATGTGCTGGCGGTGCGCATGCCCTACCGCACTTCGTCTGAAGCCAGTCTGGTCGATGCCGAAGCGGTGATCGAAGACCTGGGTCTGCCCAGTATCACCGTACCTATCACGGGTATGGCCGACGCGCTGATCGAGCAGTTTCCGGAGATGAACCGTCTGCGTAAGGGTAACATCATGGCCCGCTGTCGCATGGTCGTCCTGTATGACCAGTCGGCGGAGCGGAGTCTGCTGCCGATGGGGACCAGCAACAAGACCGAGTTCCTGCTGGGCTATTCGACCATTTACGGTGACAGCGGCGTTGCTATGCAGCCGATTGCCGATCTGTATAAGTACCAGGTGCGCCAGCTTTCCGCCGCGATGGGTGTGCCGCGATCCATCATCGAGAAAGCGCCCTCGGCGGATTTATGGGAAGGCCAGACCGACGAGGATGAACTGGGTTTCACCTATGATGATGTCGATCAGGTCTTGTATCTGCTGGTAGACGAGCGCTACACCGTCGATGAGGTGATTGACGAGGGCTTTGATGGCGATTTTGTGCGCAATGTCTGGCGTCGGGTCAAGGCCAACCATTATAAACGGACCATGCCCAATGTCGCCAAAGTGAGCAAGCGGTCCATCGGCCACGATTTTCTGTACTTGCGCGACTGGGTGGGGCGCTGAGTTGGCTTAAACGGAGGTCCTGGTGAGACGCCCCACTATCCGAGATGTGGCGAAAAAAGCCGGCGTCGGCGTGGGAACCGTATCGCGTGTTCTAAATAACAGCGCACAGGTCAGCGAAGAAACCCGGCAGCGGGTGCTGGCGGTCATTCAAGAACTGGATTACCGGCCCAGTGTTGTCGCCCGACAGCTTCCGCGCCGGACCCGGTTACACAACATCGGTGTCATCACCCAGCCTTTTGTCAATTATCATTCCTTCGCCGAGCGGCTGCGCGGGGTCCAGGTCGCCCTCAGCACCCTTGAGAGTGAATATGAGATGGTCCTGTTCAACGTCAGTTCGCAGGCACACTATGATGAGCAACTGGCGGCCCTGGTGCGAACAGGCACCATCGAAGGGCTGCTCATCATCGACCTGGACCTCAACGATGAACAGGTTGAGACCCTGGTCCAGGCTAATATTCCGTTTGTTGGCATCAACCACTTCAAAGATAAAACCTGGCCCTGCATCGGCACCGACAACATCGTCGGCGGTTCTATCGCCACCGAGTATCTGTTTGGCACAGGACACCGGCGCATCGCCTATGTCGGGGATGATTTCGATGCCGAGTTCGTATTTCGAACCAGTAGAGACCGCTTCGCCGGTTATGAGCGTGTTCTCAACGCCAACGGAATCGCGCTGGTCCCCGAATACATCCGCCTCGGCAATCATGATTATGACACGGCCCGTTGGCAGACACTTGATCTGCTCCGATTGCCCACACCGCCCACCGCCATCTTTGCTATGAGCGACATGCAGGCGCTTGGCTGCATCGCTGCCGCCGTTGAGATTGGTCTGCGTGTGCCGGAAGATGTCTCTATTATGGGATTTGACGACCTGGAAATCAGCTATCATACCGGTCTGACTACCGTCCGCCAGCACCTTGAACTCAGCGGCCAGATCGGCATCAAATATTTGCTGCATCTGCTGCACGAGAAAGAACCGGACCCGGTGCCAGAACTGCCGCCATTGGAGGTGATTTCGCGCCGGACCACCTGGCCCATTTAGTGTATTGTGCTTGCGCTGGTTCACCCGGTCAGCGATAATGAGCGGGTGAATGATGGAGTGCATACATGAGCGAGATAAACAAAGACGAACTCACTGGCAAGTCGTTGGGTCACTTTGAGATCATGGATGAGATCGGGCGTGGGGGGATGGCCTCGGTCTATCGTGCCAGCCAGCAATCCATGGGGCGGATTGTGGCCGTGAAAGTGCTGCCGCGCACGCTGCTGCATGATCCCGGTTTCTTCGAGCGGTTCCAACGTGAGGTCGATGTCATCGCGCATCTGGAACACCCGCACATCCTACCCATTTATGACTATGGTCAATCCGATGGCATCCCGTATATCGCCATGCGCTATCTGGGCGGTGGCAGCCTGGAGCAGCGCCTGGACCGGGGTGTTTTATCCCCCGAAGAACTGGAACGTCCGTTGCAGCAGGTGGCGCAGGCACTGGATTATGCGCACCAGCAGGGGATCATCCACCGTGATCTCAAGCCGGGCAACATCATGCTGGATGAGAGCGGCAATGCCTATCTGAGCGACTTCGGTATCGCCCGTGTTCTTGGCAGTAACCTCACCGGCAGCATGATTGTAGGGACGCCAGCCTATATGTCGCCGGAGCAGGCCAACGGTATGCCGGTTGACGGTCGGGCCGACATTTACTCTCTGGGTGTGATGCTGTTCCATTTGCTTACCGGCGAGCGCCCCTTCCACGCCGAAACCCCGATGGCGGTGCTGCTCAAGCACATCAACGAACCCATGCCAACTTTGATGGAATTCCGCTCAGACATTCCCGAAACTCTGGATGATGTGATCCAGAAGGCGACGGCCAAAGACCCGGAACAGCGCTACAGTTCCGCTTCGGAGATGGTCGATGCCTACAGCGTTGCACTGGCTGAGGGCGAAACTAAAGTGAGCCGTCAGACTCGTTCCATGATGGAATCGCGTCCGGCTGAACCGGCGACACCCAGACCAGACGGCACTCAACAACCGCTCTCACCAGCACCCACCCAGGTCCATCCACCGGAGCCGCGCAAGCGTCCATTTGTGCCAGTGCTGCTGGTGCTTGTCCTGGTGATTGCGATCATTGGAGCGGTGATCGGCGCGAATATGGTCTTGAACTCGACCGAAGACGATACCGGTGGAAGCGTGGCAGCCATCCCCACGCCCTTCCCGCGTGCCAGCACCATCACACATGAGCATTACACAGTGTCGATCCCGGATGAATGGATTCTACCGCAGATATTCGAAGACCTCTCCGAGGGCGATCAGATGACGCACCTGTGGGGAGCGCCCAATCAAAGCGCCTATATCTCGCTCACCCTGTTCGATGCGGAACTGACCGGGCAGCCGGTGTTCTTCCGCGACGCAGTGGACGAGTATATCAATCGCCATTACCGAGAAGTGGATTCGACATTTGAATTGATCGATGAAGCGTTCGCGGAGGATGGCACCATCCGCCGCAGTTATTGGGTCAGCGATATCGGCCTGCTGACTGAAACTGAGAGGGTTGGGGGCCGGTTGCCCGCGCTGCTGGCGAACCGTCTGGCAGATCGGACTGCCGGCCAACTCGACATTTTCTTCATGGAACGGACGCCGAATCTGGTGATTGTGGAGATGTATACCGCCAACGACACCCAGAACACACTCGTCCGGCGGATGCAGTTTATCCTGGATTCGCTGCGGATCAACGATGCGTAAATCGGACGGCCCGTTGGCCGTCCCTCAAGTCGCGTCTTATTCCAGCGATTTGGTCGCCGGCCAGCTTTCCTCGATGCTGTCAAAATGGATGGTGACGACCTCCTCGACCATCTCCGATGAGCCAGAATCAAAGCTTGAATAGCGGATTTCGCTGATCCATGCACCTTTGACGGTCCAGCGCCGGGTCTCGATGCCATCGTCAACGGCGACGACGGCCAGTTCACGCCGGGGGCGATCCGAGCCGAGCGTGCTGGTGGTCTCGCGCAGCCACTTGTTGAAGGGGTTGTTGGCGTCCCGCTGGACCATCTTTACCAGTTGGAAGGGTGGCATGAGCTTTTCGCCCGCATCGTTAAGTTGGAATGTCACCAGACCATCAATTCGAAACACGCCCAGCAACCGCTCGCCACTCAGTTCGACCTCGAATTCGTTGGCGACCAGACTATCTACAGCGACCATTGTGTTCATCCGCAGCGCTCCTCTTTAGTTTGGCCTTTTTCGTAGTATAACCTATCGGTGGTTGATTCCGCATACCGCGTCTATAATCAGTGCAATGGAATGACGCAGCGAGAATTGACCTTGCGCCACTGG
>CAYQJO010000237.1:4595-6571 GCA_964417785.1 uncultured Anaerolineaceae bacterium | reverse complement strand
CTTCACAGACGCCACTGGTGGCCGCCCAGGTGGCTACAGAATCGCCTTCCAGTACGGCGACAAATGGGCCGACGCTGACCTCGAGTCCCGAACCGTCGGCCACGACGACCGAAGAACCGACGTCAACGGTGGCTACGGAATCGCCCGAACCGTCCATTACAGCGACGCAAACGCCAGAACCGACTCGCACCCCGATTCCGGCGGTTGTACCGCCTCCGAATGAGGATGGCGATACTGGTGGTGTGGATATTCCCCCGGAAGCTGTTGTCGGTGGTGTGATCTTGTTGGTTGTTCTGGCATATGTCGGGTTGTATCTGCGCGGGCTTTCCGATGTGGATCGATATGCAACCGGGTTTGTGATCGAGACCTGTCCTGTGTGCCAGCAGGGCCACGTGTCCGTCGAAATCCGCGTGACACGCTGGTTTGGTATCCCACGCGCCAGACGCACTGTGCGCTGCGATAAGTGCCGCTCCGTGCTGCGCGAGACGGACAATCGACGCTGGCGCTATGCCGTCGATCCAATGGCGAATTCAAACATGTATGAGCGTTACAACGGACGTGAATTCGATGAAGCACGGTTGGTCAAGCTCCGTCCGTCCGATCAAACACCCACTCCACCGTCTTTTGTAGATGATGAGTAAGCGATGCGATTGATTCTGTTGTTTGTCTTGATGAGTATGTTAATCGTCCCTCATGCTGCGGCGAACGAAGTCACACCGACTCCAACGCCGTTCCCGCCGCGGCAGGTTCCTCACTTCTACCTGGGCCGTCCGATTGCATCGGGTGGTCTGGATGAATTGGATCGCACCTACCCGTATGGTGACACGGCAAGGGGAGCCTGGCCGGTCCATCATGGGGTCGAGTTTCAGAATCCCAGGGGGACGCCGGTTCTGGCAGCAGCCAGCGGCACAGTGATCCATTCGGGCGATGACTTCAACCTGATGTTTGGTCCGCGCTTTGAATACTACGGCAATCTGGTGGTGGTCGCACATGACTTCACCTCACCGACCGGCGAACCGGTATTCACGCTGTACGGCCATCTGGATCGCTCCGATGTGGTGGTCGGCCAGCGGTTGGAACCCGGCGACCGTGTGGGCGTTGTCGGTGCAACCGGCATTGCCATCGGTCCCCACTTGCATTTTGAGGTGCGTGTCGGCAATCCCTATGAGTTTTCGGCGACGCGCAACCCCGATCTCTGGATATTCCCCAAATCCGGCACCGCCATGCTGGCCGGGCGTGTGGTCGATGAGAACGGCGAGCCGGTTCCATCAGTGCCGGTGCAGCTTCGACGGGCCGGTGCGACCAGTACCAATATTCTGTATTATGCCTTCAGCTACGCCAGCGACGATGTAAACAGCAGCGCCTCGTGGAACGAGAATTTCACACGCGGCGATCTGCGCCCTGGCGATTACGACGTTTTCGTCAGTACGTTGTACGGGCGTAAGCTGTTTGAGGATATGGTGACGCTGGAAGCCGGGGAAATCACCTGGATTGAGATTGTCATTCCTCGCGGCCACATCTTTTATCCCGGCCAGACACCGGAACCGACGGAGGCCAACAGCGTCGGGTAGGGCGAAGACCGACGATCTTCGCCCTGTTTGTGCCGATTTACGACGTATACACCCGGTAGGTGAAGGTGATCGAGATGCCGGGGTTGATGGCGTCCACCCGCAGCACTGCCCGGCGACCTTCCGCCGTCAGGACGCCCAGTGTCGCCCCTGGTTGCAGCGCCGCGTTGGCGATGAACGAGGTGTTGATCCCGGTCGTTGATGTGACGGCACCGTAGTGGGCTGTATCCCAGGTGATGCCGGGACTCAGCAGGCCGATGCAGTTGGATGTGCCGGTGCAGTTGCCAGCCGTGTTCAACCCCGCGCCGGTATACTGTAAGTCGTTCACCGGCGAGACATTGCCTTCCAGGTCGATAGAGGCACCGGCGGCCAGACTGGCGTTGTTGATGAGGATCAACTGGCGGTCCA
>CAYQJO010000237.1:0-4495 GCA_964417785.1 uncultured Anaerolineaceae bacterium | reverse complement strand
ACGGCACCGGCATTCTGGACGGTCACGTTGATGGTGGTCGCCGTACCCTGGATGATGGTGTTCGGAGTGACCGATACGATCACTATGTCGGCGATGGGCTGTGCGGTCGGTGTGGCCGTCGGTGGTGGCGGTGTCGGCGTCGGTGGTGGTGCGATCACGGGTACATCGCGCAGGTCGCCGGTGATTTCCAGCAGGTTGGCGAACATCCATCCGCGCTGTCCCCGGAACTCAATCACCACCCAGCTCAAATCGACTGTCGCGCCAATGATCTGGCGCGTTTCGTCACGCTGCAACTGGCCCAGGATGTCATACTGTGTGCTGGGTCCGGTGCGGACATTTTGCACCTGGCTTTCGACGCGCAAGATCACCCCTTCTGGTGTAGGTGTAGGTCGCGGTGTGGTGGTGGCTCTGGGCGTGCCGACATCTTGCAGGCGTTCGCTATCCTCGTATTGGGCGACGATCTCCGGCCCGCCGAGATCGTTAAGCTGGATGATCGTCACGCTGTTGCTGAGTTCACCGGCTGGCAGACTCGCGGCACCGAGAATACCCTGAACACCCGGTTCATCGCGGATGCTGGCGAGGTTGGCGCTCAGTTCGCCCGGTTGACTGATCGCCAGCGCCATCAGGCTTACAGCGTCATAGGTGGCGGCCTCAATCGGACCGGGAGTACTGCCGAATGTCTGAACAAAGCGGGTAGTGAAGTCCGTGCTGGTGCGGTCGGTGGCACCGATGGACCATGTTTGTGCCGCAATGATGCCACCCACCTCATCCAGTGGCAGATTGTTTTTGAAACGTTCGTCGCTGGCATTATTGTAGACGAAGGTCCCCACCCAACCGCTGGCCCTCAGCCGCGTTTTGAACTCGGCGGCCCGCTCTGGTGGCCCAAACGTCACAACGACTGGCGGCGAAACCGCCACAACATCTTCGACGAGGTCGTTAGCGGAGGTGCCGGTTTGCAGGATGAGCGATTGCTCCTGGGGGTTGCGCCCGGTTTGGCCCAACGCCATTGAAAACCCGACCCGTTCGCCGGTGCTGTCCGTATCCAGTTGCACCGTCGCCAGATTGAGGATGTTGAGTTCGTTGACCAGCAGATCAGCCAGGGCTGCACCTGTAATTCGCTCTGCGGCCCGCGTGCGGAAAATCCGCCCGGTAAAGTCCAGGGCCACAATTGTATCGCCGGTTGCTGGTGTGAGAACGGGAATCCCCAGGCTTTGCAGGCTTTCCAGGTTGCCGAGGACCTGGGCGTTGGTGACCGGCCCCAGGACGGCGATCAGGTCACGACGGGCGAGATTGTCGATGGCGTTACTGATGGGGTCGGGTGGCTCGATCACCAGTTCGAGGCGGAAGCGGGTGCCATCGGCCCCGATAACACCACCGGCATCGTTGATCTCGCGGACGGCAAACTGCGCACCCTGTGTGACGGGGCCGCGCACATCATCCAGGACGCCAATACTGAAGGTTGGCAGTGTCTCCTGGGCGATGGTCAGGACCATCGTCAACAGCAACAGCAGCACCACCAAAGATAACGATAAGATTCTGTGTTTTATCATGATTCAATCCCCTTATGCATGCGATGGTCTCGTCTTGATTTTCACATGTGGCCTTACTATACTCAATCTCCTACAGGACCAATCTGGTAATTGTGTATGCAGCGCGAACGTGTCACAGACGATATTTACGTCTTCACCAGTGATCGTTACGCTCAGGTTACCGCCGGAGCCGTGATCACCGATGAAGGTGCTATACTTATAGATACTCTAGCGTATCCTGATGAGACTCGGCAAATCAAGCAGTTCATCGAGAATCGTCTGGGTGCGCATATACGCTATGTGGTCAACACACACTATCACGCCGATCACACCACAGGGACTTACCTGTTTCCGGATGTGCAGGTCATCGCACACCAGCGCTGTCGCGATTTACTGGATGTGCGTGGGCGCGACAGCATCGAGCGTTCCCGGACGAACAGCCCGGAAATGCAAGATGTCGAACTGGTGCTGCCGGATATTCTGTTCAACGAGCGATTTTCGCTCCGCATGGGGAGGAAGACGTTTAATTTCTGGTGGACGCCGGGACACAGCATGGACTCAATCGTTTGTTTCGTTGAAGAGGATCAGGTTTTGTTCGCGGCAGATACCATCATGCCAATCCCCTATTTTGTCGATGGTGATTATTCGGCGTTTGTGCAATCGTTGGAATCACTCAAGCATTATCCCCTGGAAAACATCATTCAGGGACACGGGGAAGTGGTTTTGAGGGGGGAGATCGACAATAAGGTACGCAGTGATCTGGTGTATCTGCAAAAGATACGGGATGCGGTAGACCAGACCTTGATGAACAATGGTGATCTCGCCGGGATCGATATTGAGGACTGTGGCAAGAGCCGTATTCTGATGAACGGGATGGTACAGGATTTACACTACCAGAATGTCCTTCACCTGGCAAAACAGCGGCGAAAAATGTTGCAATTGGATGGTCAATAAAGGATAGTAAGATGTCGGAACCGACCTACTTAACTGAAGAAGGTAAAGCTGAATTGGAACGTGAACTGGACGAACTGCTGACTGTGCGCAGACCTGAACTGGCGGTCAAGCTGAAGGAAGCCGTTGCCCAGGGGGACCTCAAGGAGAATGCAGACTATCACGATACCAGAGAACAACAGGCGTTCGTTGAAGGTCGCATTCAGTATCTTGAGAACATCCTCCGTCGCGTCGAGGTCATCTCCAGTGAAGGGGTGAGTGATGTCGTTCAGCTTGGGTCGCATGTGACCATCCGTGAGGAAGGTATAGACGAAGACGAGACCTATATGATCGTCGGGGCTGCTGAAGCCAATCCCCGCGAGGGCAAAATCTCACATGAAAGTCCTATCGGGGCGGCACTGATCGGTCACAAAAAAGGTGATACGGTGCGTGTGCAAACGCCATCAGGGGAAATCACCGTGAAAATACGGCGGATCAAATAGAACGGTTTACGCGAACGGAAAACGAAACGCCCCAAAGCCTGGGGCGTTTTTTGTCTCAGCGACCAACCGGGGTGAAATCACCGGTGCCGCCGAAGGGGTCTTCGTCGTCATCGGGCGGTGTGAGCGGCGGACGGGTCGGCGGCACATCTTGCTGTGGCTGCTGATAGTTTGACGGCATGGCCGGTGGCGGGCCAATCTCATAGGAGTCGACCGGTGGTAAACCCGATGGGGGTGGAACCGGCGGTGGTGTGGCCGCTGGCATCGTGGGTGGCTGCGATGTCGCTGGCATAGCTGGCGGCGGTCCTATCTCATACGAGTCCAGTGAGGGTAGACCACCTCCAGCGGGGATGGCTGTAGCGCTACCTTCTTTCTCCCAGGCAACGACCTGAAGTGTTAGCGACTCAATGTGACTCTCAGGTGGTAAGTCCGGGGCTGTACCGAACGCAAAATCTGCCAACTTCGTCTGCATCCGGATCATCTTGCTTTCGAGTTCAACCACTGCACCCGGCTGCATTATGACGATGTCGGTGGCTGGATTCTCAACCTTCGGGTCCAATTCTGCTCGAAGTGCCGGATCGTTATAGGCGTGTTGTGTGACAAGAAGTTTGGTCAGGGTGCGGACAAAGTCCTCTTTGTCGAACAGCCAGAGTTCGATTGCCGCCAGTTCGTTGGTGCTGCCGATGGTCTTGGCGATGGTTGCGCCACATTCACCCAGGAAATTGTCGTTGGCATCTTCGATGGCGAAGGAGTCGTCGAAGGCGCGACCTTTGGTGTATGTCGAGATACGCTGGGTCAACGGTGGGCCGTACTGGCTGGTTGTCTCGGAGGCAGCCTGTTTCATCTCTACTTCGAGTGCTTTGCGGCGGCGAATGTCGTCTCTTACCAGCTCGGCTTTGATGTCGGCTTCAGTCTTGGGCCGCATTCGGATCAACGCCCGCTCAACAAAGCCGCCGATGAGCAGCCCCCATAGCAGGGCAAAGACATTGGCGATCAGCACAAAGACGATCACGGCCAGGACGAAAGTCAGGATACTGCTGACCAGATTACCGCTGCTCGGTGCCGTAATGCCGGGGTCGGCCTGTTGTGCCAGCGGTAAAATGGCTTCCAGGGCCGGTTGCAGGTTTTTGCCCTGTTCTTCCTGGATGAGGCGCTGCACGACCGTACCGGGTTCCTCGATGCGGTTGAGCAGGGTGATGGTCTCCTGGTCGCCGTAGGCTTCTGCCTGATAGCTGGCGGCCACCAGGCGTACATACTGGTCGCGCTGGCCGGAACTCAACTGGTTGGGGCTGGCGTTGTAAAACTCGACCGGTGCAATAGCATAAGCCCATGCCATGCCGAACAACAATGCCACCACCATAAGCGCCAACAACCGGAGTGAGGGCAATTGCGGTTGAATCACGATCTTGAACAGACCGTTGTAAGTATCCCCCAACCAGCCAACAATGCCGCCACCCGACGACTCGGCATCGGTTGCACTGGCGGCCATCGCTGGTTGTTCGGCTTCTTTAGCTGCCTTTCGTGCCGCTCGGCGCT
>CAYQJO010000236.1:0-6616 GCA_964417785.1 uncultured Anaerolineaceae bacterium | reverse complement strand
AAGTCTTAAAAACTTTTACCTTCGGGTGTGTGGGTTCGAATCCCACCTGCCTCACTCCGTTTGATCTGAAGCGAACCAGCATAAGGGGCTTCCCTGTCTTGGGCCTTCAGGTGCAAGGGTGTATGCGGCATCCGGCGTTAACGTCAGAAGCCCAGCCTAAAGGGCTTGGGAGTATGTCGCTGTGTTAGAAGTCAAGACGGGCCAGCCACACCAGGCTGCGCCGCATGAACTCCCGGAAGTTGGGGTTTTCATAGGTTTGATGATCGTGGCCGGACTGGTTACACACGACGCGGGCATTTTTGAATGTCCGCGCCCAGGCGACCGTCGGCATGCTGCGAGGATCATCGACCGTGAGCAGCTTTGTGTTGTCAGCATCCACATCCGCCATCTGGTAGGTCTCGTCCACCATATCCCAGGTACTCAAGCCGTGTGTGATGGCATGGTCGGGTGTGGCGATCTCAAGATGTAGATTGACGTCGTGTTCGTAGGCAAACGGCACAGCATTGCGCTGCGAAAATCCGCAGAGCTGCTCCCAGAACGGCCACTGTCGGAAGGCCAGCAGACCGTGATGCAGCACCATCACGCCCTGTTGTGTCTCTCCCAGTGATCCCAGCACATCCTGCCCCCCGAACGGCAGTTGGTCGGGGTTTTCCTGGTAGTGGATATAGAACAAGACGACATCGTACCAGTCTTTGTAGCCACCGCGATCCCCGATGAAGTCTTCCAGGTGCTGCGGGTAGAAATCAACCTCGTCCATGCTGCGGAAAAGCGCATGAAAGGGCGGCACTTCAAATGTGTGTTTGCCGGTGACGACGGCGGTCTTGATTTTCTCAGGCATCCTTGTTCTCGTCTAAGTTCAGTGCCAGCGAGTTGATGCAGTAGCGCAGGCCCGTTGTATCCTGCGGACCGTCCTCAAAGACATGGCCCAGGTGCGAGTTACAGCGACCGCAGACCACTTCGATGCGGCGCATACCATGACTCGAATCCTCGTGGAGTTCGACATTGCCCTTCTCGATGACATCATAGAAACTGGGCCAGCCGGAGCCGGAGTCAAATTTCGTATCGGATGAAAACAGCGGATTGCCGCAGGCGGCACACCGATACACACCCGGCGTTTTGGTATCGACATACTCGCCGGTGAAGGGACGCTCGGTGCCTTTCTGCCGCAGGACGGCATACTGTTGCGCCGAGAGACTCTCGCGCCATTCCTGTTCGTTCTTCTGTACCTTCGTGGACATGTTTATTCCCTGTGCTTACGTTACCAACAAGATCATTATAAAGCACGGCGACGGACTTCCCAAGATGGGATCGTAACGCAGCGCTTCGGCAACATCTTCCTGTTCCAGATCAGGGAAATCCGTTAAAATATTACCGACGGGCATCCTTACTGCTGCCATATCCACAACGGATGCGACTGGAGCGCAAACCTCGGATACACGGTACCCCATCCATTTGTGCCGAACTTACAGTAATGCGTTGGAACGCCATCTCATTTTCCTGCACTATTTCCTTGAAGCCATTGTACATCAGGTTGATTGGTGATCCATCTCTGCTACACTTAGCCACAATCCGTATAGTAACCTCGGCAAACCCTATGACCTATATTCTCGGTATTGAAACTTCCTGCGATGAGACGGCAGCGGCAGTCGTGATGGACGGCAAGGTGATGGCGTCCAATGTCGTCGCCTCGCAGATCGACCTGCACGCCCAATATGGCGGCGTCTATCCGGAGATGGCCTCGCGTGCGCATGTGGAAGCCATCGGCGCGGTCGTGGATCAGGCGCTCGCTGATGCCGGGATCGGTGTGGGCGCACTGGACGCCATCGCCGTCACACGCGGCCCCGGTCTGGTCGGTTCGCTGCTGGTCGGCGTGAATTATGCCAAAGGGCTGGCGCTGGCCTCCGGTAAACCGCTGGTAGGTGTCAATCACCTGGAAGGCCATGTCTACTCCCTGTGGCTGACCCAACCGTTTCGCCCGGTTGAATTCCCGGTGATTGTCCTCATTGTGTCCGGCGGTCACACCGAACTGCTGCTCATGAAAGATCACGGCGATTATCAGCGGTTGGGCGGCACGCTCGATGATGCCGCCGGTGAAGCCTTCGACAAAGTCGGTCGGCTGTTGGATTTACCCTTTCCTGGCGGACCCAACATCGAACTGGCGGCGCAGAAGGGCAACGCTGCCGCCTATCATTTCCCGCGTGCCAAGCGCGACGCCACCTTCGATTTCAGCTTCTCTGGCCTCAAAACCGCTGTGATGCGCGAGGTGACGGTGCCGCCGTCAAAAGAGGCCAAACGCAGAACCGACAAAAAATCGCAGTTGAAATCCGATGTATCGATCAATGATGTATCAGCCAGCTTCCAGGACGCGCTGGTGGCGATCCTGGTGGAGAAGACCGCCCGTGCCGCTGAGAAGTTCAAAGCGACCGAGGTACTGATCGCTGGCGGTGTCAGCGCCAACCAGCATTTGCGCCAGGAGATGCGCCGGGCCACCGAACTGCCGGTCCGCTATCCGCCGCTGAATCTATGTACCGACAACGGCGCGATGATCGCCGCCGCGGCCTATTATCGCTACGGTGAGACCATCGGTGAGAGTACCAGCCAGTACGATATGGACGTGACGGCGATGTGGCCGCTCACGGGAGACACACTTGAATAATCGCTTGATCCGGGTACAATGAAAACACTGGGTCCGTGGCGCAATGGCAGCGCAGGTGCCTTTTAAGCACTTGGTTGCAGGTTCGAATCCTGCCGGACTCATCGAAGGTCGCTTTGGCGACCTTTTTTCATTTTTGGTTTAAAATAGAGGCAGTGTCGGCGATACCAAACGGACATGCCCATGATTGACTCCCGAATCGTGAAACTGCTTGACCATCCCGATGCGGCGGCTCGCAAAAAAGCGGTCACGGCCCTGGCGAAGTCCGGTGAACCGGAGGCACTCATGCTTCTGGCCCGTGTCTATCGCTCTGACGATGACGGCGATGTGCGCGAACTGGCCCGCAAGGCGGGGATTTATCTGAAGCGCCAGCTTGAAGAAGATGATGAATTCGCTTACGACGATGAAGATGCAGCCCAGGAAGACCCGGTCGAGTCCCTGAATCGCATGCATCAGGTCTCCGAGACGGACAAGAACCGGGCTAACGCTCTGGTCCAGCAGGCGCTCGATGAAAGTATGCGTGGCGAGGACCAGCGGGCCTTCCGGAATCTGGTGCGGGCCTTCTCCATCAATCCTGGCCTGGAACACGATACCTACGCCAGCAGTCTGGCGGCACAGATCACCGGCCTGCCGCGTGACGAAGCGATAGATCGCATCAAAGCGGTGATCCAGGCTGGCGGCGGACGGCAGCGGTCCGGCAGCGCCGGTGGTGTGCGTGTGTTGGACCGGATGATCGTGTTTCTGCTGGTGCTGGTCGGTGCCGGGTTGATCGGAGGGTTCCTTCTGACCAACTGGATCGAACTGAAGCTCGACGGGGACGACATGATGGCACTTATGCAGGCCAGTGATCCAACAGTAGGGATACCCACCGAAGGTCTTGAGGCCCGCCTATCAATCACCGCCACCGGGATTCAGTTCTTCAATGCGGAGATAGGTGGCTCAATGACCATTGCCAGCATCACAATTGATCTGGATGAACTGACCAGTGAGCTAGAAGAGAGTGGTGTGAGTGTGGAGGAAGCGGAACCGGAAGATGTCGAAACCGCGTCCATTCTGGCTCCCATCACCGGTGCGGTCACTATTCTGATCGGCGTGATCGCTCTGATCGCGGCACCAGGGGCATGGTACTGGGTACTTTCCCTGATTCTCACGTTGGTGGGAGCAGTTCCGTTCGTATGGCTGTATCTGGAAGTCACACAGGAAGACTTCTTCGGTGATTTTGATCTGACTTTCACCGAACTGGGCATCGCGTCCGGCCTGGATGTTCTCGGAACAGGCTACTGGTTGGGGGTTGGACTGGTGGCAGCCATGGGGCTACTGGCACTGCTGGGGGTAATCCTGGCACCGTCACCGGAGTCGTAGCTCGATGAAAGCGTGGATCGTCATCGCCGGGGCGCTGCTCACGCTGGCCGGGATGTTCTGGTTGCCCTGGGCCGATATTTCGACGGTACCGGTGGCGGACTTCGCTGGTGTGGGTGGTCCGCTGGACCGTGCGCTGGTCGATCTGCGCGGTCTGCTGGCTGATGAAAACCGCAACACGACGATTCGGATTTTGCTCGGCGCGGAGGAACTAGAGTCGCTGCGGACGGCTGTTGACGACATCGTTCTGGACTTCAACGGTATAGACGCTATCCGTGTGTTCACCGGCCAGCAGGATTTGCTCGATGTCACCGGGATGCGGGCAGTTGTCGATTCGGTCGCTTATGTAGAGATCAATCTGCTCGGCCTGCGCTTCAGCGGCACACAGCTTAAAGCAGAACTGGAAAGCGGCCTGCCTGATGAACCGCCGGGTCCGCTCAATTACACCATTGCGCTGATTCCGATTATAGCGGCACTGGCCCTGCTGATCGGCTACCGTTTGCTGCACCGCCCGCGCCCAATCCTGTGGCTGGCCTGCGTTCCCATTGGATTGATCGGTCTGGTTGCGATGCTGCATTTCTATAACACCATTCCCGATATTTTGCTGCCGGAAGGGCTGGAAGTCAGCCTGATTGGGCGCGTTCTGGAACTGCCGCCAGTGGAGGAGATCATCGCTCCCGGCTTCTGGCTGACTATCACCGGGTTGGCCGCCATAACGCTGGCACCGGTCTTCGCACTGCCGCGCAATACGGGGTAGAATCGGGGTTCGGATATGCAGGAGGGGAATCGAATGCGACGGATACTGGATGTTGTTTGTGCGGGGCTGCTGCTGCTGGTCCTGACGATGACGCTGTTCTATTCGCCGGGCAGCACCGGCGCTCAGATTTTCGCCACCAACACACCGCCAGCGGCTGATCCGCTGCGCATCACACCGGCAGCCCCGCTGAGCCAGTATGCGTTGCGCCTGTGGACGGAGCCGCAGTTGATCGAAGTGCTGCTGAGCCAGTTGGCCCGCTTGTCGCAGGGGCAGCGGGCGCAGGCACGGGCAGTCCCTCTCACGCTGCACGAACTCCAGCGGCGATTCTCCGGTGCGCCCACCAATCTCGAAGATCGCGGTCGGATTCTGGCGGCCATGGTCAAAGCCGGTGGCGTGGATATGCGCAGCATCGCCCGACCCTATCTGGTGGCGCGACTAAACGAACGTATGATGATGAACACCGCCAATCAGATGACCATCGACGGCTTCCGCGTTGAAATGGAGACCGCTAACCTGGATGGCGAAGCGCCGATGGACGCAGTGTTATATCTACGCTATCCGGAAACCGGCCCGGCCCGCTATGAGGAGTATCTACCGGTACTGGGTGGAGCCAACGGTTACGAACTGGTGCCGGTCCCGGCGGACATTGAGCCGGTGCCGTTTTCTCAGGCGATCACACAGCTTCGCCTGGATGACGTCAACCAGGATGGTGTCGCTGAACTGGCGCTAAGCGTGGACCGGGGGGGTGTCAACCGGGAACTGGTGATCCTCGGATGGCGCAGTGATCGGTTTACCAATCTGGCGGCTCCTGGCGAGTCGATCCTTTTCGGTGAGATTCGCAACTGGCCGCTGCGCGATTCTGTCATTGAGGTCTACCAGTACCAGACCGAATCGGTTCGGTGGGACTGCGTTTCTCAGATTCGTGTCACCTGGCGTTATCGTCAGAACAGCTACCGGCCCGAAATCGCCCTCAACGAACGCTACAACAATCTGAACACCCTCGGCTGCGAAATGCTCGAATCGGAACCAGTTTTCGCCCAACCAGCCATTGAAGCCATTCCCGACATCTTCAACCGGGTACAGAGTGCATCGGTGGAGGAACCTGGTTTTGACCGGACCAGCATGGCGCTGGCGACGCTTTACTATCTGGACCAACAGACCGCCAATGCCCGCACTCAGGTCGATAATCTGCGACCACTGATGGCCGGCAATCTCTGGCTGACCGGGCAGATCAACGCTTTTGACCGGGTGCCGCCGGATGCGTCGGCTGTTGTCCTGTGTGATGCGCTCCTCCGCGAAAACCCCGATGGTGCCTGCGACATGGATCAAATTTTGGCACAGAGCTTCGCCGCCAACTCGATTGTGCGCCCTGGCGATGTGCTGGATCAACTGCGCGAGCGTGGCCTTCCGATCATGGAGTCGATGGTCGTCTCCGAAGTCGGTCGCCTGGATCGTGTGACGGTGAAATTTAATCTGGCGGGGTCCGGTTGGTGGGCGTTCGCGCCGACCGAACCAGACCGTTATGTGCCGGAACAGGTCGAACCGCCATATCCGGTCCGTCCGCCGGTGGTCGTCCTGGACGAGATCGTCCCACCGGCCAGCGCCTATACCGCGCTGGTGCAGAACAACAATCCGGTGGCCGCGCTCAACGCCCTGGATAACCTCATCCGCGATAATCCCGGCGTGCCGATTTCGGCTGAGGCGCGTTATATGCAGGCGTTGAGCTACGACTTACTGGCGAACCGGCAGCAAGCGCGTGAGAGTTATTTCTTGCTCTGGCGCGACTTCCCCAACGATCTCTGGGGACAGCTTGCCGGTGTGCATCTTGAACAGCGATAACTGAGGAA
>CAYQJO010000235.1:0-6637 GCA_964417785.1 uncultured Anaerolineaceae bacterium | reverse complement strand
ACTATATCACATGAGTCATCGTTTTTTCGTAAGAGCCTTCAAATCGTGATCCACCAGCGCATGACCGGCACCGGGTGAAAATCAAGCGAGACAGTATCCTGCAATATCCCGCCGTTGGCTTCGATGACCTTGCGCGAGCCGATGTTGGTCTCGTCGCAGGTCAGCATCACCGGGTTGATCCCGCGTGCTTTGGACTCCAGCAGCGCCAGACGCAGCATCTCGGTGCCGTTGCCTTCGCGCCGCCGCGATGGGCGGACCTCGTAGCCGATATGGCCGCCGTACTGCCGCAGCACCGGGGTCAGTTTGTGGCGGATGGCAATTCTTCCCAGAAATACGTCAGCTTCCACCAGCCAGAAAATCGATTCGGTTACCCACCCAGCCTGCGATGCCAGCGTCTCGCGCCGCAGCCATGCCCGCACATGCGTATCAAAATTGGCGGCCATGTCATCCAGATTAAGTTCAAGATAGCGGTGGTGTCCGTCGGATTTGAACTCGTAGGCGGCCTGGACGAAACTGTCGCGATAGCGGGTGTTCGGACGGACAAGCTGGCGCATCAAGGGGCTTTGACCTGGATCAACTCTGCCAGATTGTGTCCGATAATGCGGTATTCCTCAGCCAGTTTGAGTTGCAGCGGCCCGTTGAAGGGGGCGGCGTGCATGACTTCCAGGTGGGTACCGGGCATCAATCCCAGGGCCGCGATGTATTCCAGACGGTCTGGTTCGCGGGTGCGCACCCGTGTGACAATCAGTTCGACGCCAGTGGGCGCTTCCGTCATCAGGGTGTCGTCTGGCTCCACGATCTGACCATCCGCTGTCGGAATCGGTTCACCGTGCGGACAGTGGGTGGGAAAATCTGACATTTCCAGCATCCGGTCGGCGATGATGTCGCTGAAGGCGCTGCTCATGCGGCTGGCTTCTTCGTGGATTTCGTGCCACTGAAAGCCCATGACTTTGACCAGGAATACCTCGGCGATGCGCCGGTAGCGCAGCTTACGCAGGGCTTCCCGTTCGCCTGTGGGGGTCAGTTTGATGCCCTGGTAGGGTTCGTGGATCAGCATGTCCATGTCGCGGAGTTTGGCGACCATGCGATTGACCGCCGGGGCGCTGACGTCCAACAGGTCCGCCAGGGCCGATGTGCTGACGAAACCTTTGTTCTGCTGGGCTGCGTCTTCGCTTAAGCAGTAGACCTCGGCCAGATAATCCAGCATGGTTGAACTGAGGTTACCACCCATGTTCCAGCCGTGCGATCAGTCGTTCCGGCAGATCATGGTCGCGCATACGGCGCTGTGTGGCCCCGATGTTGTATTCAATGCGCCGGTGTTCAAAGATGTTCTTCTCAAAATCCAGGATGGCATAGGCAGCACGTGGATCGGCGTCACGGGGTTGGCCGATACTTCCCGGATTGATGATCTTCCGGTGGCCGTTGAGCGTGACCGGTTGGTTGTAGGTGGGTTTATGGGCTTCGGTTTCGCCGTGTTCGTTCATCATTTCGTAGATGACCGGCTGATGGGTATGACCGACGAGACAATAGGGTGTCTCAAAGTGTGGGAAATTCAACGCGGCCACCAGCGGCTCCAGGATGTACTCCCAGATTGGCTCGCGGGGACTGGCGTGGACCAGCGTATACTGTCCAATGACAAACGTGGTTGGCAGGGCTTTGAGCCAGCGTGTGTTTTCGTCGGTCAGGGTCTCGCGGGTCCAATCCACAGCGCGACGGGCATCGGGGTTGAAGGTGCGAATATCCAGGCGATCCAGCGCCGCCCAGTCGTGATTGCCCGCCAGGCATAAATGCGGCAGTTCACGCAGACGCTCGATGCATTCATTCGGGTCCGGACCGTAGCCCACCACATCGCCCAGGCACCATACATAATCCCAGTCACCTTCAGCATGTTTGAGTACCGTCTCGAACGCGGTATAGTTAGCGTGTATGTCCGAAATAATCAGGATGCGCATCCCGTCAACCCTGCCGTATCTTAATCCATGTTTAACCAGCACATCTTACCATGCTTTGTCGTTATGCGCGAATGTACATGGCAATTATCCGTAGGCTCATTATAGCGATTTTACTCGGTGCGTGTACGTTAGATTCTGCACCAGTTTTACCGACTCCGAAACCGGCTGGGCCGATATGGCGTGAAATACCGGAGTTGGTGGCCGGAATCTGCTTTGAGGCGGCGTTGGATGCTGCCGGAGAGACCTTTGTGCTGCGTGATGTGGAAGACCTCATCCGCTTCTACGATCTGGCGGACAACAGCCAGCTTTGCCGCCAGCCAGTGGAGCGTATCGGCTTCGATTTTGCTGAGGGCGACGTTGTGGCCGGCTTGTGGAGTGCGGGAACCGGCTGCACCGCCGACTATGATGTAATTCAGGTGTACCGTGACGAAGCGCAGATCATATTCCACCTGCGTTTTGTCACGGTAGAGGGCTGCAATTACGAACTGGTGCGCCCCTTCTGGGTGGTGGTTTCGGGCGGCTATGATGTGATCCTGGATGTCGAAAACCCGTGATGCAGGCGTTGAAACCGCATGGAAACACGCCCACCGGGCTTGAGAACTTGCGCCATCTCACTGAAGACCGCCGCAGCCAGCCCAATCTGGCCGCTGGACCGGGTACTGCACTAAAGCTGGAGACCATAGTTGGGGGCATCAAAGTCCAGAGGCGTGATCTCATCAATGGTGCGTAGAAGCTGGACATATTGCAGCATGAAGTGTTCACGCTGCTGCTGCGTGGCGTTGACCGCACCGTAAACGGCATAAGGTGGCAGCACATCCAGACCGCAGAAATACAACACACTGCGCTGGATATGATCGAGAAGCTGGCTGACCACAACCCGCTTTTCCGGCGTAAACGGGCGCGGCTGACCGCCGGTTGATACGACCAGCATGGCTCGGCGTCCACGTAAGCTGTGACTGCCATAGGCGAAGCCGTAAGCCAGCACCCGGTCGATCCAACCTTTGACAATCGCCGGGGCAGAATACCACCACATCGGAAACTGGAAGACGACCAGTTCAGCCCATATCAGCTTATGCTGCTCGTGCTGAATATCGGCGATGAAGGTATTTGTCTGAGCGGCGTGCTGTTGCTCAAGTTGCGGATTAAAGCACTGCTGATCGACCGGACGGGTGAAATCGGTGCTATCCATCACCGCCTTGAAACGCATCGCGTACAGGTCCGAAACCTGAACCGCATGACCGGCCTGGGTCAGCACATCAATGGCTTTGTGTTTCATCTCGTTATCAAACGACCTGGGTTCGGGATGAGCGTAAACGATAAATATGTTCACCGGGTGTCTCCATGCCTGCACCCGGCCAATTCTACCAGTGGGGGCACACATCTGCACCCCCACGACACAGCCTATACGACGGTCGGAGGTGTATCGTCACCGTCTTCCGGTTCGAATGGTTCATCGTCCTGCTCGACACGGATTTGAACCCGCTTACCTTCGCCACGACGCTTATGCCGTTCCTCGCGGGCAGCTTCGCGAGCCTCACGAGCAGTTTCACGAGCGGCACGCCGCGCTTCTGACGCCATTTCTTGGATTTCATCCATATCGGGGATCGGCGGCATGGGTGGGACTGGCGGCACGGGAGGAACTGGCGGGATTGGGATGCGCGTAACACCATAACCCGTCAGGTCCATACCCGCTTCGTAGGGCCTGCCATCGGGCATAATCGCACCGGTTAGGTTGGCATCGACCAGACTGGCTCCTCGTAGATCGGCCTCGACAAAGTTGGCTCCCTGCAAATCGGCGCGGCCCAGATTAGCACCGGCCAGACTGGCGTCGGTGAAGTTGGCCCTATTTAAACGGGCTTCGTAGAAGCTGGCTCCTCGTGCATCAGCCGATGTCAGGTCAGCACCATCCAGTTGCGCCTGACCCAGGTTCGCGTCACGCAGATTGGCGTCAATCAGGTGGGCATCGCTGGCGTTGGCTTCATAGAATGATGCTGAGCGGGCGTCGGTGTTGGTCAATGTGGCCCCGCTGAGATCGGCATGGCTCAGATTGGCCTTGCGCAAATCGGTGTTCGTCATCGTTGCGCCGGAGAAATTGGCCTGTGTTGCATAGGTCTTGCGCAAATCGCTGTTGGATAGATTGGCTCCGGAGAAATTGGCTCTCTGGGCGTTGGCTTTGCGCAGGTCGGAATCCGCCAGATTGGCCCCGGAGAAGTTGGCTCCGCTCAGGTCACACTTACGCAGGTCTTCATTGGGTAGGGATTGACCGGCGAAATCAGCCCCGGATAGATCGCGGCGGGTGGGCGAATCCATGTCTATATCGACATCCACGTTGGCGATGGCCTTGCGCAGTGTGGTGCGGCTGATCCCGATAATCTGATCCTGGAGTTCGCGTCCCAGGCTCTTCAAGTCCTCGAAATCACCGCCGCTGCCGGTAGTCCGTCGGGTATCGCGGATCAGGCTTTCCAGGTAGCTAATCATCTGGCTGGCGGCCATCTGAACCTGATTCAGCACTGCTTTTTCGTCGGTGTCATCGGCTATCTCCAGTCGCAGACTCTCGATGAAAAAGTCATCGGGCAGCAGCACGGCCACACGCTGATACAGATTGTCGTAGCTGCGGTGACTCATGGCCCCTGTGCCGGCATACTGGTCCATACTGACGGCCCGTTCGACCGTCTTTTGGAGTGATTTCAGCGCCCGAAGGATTTGTTCGAGCTTTTCGATTGTTGCTTTGTCCATTTTGCTCCCTTTATGAATCATTGGCTGCTGGTAATAAGGCTACTTGGTCTTCGGTTTCTTCTTCTTGCTGTCCGTGTAATGACCGACTACGATCCACATCTTCAAATTCTCCTTTTATAGCACGCAGTGTCGCCGGACTGACCAACCGGCGCAGGTTCTTTTTGGCATGGAACAGACGCGACTTGATCGTCCCCACACTCACATCCATGATCTCCGCGATTTCAGCGTAACTCATATCTTCCTCGGCATAGAGGATGAGTGCCTGCCGCTGAAGTTCTGGCAGATTCTCCATCGCTTCCTGCACTTCCAGATGCAGCAGCAGCCAGTGCGTGGCGTCTTCGGTAGACGGTTGGTGACGATTGCTATGTTCAAACGACACTCGGACACTGACCGGCTCATCGTCCAGTGACAGATGTTCATACCGTCCCTGGCGGCGCAGAATGTCATAACAGTTATTGCGGGCAATGCGGAAGATATAGGGACGCAGGTTTTCCACCGGCTGGATGCGGTGCATGTTGGTGTAGAAGGCGATGAACGTGTCCTGAACCACGTCCTCAACTTCCTGTCCGGGACCGATCAAACGCCGGACGAACCGGGTGATCGGTCCTTGCAGCAGCCCATGAAGCTGCTCGAAAGCATCGTAATCGCCGTTTTGTGCCTGTCGCAACAGTTCCTGTTCCACAAAACCCTCCTATCTATCTGGTTCTACGCAGGACGGAGGGTTTTTGTTCAAAAATCAGCCGACGACATCACACCAGTTGGCGCTGCAAAACGGTTCGATCTCGACGGATTCGACATCAGGCAGGGCATTGAATTCGTTCACGGTCAGGGTGGTGAACTGGTAGTCGATGAATCCGGCAAAACCTTCACCGCTCACCAGCATCATATTGGAGAACTGGGCGTAACTGCGTCCGAGCGGCTCAACGGTGCTGCCTTCTGGCAGCACACCAAGTCGAGTGCTGGCTCCCCGGTCCACAAACAGCACGCCAAAACGGTTATCTACGGTCACGGCTCCGGCAGGAGCGACAGGCAGACCGGCGGCGAGTTCCTCTGGCCGGGAGAGATAGTTGACTTCCACAAATTGCGTGACCTCGTTCGTCACCTGTTGGCAGAAATCGGGCGCGGTGCGGTCTGCCTGCAAGGTGAACAGGGCGTTGGTCTCGATGATAAAGGTCACGAGTGCCTGGGCGGCGCGGTCGCAGCGCATCAGCGGATCACCGCCGATCCAACCCGAAGGTCGCATATCCATAGCGGTTTCCGCCAGCAGTTCCAGATCGTGCCGGATGTCGCGGGCGATGTAATAGGGGCTGCTGGCGACCACACCGAACCAACCATCGGGCCGGGTCTCCGCGCCCAGTAAACGTCCTGTCAGCAGTTCCAGATCGAAGCGGACCAGCAGCGCGAACTGCGGATCGTCCGTATCCAGCGTACCGCTCCACAGTTCCGGTCGTTCCGCGCCGATTGTTTCCGTCGCCAGATTTTCCAGGTCTAACCGGGCGTCGATCAGCAGCAAAATGTCATCGGGCAAGGGTTCCGGAGTAGCGACTTCCGGTGTTTCTTCCGGGATTTCGACCGGTGGTGCGCCAGGAGGTCCACCGCCGGGACCATCCGGTGGGGCGGTAGGTTGTGTCGGCGGGGGTTGACCGGGTTGGGCCAGGGTGAATGCCGCAACTAACAAGAACAACATGGCGAAGATGGCGGGACGTCTCATAGCTTTTCCCTTCAGCAGTTGTTTGAGTACACAGGCCACATTATAGACTCAAGTGCGAGGGTTTGCGCACCAGATCAAAGGTGGTCTACCCCCAGTTTGATGGAGTAACAACTGCTCTTGGGCCAGGACATGGAGTCCCGACCCGGTGTAATCTAGGTGAGCATGGCGTGGAAGTGCTGGTTGAATTCGTCGGGTTTCTCGATGTAGGGTGTGTGGCCGGTATCCTGGATGACGACTT
>CAYQJO010000234.1:0-6672 GCA_964417785.1 uncultured Anaerolineaceae bacterium | reverse complement strand
TCTATTAAATCAAAAAGTGATGAGAGGGGGTTTAAGGCAAAGTGGCAGTGATGCCCTTCACAGAATATAATATGAACGCGATTTAGCTAGGAAAGCAGGTTGTCATGCAAGAAGAAGCCGACCGGCTCTTTACCATCCGTAGCTTAGCGCCGGAAGATCGTAACTGGGTGGCGCACTTTCTCGATCAGCATTGGAGTTCGACCAAGATTGTCTCGCGGGGTAAAGCGATCTATGCCCATCTCCTGCCCGGTTTCGTCGCCGAACTGACCGGCGCTCCCGAAGATGCCGAACCGGCGGGCCTGTTGACTTATAACCTGGAAGGCGGCTCCTGCGAGATTATCACTCTGAACAGCACTCAATCCGGCATGGGCGTTGGGAAAGCATTGATCGAAGCACTCAAAAACGTCGCTCACGAAGCGGAGTTTGAACGCATCTGGCTTGTCACCACCAACGACAATATGGAGGCGCTGATGTTCTTCCAGACACACGGATTTGAACTGGTTGCCATCCATCGGAACGCACTGGCCCAGGCCCGCAAGATGAAACCCCAGATACCGCTCATCGGGAAACACAATATCCCACTGCGCGACGAGATCGAGCTGGAACTGCCGCTTTAGCTGACAACCTGTAGCTGCGCCTCGGCTGCACGGGCAGCGTCGTCTACCATTCCCAGATGCGAGAATTCGATCATCACCTGTTGCAACATCCTGGCCGCGACAATCCGCCGTCCACGCTTTGCCAGACTGAGCGCCTGCGCGTACAGCGTGCGGGCCGTCTCGGTTTCGGCGTTGATCTCCTGGAAGGCAGCCAACGCTGCCCGGAAATAGACATCCGGATCAGAGGGTAGATCAGGCGCAGAGACCTGCTGCATGACGGTCAACACTTCGCCCATTGTACGATTAGCGAATCCCAGTTGTAGCGGCTGTCCCTCTTCCTGCGCAATATCGTAAGCCATCAAGGCCTGTTCCCAGGCCGTCTCAATATCGTCATCGGCCAGGGCCACCACAGCCATACCATGATGCAACTCGCACAACACACCTGGCAGCGTCGGATCGTTCGCATCACACTGCGCGGCCAGTGCCAATCCTCGCTTGAATGCCTCATGTGCATCGGCGTTCTGTTGCAACGCCACCAGCACCAGTCCTTCGTTAAGAACAGCTATCGTTTGCAGGCGCACATCACCAAATAGCTCGGCGGTCTCATATGCCGCCCGGTAAAGCCGAATGCTACGATTAAAATCGCCTTTGTAACGGTAGCTCTCACCCAGGTTCAGATCAATCGTCGCCACCCGGTTACGGTTGCCTACCTGCTGATAATGGTGGCGAGCACGTTCCCAGTGCTGAATGCTGATAGTTAGATTACCTCGATAGTGCTGCACATAACCGAGCATTTGCTCGGCCCGGGCTTCGTTGACGATTTGGCCGGCGGCTATCGCCTCCTGACGGTAAGCGTTGAGTGTGTTCACAACGTCTTCAAACGGGAGATCACCATTTTCCCATCGTTGAACCAACACCAGACAGCGTTCGTTGAACTCCGGAGTTGGCTCATTATGCGTATTCAAACCCATCACAATGTTAACCTTTTTTCAACCTGTATCGAGCATAGCACGAATTGAGCCATAGAATAATTGGGAAATGGCCGTCCAGGACATCCGACGCTATACTTGGATCATTATGAAACCACTTGGACAACAAAACTACGAACAATTTGCGCGGCGCTACGCCCAGGCCGCCGAGTCCAAACCACACAACGCCCACTACGAGCGTCCGGCGACCCTCTCACTCCTGCCCGATGTCGATGGACTGCGCGTGTTAGACGCCGGCTGCGGTCCGGGTATCTACACTGCATGGCTGCTGGATCACGGAGCGACGGTCGTTGCCTGTGATGTCACACCCGACTTCCTGGAAATCGCCCGTGAGCGGACCGGTAACCAGGCTGCTTTTCATCAAGCCGATCTGAGCCAACCACTCACATTCGCCGCTGAATCGGAATTCGATCTGGTTATCTGCCCGTTGGTGCTGGATTACATCGCAGATTGGGGACCGACGTTCGCCGAGTTCTACCGGGTTCTCAAACCGGACGGCACGCTGGTTTTCTCGTGCGGACATCCAGCGACCGACTACTTTGTCTACGCCAACACCGGCAGCTACTTTGACGTCGAACTGACAGAAATGACATGGAACGGGTTCGGCGAACCGCCGCCGGTCGTTCGATCCTACCGCCGTCCGCTGGGCGCTGCCCTCAACCCGTTAATCGCAGCCGGATTCCGGTTGGACCATGTGTTGGAACCCCGGCCAACTTCGACATTCGGAGAGATCAGTCCCAAAGATTATGCGTTGTTGATGCGCCAGCCCGGTTTTCTCTGTATCCGCGCTCACAAGTAAGGAGAAACTATGCGGAAAGTCCATCCACATCAGGAAATCGTGGGCCTGAACGGTCTTTGCATCGAAGACTTCTGGATATGGGCCTACTCCGATTTGCTGACCAATATTACCCGAAATGCCTTTTCTGAATTTATGGTAGGCTTCGCCCTCGGACGCCTGCACAACGCACGTACCGAGACGACTGGCTTCAATTACCGTGACCGGTACGTTGAAGTAAAAGCCGCGTCTTATGTTCAAAGCGAACCCCAGCGCAAAAAGTCGAAGATCAACTTCAACATCGGGCTGCGCAAAGGTGAGGGCAAATCAGACTCATCGGGACGGTTGATCCGTCCATCGGACTGCTACGTCTTCTGCCTGTTCACATTTGAAGAATTCACCGACAAGGACGCAGCCCGCAACGCACTGCTGGATAGTAATAACTGGATATTCTACGTAGTTCCGACCGAACTGCTCAACGAAAAAGTGCCGCGTAACAAAACCGTCGGCGTGAAATGGATGGAGGAAAACTGTCCCGGCGGACTGGTCACCTACCCGCAACTCAAACAACGCATTGATGAAATTCTTGGATTTCCGATTTTATGAAGGATTTGCTCTGTATCGGACGCAGTTCAATGGACCTTTTCGGTGATGACATGGGCGCGGATTTCAAAGACCAGACCGGCTTCCGGGCATATGTCGGCGGCTGTCCGACCAACATCTGCGTCGCCGCCCAACGTCTGGGATTACGCACCGCCATGCTGACCGGTGTCGGCAAAGACCACACCGCCGATTTTATCCTCAGCTTTCTGGAACG
Organism: uncultured Anaerolineaceae bacterium; assembly: GCA_964417785.1. GTDB lineage: Bacteria > Chloroflexota > Anaerolineae > Aggregatilineales > Phototrophicaceae > DAOTUL01. Next base: position 3,495 of record CAYQJO010000234.1, on the reverse strand, counting down.
CGAAGGCATCGACACGCAGTACAGCGTCCGTATCTCCGGCTATCATACCAACAATGTCATGGTCGCGCTGCAACCGCCGGAGATGCAGTTTGTCGCCATCCACACCCGCACCGCCGCCGACCTTCAGATCACGATTGACGATATGGAGCGTGTACCTTTTGACCAATTCCGCGCCCTGCTCGTCACCGGCATGAGCCTTCTGCGTGATCCCTGCCGCAGCGCCCTGCAATACGCGGCGGTCCAGGCACAGAAGCACGGCTCAAAAGTCTATCTCGATGTGGATTACCGGCCCGCCATGTGGCCCGACCCGCGCCTTTTCGCCACGCTGGCAGGGGCGCTGCTGCCACATGTGGATGTCGCCATCGGCGGTGAACATGAACTGTGCGCCGCCGCCGGTCAGGATAGCATCGAAGCCGCCCTGCCGGTTCTGCTGGACAGTGTGCGCGAGGCGGTCGTCTACAAACGCGCCGAACACGGCTCCGAAGTTCACACTGTCACCGGAGAGGTTTACCGTATACCCGCGTTTGTCTCCGATGTGGTCAACTTTCTGGGGGCCGGTGACGCCTTTGCCGGGGGATTCATCTACGGCCATCTGAATGGGTGGACCTACGAAGAATCCGCACGGCTCGGCAACGCCGGTGGCGCGATCCTGGTCCAGCAGCACGGTACCGCCAACGCCATGCCCACCCTGGCCGAATTACGGGCCTTCATGGCGGATCGCGCCACCGAATAGAAGAATATTTGTTCTGTATATCTCCTGTTGATCTGGTACAATTGAATATCAGGGACAGGATATTTCTGCTTATGTTGACACGCTTGCAGGTTAAAGGATTCAAGAATTTAGTCGATGTCGATGTACATTTTGGGCCATTCACCTGTGTGGCAGGGGCCAACGGCGTCGGCAAATCGAATCTGTTTGATGCCATATGCTTTCTGAGCGCTCTGGCTGATCGCCCGTTAACCGATGCAGCCCTGTCGGTACGCGATGAGGGTCGACGCAGCACGGGCCTACGAGGGTTGTTCTTTCATGTCGGTGATACATTCGGCAATGAAATGTCATTTGATGCTGAGATGATTATCCCCCAAAAAGGGTATGATGATCTTGGGCAAAAGGCCACCACCCGTTTCACGTTTTTGCGCTATGGACTCACCCTGGCGCGTCGTCAGAGCGACACCCCTCGCGAGGCGATACAACTGACTCGTGAAGAGTTGATCACTATCAACAATGATCTGGCTTTTGACACCGAGGCGCGGTGGCGCGAGTCTGCAATCATTGGCACTCAAGACACACTGGTTATTTCAACGGAAAACTCCGATGCTGAAATCGTCATCAATCTTCACCGGGAAGATGGCGAACCCCAGCCTCGACTGGCTGCCAATCTACCCCGAACCGTACTGTCCGCAACCAATGCCGCCGAAAACCCGACGGCACTGCTGGCACGGCGCGAGATGCAATCCTGGCGGTTGCTTCAATTAGAGCCATCAGCACTGCGCCAATCGGATGAATTCACAGCACCAACCCAATTAGCGCCAGATGGATCACATCTTGCGTCCACACTCTACCATCTCGCACACTCGGATGAACCGGAAGCGGTCTATCAACATCTCACCAACAAACTGACCGAACTGATTGACGATGTTCATGGCGTGTGGATTGATTCGGATGATCGCAGAGAGTTGTGGACACTCAACATTATCGATCAACAAGAAACATCGCATACGGCCCGCGCACTCTCCGATGGGACGCTGCGCTTTCTCGCGCTGGCGATTCTTGACCTGGACACGAACACCGAAGGCGTCATCTGTCTGGAAGAACCCGAAAACGGTATCCATCCACAGCGCATACCGGCGATGCTCTCTTTGCTACAGGATATCGCAACTGACACCACATTACCCATCGATTCAGACAATCCACTCCGGCAGGTGATCGTCAATACACATTCACCGGCGGTTGTTCAGCAAGTGCCGGATGACAGTCTGCTGGTGGCGGAACGCAAACCGTATATGCGTGACAATCAGCGCTTCAACGGTGTTCAATTCAGCTACTTACCGGATACTTGGCGTGCCAGACTGGACAAAACGAAAGTTACCGCAAAGGGACAACTGCTCGCCTACCTGAATCCCATCATGTATCACGACACCGACGGCCAGCGTCGGGTGATTGATCGCAAAGACTTACAACCGTATTTACCGAATTTCGAGATCGTCGAGTAATGCGCTACACATTGGTTTCGGATGGTAGTTCAGATCGTGCATTGTTGCCCATTCTCACCTGGTTGCTGGTCGAAAACGGTTTGCCCGATGTCATTGAAGCCCAATGGGCTGATCTACGAAGTCTACCCAAGCCACCGATCAACCTGAACGACCGTATTATCCGAACCATTGATCTGTATCCCTGCGATGTTCTGTTCATTCACAGGGACGCAGAGAATCAGCCATTCCAACGGCGCGTAGATGAAATCGAACAGGCGGTGAACCAGATTGGCAACCATCCGAAGTCGATCTGTGTGGTTCCAGTCCGAATGCAGGAGGCATGGCTGCTGTTCGATGAAGCGGCCATACGTACAGCCGCAGGCAACCCCAACGGACGTACATCGCTAAACCTACCGCCGCTACATACCGTCGAAAACATCGCGAACCCAAAAAACATGTTGCATGAGTTGCTCCGTGCAGCCAGTGGATTTAAGGGACGCCGGTTGAAAAACTTCAAAGTGCGGCAAGCTGCCATCAATGTCGCCCAATACACTCGTAATTTTGCGCCATTGCGCAGACTGTCCGCCTTTCAATTACTGGAATCCGACGTGCAGAAGCTTATTGAGGAATATGAGCGATGACTTACGAAGAAGAAAATCTGGATGAGTGGTTCCCGCGCAGCAACGGCCATCTGCTGGATGATCCCAACCGGCTCGGTATTGTCGTCGGTGGGTCGCTCAGCCGGGGGCTGATCGTCAAGCTGGAAAGCACCCAATCGATTGAAGACCTGGCCGTCGGGCGTTATGTGGTCGTTCACGGCCAGCACAAGCGGTTCTTCTGTATGCTCACCGACATCGAACTCAACACCACCAACCCCGGCATCCAGAACGATCCCCCCAACATCAGCGATCCATATCTGCGTGATGTCTACAGCGGCACCATGGCCTATGGAACCATGTATGTGGCACCCATGCTCTCGATAGACGAGGACAACACGCCACGCCCGGTCAAGACCATCCCCGGCCACTACACGACGGTCTTCAATGCCACCGACAAAGACGTCAACGACGTCTTCGGACGAGAAGACGCCACCCATTTCAACGTCGGTGTACCTCTGGAACTGGAACAGACTCAGATCAATCTGGACCTCAAACGTCTGGTGGAGCGTTCAGTCGGTGTGTTTGGTAAAAGCGGTACCGGTAAGAGTTTCCTCACCCGCGTGCTGCTCTCCGGTGTCATCAATCGCGGTCAGGCGGTCAACCTGATCTTCGATATGCACAACGATTACGGATGGGAGGTCAC
>CAYQJO010000233.1:0-6672 GCA_964417785.1 uncultured Anaerolineaceae bacterium | reverse complement strand
CCATACCCCCGCCCAATCCGATTACCGCCCGCCCCAGGAGGCCGCTGAGCGCCATGCCGATAAACACACCGTGTACGCGGCGTGCTGGTCCACCCCAGATGCTCATGAGCAATCCGCCAGCCACGCCTCCAATGCCCATGACCGTCATCACACTACCGAGTGCCAGTTCATCGTTACCGGTGCGGGCCAGGATCATCGGAGCCAACAAGATCGTCGCCATCGTGAAAAACAGATTGGCGAGAAAAAACATCATCTGCATACCGAGCAGGCTGGGACGGTCCAGAATGTACTTGAAGCCGAACCATGTCTCTTTTGCCAGACTCCCCTGTGCCTGCCGACCTTCGTCGCTCATCTCCGGTTCGGGGATGTAGACCACCAGTATCGCGCTTACAGCGAACAGGAACGTGATGACATCGATAACCATCACCATGTCGATCCCGGATGCCGCCAACAGCAGACCGGCCAGGAAGGGCGAGGCCACCGTCGAGGCTGATTGTGCCAGCGATAACATGCCGCTGGCGCGAGCGTAATGCTTCTTTTCGACCATCATGGTGACGGCGGCGGAGAAGGCCGGGAACTGAAACGCTTCCGAGATGCCGCCAAGCGCACCGGCCACATACAGATGCCAGATTTCCAGGTTGCCGCTGGTGAACAAGGCCAGCAGCAGCATGGTAGAGAGTCCCGCGCCCAGGTCGCTGGCGATTATGACGGTTTTGCGGCTGAGGCGGTCCACCAGCGCCCCGGCAAAGGGTGTGATGATAATCAATGGGCCAAAGTTGAAGAAACCGACCAGTGCCAGCACCATCGCGGATTCGGTCTGTTCATAGGCCCACACCGTCAGGGCGAAGCGTGTCATGGCGCTGCCGATCAGTGAGACAAACTGCCCGATCCAGACGACGAAGTATCCGCGAAATCCACTGAACAACATGGCGATGGCTCCTTAATCTCAAATTCTCAAAAATTCGAGAATATAAAATCATTGTAGTGGAGTCATTCTAACTTGTCAAATGTCGTGAATTACCACACAAGACCGCGTGCTTCGACCGGCCAGGTGACTTCGATTTCGCTGCCACGCACGCCGTAAATCTGATTGTGCAGGTTGGTCACCACACAGGTATGGACCGGGATTACATGCACCCGGTCGCCAATCTGTGGTTTCTGCTCGCACCGGCTGATGTCCACATGGGCGTGTTCTTCGCTCAGATTGTAGATGTGGGCGTTTGGGTATTCGCGGATGTGGCCGTGACCGTCGGCGATGCGGTCGCTGGCGAGGGCCTTTCTGCCGCTGTCGAGAATGGCACGGTCGTCGTTAGGTCGGCTGATGACCGTAGCGGCGACCGTCATGGCGCATTGATCCAGTGTGGCCCAGCCCTTAATGACTGAGGTCCAGTCGTAGAAAACGTAGGTTCCCACGCGCAGTTCCGTCAGTTCAGGGAAATCAGCAGCCTGCAATGTGGCACCGGTCCCGCCGCCGCTGACTGCCTCCACCGGGATACCGGCTTTATCCAGTTCGGCCAGCACCTGCTGCACCGCCGGGCGCATCTCAACATCACTTGGATAAACTAACAGTCCGGCGAAGTGAAGATGGGGATCGGCGTGGATTTGCTGCGCCAGTTGGATGACGCCTTCCGGTGTGGCTCCGGTGCGGTTGATGCCGGTGGCGAGATCGGCCAGCACCCGCAGCCGGATACCGGCAGCTTCGGCGGCCTGCGATAGCCCGTCAACGGCGACCGGGTGGTCGGCCATTGCCGTGACATGGATTCGCTTCGCCATCCGCGCTAACCGGCGGGTCTTCTGCGCTCCGACGATGTTATATGGGATTTGAATGTCGTCAAAACCGGCGTCCATAAAGACCTGGGCTTCGCTCAATTTCTGGCAGGCGATCCCCATTGCACCGGCTTCAAGCTGCATGCGGGCGATGGCGGGGATTTTGTGCGTCTTGATGTGTGGGCGAAAATCCAGGTCGAGCCGGTCGCAGTGGGCCTGCATCTGCCGGATATTGGTCTCCATGCGGTCCAGGTCGATGAGGACCGAAGGTGTTTCCAGGTCGTTGATGTGCATCAGATGATCTCCAGGTCGATACCATGCTGGCCCAATGCATCGCGTAAATTGTCCAACTGGTCGGCGCGGACCGCCGCCGCCATCGGTCCCAGGCGTGCGCGTATGAAGCGGCGCAGGTCGGGTTCATTCCAGATAAAATCGAGTGTTTCCGGTGCGGTTGTGCGCAGGACCAGCATTTGCTCCACGCTGGCTCCGTCATCGGGCCGGTTCTGCCAGCTTTCCAGTAATTGTGTGACCGGCTCTGGCAGCGGATCAACCATACGCGAGAGGAACGCGGCGATATGGCCGGTGTTGATCCCCTGCTCGGCGGCTTGCTGTACACCCTGTAAGTTGACTTTCAGGATGAATGGTGGTTGCTCAACTGGCAGCCAGGAGGTGAAGCGCATGGCCTGGAAGCGATCAATCCGGGGGACGTGGCGCGAGACAACCAGTGTTGCATCGTCCTGAACGGTGATCGATTCGATTTTTTCGGCGGGTTCCGGCCACGCGCTTTCGTCTACCAGCGCCCGCCCGTAGGCGTTGAGCTTGACCGCATCTTGTGCCAGGTCCACCAATCCCAACCAGTGCATTGGGCCGTAGAAGTAGAATTCCAGCAAAGCCCCTTCGACCGCATCCCAGCTTTCAAAGCCCTTGAGGTATTCGCCGCCTTCGTTGCGAATATACCAGCTATCATAATCGCTGCCGGGACGCTGAAAATCTGGTTCGGTCTCTTTTACCGCCTGGATGAAGTCATCCACCGACCACCACTCATTGCGCGGCACCAGATTGCGCAGGAAGCTCATTACCGCCTGTCGGGCGACGACCGGATCGGTTGACCAGCCCGATGGGTCGGGGTACAGGCCGGGAACATGCCACAGGTCCACATATACAGTGCTGCTGAGCCAGGCGTCTGCCAGTTTGCGCACCTGATTGGCGCGGGTGTCTTCCAACCAGCGACGTGCTTCGGCCCGACGCGGTGCAGCCCGTCGATCCTGGATGGCGATCAAATCGGCGCTGATTGCCAGCAGGAAGAGAAAGTCCAGGCGCGAAGGATTGAGCAAATGTAGCTGAATTTCTTCCTGGTCGATGGTGTCCAGCCGGCCATCCTCGCCGATAGCCGCCCCGAACACCTGACCGTAGCCGAGCAGCGCGGTCATATCGTCCACTATGGTTGTGTCGGCGGTCTGCATATCTTCCAGTATATCCGGGTCCAGCGGCACCAGACGGGTTATGGTCGCCTCCTGAGTCACCTCGTCCATATCGTCATAGGTGGTTTTGTGGGTGGGCAGGGCGTCGGCCAGGTCCGGCGGGACATAGAGAACCGGACGCGAGCCAGCGGGGGCCTGGTCAAAGCCCCGGTAGATCAGGCCGCGATAGAACAGGGCTTCGGCGTGACTGGCCGGATTTTCCAGCGGCTTTTCCCGCTGAATCTGACCGCGCCCCATCGGGCGAATTGCGCCGAGCAGTTGTTCCGCCATCACCATTGGCATCACACCCTTGTGACCGAGCAAGGTGTGGAATGCCCCCCGTTGTTCGTCCGTCAGGCGCTCCCAGACGCGAGCTGCCTGCTCCGGATCGAGCATGTGGCGTTGCAGGATGTCGCGGTCGGCCTCGGCACCCCAATGGCGAGCGATGACGGCCAGAACGGCCTCGTCACTGTCTCGAAGGCTGGCAAGCAATTTGAGCATCGGTCATGTCACCCATTTGACTGCGGTTACGCGTGTTCCAACACCGGTCTGAGATTCGATCTCAAAGTCGTCCATCATCCGTTTTGAACCAGACAATCCCAGACCCATCCCACCCGATGTGGTGTAACCATCGGCAAGGGCCTGATCGATGTTAGGGATGCCCGGTCCCTGGTCTTCAGCCACGATTTTAACAAATCCCTGCCCGTATGCGTCAAATCCAGCCAGGATGTAAATGGAGCCAGTCCCCGCATAGTTGAGAATATTGCGCCCAAGCTCAGAGATGACAACGGCGATTTTGGTCGCTTCGCTGTTGGCAAACCCGATTTCCTGGGCCAATGCCATTCCGCCGCGCCGTGCGGCCATCACATCGGGTGCATCGGCAATAGTGAACTCGATCTCCTGCATAGCGGCCTCCCTGTCTCTCAACTTAACGATACGGCAAAACGATGGAATTGACCAAAAAGAATTTCAGTCATCGTGACGGAATGTGGTGCCGCGCCGGATCACATTTTCGCCAAAGCGGTCCTTGATGGCGTCCAGTGCCGATTGCAACCGGTTGTCTTGTGGATCATCCCACAGGCGAAGTTGTTGGGCGCTGGTGTCGAAACCGCTGATGCCTACACCCAGTAAGCGAACGGCTTTACCCTGCGGCCAATGCTGGCGAAACAACGTATGAGCCGCCGCATAAATGGCCTCATCTTGATCCACTGGTTGGTCCAGTGTGGTCTGCCGGGTCAATGTGGTGAAATCTGACCAGCGCAGCTTGATCTTGACCGTGTCACCCTTCAATCCTTCGCGGCGCAGCCGCCAGCCCACGCCGTCACACAGGTCACGCAGCATGCGCAGCAATGGGTCTGCGTCACGGATGTCGCTGGCGAAGGTGGTCTCCTTGCTGATGGATTTGGTCTCGTGGTCAGGCTGCACCGGACGATCATCGATTCCCTGCGCCCGGACATGCAGTTCGCCACCCAGTTTGCCGAATCGTCGGATCAGGTCTTGCGGTGACCAGCGGACCAGATCACCAATGGTATGAATGTCCATCTGGCGCAGTTGTTCACCCGTTTTGGGGCCAACACCCCACAGTTCATTAATCGACAGTGGAGCCAGAAAGGTGGCTTCCTGCCCTGACGGCACGACTTTGATGGCGTTCGGTGGGCGGTTATGCTCAGTGCTGGCTTCAGCTTTGCCGACCGTGTTGGCGATCTTGGCGACCAGTTTGTTGCTGGCGATGCCGAACGAACAGGGCAGGCTGAGCGCGGTGTTGATGTGTTCCTGAAGATGCCGGGCCGATTCATACCCATCCTGGTTCCCTATATCGAGAAACGCCTCGTCAATGGATAATTGCTCTACCAACGGGGTTGTGTGGTGCAGGATGGACATCACCTGTCGTGATAGATCACGGTATGCGTCGAAGTGTTGGCCTACGATGCGCAAATCAGGGCAAAGGCGCAGCGCTCGTGCCATCGGCATTGCCGACCGCACCCCGTATTTCCGCGCAGCGTATGAACAGGAAGCGACCACGCCGCGTTGGTCGGGCCGACCACCAACGGCAAAAGCCTTCCCACGCAGTGTCGGATCGCGCTGTTCTTCAACGGCGCAGAAGAACGCATCCAGGTCCAAGTGCAGAATTGTCCGTGTCATCTTGTGCTTCAGTTTAGAATCAGCCCTGGATTGCGGCAAGCATTGACCCTGCACCGTTCGCATGCTTTAATTGCATTGTATCGTCAGATGTAATCCACTGAGTGATAGAGGATTCATTTATCTTGTGGAAGTTTGGTTTAGTTGCGCTTCTCCTTGTGTTTATTGTTAACCCACCGGCTGCTGCTCAACAGGAAGAACTGAGTGAGTTGTTGAGTATCCGGGTGGCTGCCGGATATGACGGGTGGTTCCGCCCCAACCACTGGATGCCGATCCAGATTGATGTAGAAAACAACGGCAACGACATCAGCGGGCGCTTTGTAGTGCGCCCGGAGACCTCTGGTAGTGCCATTCCCAACACCTTCAGCACCCCGGTTGATCTCCCTGGCACGACCAGCCAATCGTTGTTTCTTTATGCCGTCGCTCGTGGCAATCCCCGCGAGATGCGGGTCGAACTGCTGGACGACGATGACAGTGTGATCGCCAGCCGCACCGCCATCTTGCGCGATATCCAGCCACGAGACAGTCTGTATGTCTCGGTGACGCAGGCCGCCACACCAACGGTGACGTTTGGCCCCCTGCATGTCGGCGGCTACAACAGTTTCCAGGCCATTTGGTCCTCGGATGACATCCCCGATCAGGCACCGGCGCTGGAAGCGCTGAATATGATGCTGTTCTACGATGTCGATAGTGGCACGCTGTCATCGGCGCAGCGTGCGGCGATCCGGACCTGGGTGCGGTCGGGCGGTCAACTGGTCGTTACGGGTGGTCAGAACTGGCAGGCGACGGCGGCTGCGTGGTCGGATTTACTGCCGCTGGTGCCGGATAGCAGCCAGACCATTGACGATCTGAGTGCGCTGACCGAACTGGCTGGCGATTACCGTGAGACTCTATCCAGTGAGGTCATCGCCGCCACTGGCGAACTGATCGACGGAGCGCGGGTGCTGGCTGCAACTGACGACGGCACGCCGCTGGTCGCCCGACGTACATATGGTCACGGAACGGTCGATTATGTCGCGGTCGATCCGCAAAGCCTGCGCAACTGGGATGCGCTGCCGATGCTCTGGTACAGTCTGGTGACATCGACCGGGACCCGGCCAAGTTGGGGCTTCGGTATCTCCGATTGGGACGAGGGTATCGCCGCTGTTGAGATCATGCCGGGGGTCAATTTTCTGCCGGCGGCACTCGCACTGGTGGGATTCCTGGTCGCCTACATCGCTTTGATCGGCCCGGTGAATTATCTGATCCTGAGCCGGATCAACCGGCGTGAGTATGCCTGGGTCACGATTCCGATATTGATATTGAT
>CAYQJO010000232.1:0-6676 GCA_964417785.1 uncultured Anaerolineaceae bacterium | reverse complement strand
CTACCGGTCCGCCCCACACCGCACTGGACTTCATCGAATATGAGCAGGGCGTCGTTTTCATCGCACAACTGGCGCAATCCGCGCAAGAATTTGGCTTCAGCCACATTCACACCGCCCTCGCCCTGCACTGGCTCCACGATTACGGCAGCGGTGTTGGGACCGACCGCCGCTTTCGCGCTTTCCAGGTCATTGAACTCAGCCGTGACGGCACCGGGCATCAACGGCGCGAACGGCTTCTGGTACTTCTCACGCGGCGTCACAGCCAGTGATCCCATTGTCCGGCCATGAAACGCACCGCTAAAGTTGACGATTTCGGTTTTGCCTTCGCAGCCTTTTTCATAGCTGAACTTGCGGGCGAACTTGATGGCGGCTTCGTTGGCCTCGGTGCCGCTGTTGCAGAAAAACACCCGATCCGCGAAGGATTTCTCCACCAGCAAGCGAGCCAATTCTACATGAGGTGCCGTGTGGTAGAGATTGCTGACGTGGATCATGCCGTGCGTTAGCTGAGCCGCCAGCGCCCGCTCCAGACCTGCATCGCCGTAGCCAAGCGCGTTGACCGCAATACCGGCTACCCAATCGGTGTAGGCGTTGCCTTCGCTGTCGTAGAGCGTCATCCCCTCGCCGTGTACCAGCACAAAGGGCGCACGCTTATAGGACTGAACAAGATACTGCTGCTCACCTTCAACTACTTGATCCGTCAGAGTTGCTTGCATCAGGAATTCCTCTCGAATATCGTCCCGCCATGAGATATGAGACCGTGAAGATTGGTGATGGCAGCCTGCGGCACACCCATATCCAGTACAGAGAGGGCTGTCTTCACCTTGGGGATCATCCCACCGGAAATCGTACCATCATCGATCCATGCCTGCGTCGTTGTGGCATCCAGACGCTCGACCCGGCTTCCATCGGCCAGGACACCCTCGACGTTGGTGATAAATACGATGCGGCTGGCCTGGACCGCCGCCGCCACCGCCCCGGCGACATGATCCGCATTGACATTATAAATGACGGACTGATCCGTCCCCAGGCATAATGGCGCGATCACCGGCACCACGCTGGCGTCCAGCAGGTCCGTCAGAATCTCCCCGCGTACTGCACCGGCCAGCCCGGTGTACTCCGCAAGCTGTGTGGCCCGCACCAGACCCCGGTCCACGCCCGACATCCCGGCGGCATCGACCCCGGCAGCAAGTAGATAGCGCACCACCCGCTTGTTGACCAATCCGGCCAGCACCATCGTCACCACGCGCAACGACTCGGCATCGGTGATGCGCAGCCCATCCACATAGCGCGGTTCGATGTGCAGCGCTTGCTGCAACTGTGTGATCTCATCACCACCGCCATGCACAATGATGACCGGCATATCCAGTTGGCACACCGTTTGCGCCAGTTGGGTCAGAAATACATTGTCGGCGATGTCGTGACCACCGACCTTGATAACCAGCGTCATAACAGCGCCATCGTTTCGTCAAAGCCGTACATCAGATTGAAAAGCTGCACCGCCTGTCCTGCCGCCCCTTTGCGCAGATTGTCGGTCACGCTGGTGATATGCAAATAGCGCGGCATCACCGGCGTCAGGCTGATGGCGCAGTTGTTCTTGCGGACCGCATGGCGCAGTGTCGCCTGCTGACCGGCTGGCAGCACATCGACCAGCGCGTCCTGGGCGTAGGTTTCTTCGTACAATGCCTGTGCCTGCTCGCTGGCGAAGTCCGCCTTGAGCGTGACGTAGATGCTTGCCATCAGGCCGCGATCCACTGGCAGCAGATGCGGCGTGAAGATCAGCGGGCCGTGTTCACTGTTGAGTTTATCCATCATCTGCTCGATCTCACCGACATGACGATGAGTACGACCGGGCGAATACGGCGACAGATTGCCGAACACTTCAACGAAGTGCGTATTCGGTTTGGGAACCCGCCCCGCACCCGACACTCCCGATTTAGCATCCACAATCACGGGCGCACCTTTTTCCAGCCAGCCATTTTTCAGCAGCGGATACAGGCCGAGCAGCGTTGTCGTCGGATAGCAGCCCGGCACCGCCACCAGATCAACCGCGTGCAGTTGGGGCCGGTTGACCTCGACCAGTCCGTAAGGCACCGGCAGCAGGTCCGGGCAGGGATGATCCACGCCGTACCACCGGCGGTAGACATCGGGCGTGTCCAGGCGCAAATCCGCCGAAAGATCGAGGACTTTCACCCCGTGTCGTCGTGCTTCCGCCGCCACCGGTGCCGATGCCTTATGTGGCAGCGCCAGAAACACCACATCTACAGCACTCAGGTCCACCGAGTCCGGCGGTTCGTAGTTCAATTCAGTCCCTGGCACCGATTCACCGGCATACGTCCCCGAAGTAGCGAAGACCAGTTCCACCTGCGGGTGATCCAGCAGTATCTCAACGAGGTCCTGCCCGGCATAACCGGACGCCCCATAAATGCCTGCCCGTACTGTCATGTTTACTCCTCGACCATGCAAAAAAAAAACCCTGGCCCGGTATCTCAGGTCAGGGTGATTCAGCAGGATATGTTCAGCGACTATCCGAAGTCCACCGTGACCGGATTGATGCAACGACGACGGATACGCATTTGGCCTGCCCTTCTTGGAACGCAATACAATACTGCGATCATACCGCAATTCGACCATTAAAACACAGTCTTTTGTGGACTGCATGTAAGTTTATGCACTTTTGCGCGAATTTTGTGCAGGTTGCCCGAACAAATCTTAACACTTGCTTGACGACAAATACGGGCTACCGTAGTATGCTCGATGAAACGAAAAAGAGTAAATTTCTGCATGATCGAAGTCGAGAACCTGACCAAACGCTACGGTGTGCATCTGGCAGTAGACCGAATCTCTTTCAAAGCTAGGAAAGGCGAAATCCTGGGCCTGCTCGGTCCCAACGGCGCGGGAAAAACCACCACCATGCGCACCCTGACCGGCTTCATGCCGCCCACCAGTGGCAAAGTCACCGTCGCCGGATACGATGTCGTTAACGACTCGCTGGATGTGCGTCAACGGGTGGGCTATATGCCGGAGCGGGTGCCGATTTACCCCGATATGACCGTCGAGGGTTACGTCAAATTCTGGGCGAAAATGCGCGGCGTGCGCCAGATCAAAGAGCGGACAGACGCGGTGCTGGAACATGTTCACCTCACCGACCGGCGCAAATCACTGGTACGCTACCTCTCCAAAGGGCTGCGCCAGCGGCTCGGATTGGCTCAGGCATTGGTTCACGATCCGGAAGTCATCATCCTGGACGAACCGACCATCGGCATTGACCCACAGCAGGTTATCGAAGTCCGCGAGTATGTGCGCCAACTGGGCCAGGATCATACGGTGTTGTTCAGCACCCATATTTTGTCGGAGGCGGAGCAGGTCTGTGACCAGGTGGTCATCCTCAACAACGGCCATGTGGTCGCGCAGGGCAAACCGGACGCCCTGCGCAAACAGCTTCAATCCGGCAGCCACATCTATGTCGAAATTCAGAAAGCCAAACCAGCACAGATCGAGCGACTGCTCAACGGCCTGTCCAATGTGACCGCCATCGAGCCGATGGGCGCAGGTTATTCACTGCGTACACGCAAAGACGTGCGCCCGGAATTGGTCGCAGCCGTAACGCAATCCGGCTACCAGCTTGCCGAACTCCGCCCGGTCGCTATGACGCTGGAAGACATCTTTCTGGATATTGTCGGAAGGGAGTCCTGATGGCGGGTGCCTGGACTGTGTTCCGCCGCGAGATGGGTGGATATTTTGCCTCGCCAGTGGCTTATCTCATCGCCGCCGCATTCCTTCTCGTCACCGGCTTGATCTTCAACAACGACCTGACTGTCGCCCTCGGCAGCCGTCCGGCCAATCTGGCGGCAGTACCACAACTGCTGGCCTTCGCTATGGTGTTCTTCGCCCCACTCTTGACGATGAGACTGCTAGCAGAAGAATCCCGTGAAGGCACAATGGAACTGCTGCTGACCGCACCGGTGCAGGACGGCAGTATCGTCATCGGCAAGTTCTTGAGCGCCTGGGTCTTCTATACCATCCTGCTCATCATTCCGTTTGTCGTCTATCAGATCATCATCCAGAATACCGGCAACTTCCCCGATATGGGCCACGCGGTTTCGGCTTACCTGGGCATCTGGCTGTATGGTGGAGCCGCGCTCTCGGTCGGTCTTATGTTCTCCGCCGTCACCGATAATCAGGTGATCGCCGCCTTTTTGAGCATGTCGTTTCTGCTGCTGATGTGGCTGGGCGACCTCGCCGGCCAGATCGTCGGCAGCGTTGAACTGGCGAATCTGGTCCGCAAGCTGACGCTGCAAGGCCATTTCTCGGCCTCATTTGCTGCGGGCATTTTCCGTGCTGAAGATGTCGCCTATTACGCCGGTATCATTGTGGTGATGCTGTTCATCACCATCCGAATCGTCGAATCGCGGAGGTGGCGCTGATGCAGCGCGATATTGTCATCACACGCGCCAACATCGGGCAAATCGGAAGCTTTGTTGGCGCGACCGCGCTCTTGATGGGGTTGCTTGGACTGGTGTGGCAGGGCGGCTTCACCGAATATATCACAGCGACCTTGATCGTAGGCGCACTCGGTATTCTCGCATGGGCAATCATGACACCGGCGGAGTTCCGTGATTTCATCCTGGGACGCCGCGCCCGCCGGGGGACTATCGCCGTGTTCTCAGTGCTGCTGTTTATCGGCATCGTCACCATGATTTACATCTTTATCGAACGGGCGGTCATCACCTTCGACATGACCGAAACCCGGAGCTTCACCCTCAGCCCGGAAACGCACCGGGTCCTCGATCAGATCAACCGGCCCATTCGCATCACCGGCTTTTACTCGCCGGAACTGGCGATTGCCCGCGAGATTGACGACCAGTTCTTCCGCCAGTATGAGGTCGAGTCCGACGGCCTCATCACCCGCGAGTATATCGACCCGATCCAGGAACCGACACGAGCGGAGTTCTTCGGCGCACGCGATGGAGATGTGTTCCTTTCATATCTGACGGAGGCCGGCGAGATCGATGTCAGTTCGATTTCGTATGTGCCTATGGAAGGCCGTCAGGAACGGGACATGACCCAGGCCATCGCCCGCCTGCTGGTTCGCGGCAACTTCAACGCCTATTTCGACATCAGTCACGGTGAAATCGACCTGGGCGACACCTCCACTCGCGGGATCAACCTCGCGCTGCAACTGCTGGACGCCAACGGCTTCAACGTCCGCCCGCTCGATCTACGCAATCTGGGCCAGTCCGGCGGAGGTGTCCCGGCGGATGCCTCAGTGGTCGTGCTGACTCGCCCGCAGGAGCAGTTGGCACCGGCAGTAATCGATGTTCTGGATACCTATCTGGACAGCGGCGGTTCGCTGTTCATCATGGCCGATGTGCAGTATACCGACGCCCCCTTCCTGGCTGAGGACAGCGCCTTCAACACCTATCTGTGGGAGAGTTGGGGCATTCGCATGCTGGATGCGGTCGCCGTCGATTTCGCCGCCAGCGGACCGTCGCCGCTGGATGTCATCAGCGCCATCATTTACGACTCGCCTATATCGGCCAACATCAATCCGGATGCCGATCTGGACTCGCGCACGCAGTTCCGCATTGCCCGCACCATCCAGGTCAATCCGGAACCACCGGTCGCCAACGGCAGCGTGATCCTTTCTTCACCGGAAAGTTATGGCGAGACCGATCTGACAACACTTGGTCAAACCGGCGAGTATGACCTGGACCAGTCCAGCGACATCGCACCACCGCTGGTGCTGGTGGCCTACGCCATCGACCAGGAAACCGACGGACGGGTGCTGCTGGTCGGTGACAGCGATTTCGTCACTGACGGCCAGATCGGCTCACC
Source organism: uncultured Anaerolineaceae bacterium (assembly GCA_964417785.1). Lineage (GTDB taxonomy): Bacteria > Chloroflexota > Anaerolineae > Aggregatilineales > Phototrophicaceae > DAOTUL01. Next base: position 841 of record CAYQJO010000232.1, on the reverse strand, counting down.
CACTGGCAACGCCTATCTGTTCACCGACGGCATGGGCTGGCTGACAGACTTCAACCAGGAGGTCAGCTTTACGCCGGTCGCGTCCGGTTTCGGCCAACCACTGCTCTTTATCTCCACCCAACAGCTTGACCAGATCACATTTTTCACCATGATCGTCATGCCGGGTCTGGCACTGGCACTCGGCACCGCCGTCTGGTTTTACCGGAGCCGCCAATGAGAGGTTTTATTGTCTTGCTGGTGGTCTTTGTTGTGATGGCGGCGGCGCTCTATTTCCAGGAGCGTGATCTCGAGGAAGAAGCCACCGCGACACCAGTTCCTACGCCTTATCTCCAGCGCGTGTTCCCGGATATGGAAGTGCTGCGCCTCCAGGCTGTCCAGTTGCTCGACCCCAACAGCGGTAACGACTTTATCCTGGCACGCGGTGAAACCGGTGCCTGGACGACACCCGGCATCGAAGGCACGCTGGATACAGACGCCGCGACAGCCATCGCCCGCACCATTGTCCTCCTGCCCTATATGGACACCTTCACATTAGAGAATAATGATAATCTCTCGGCCTACGGCTTCGGCTACTTTAACATTCAGTTCATAACTGCTGAGGCCGAAGAGCATGTGGTCGCCATTGGCAGCCCCGCACCACAGCCGGTCGCCGGTCAACCAGCTTTTTATGCCCTGGTCGATGACCGTCCGGAAATTTACCTGATTCAACGAGGAGCCGTCAGCTTCCTGATCGAACAGTTCATGAACCCACCCATTCGGTGATGTCAAGATGGTAAAAATCACGTCTCACCGATATACCAATGCCACATTAACTTGACAATAATCACAGACTTCGTTAACG
>CAYQJO010000231.1:0-6698 GCA_964417785.1 uncultured Anaerolineaceae bacterium | reverse complement strand
AAGCGGTTTTCAAGTCCCCTCGCCCCTTGTGGGAGAGGGGATTTAGGGGTGAGGGACGCGCAAAGGCGCGTCCGAAAATATCTTTGTGTTCTCCGCGCCTTTGTGGTTCAAGTAAATAGTTATGCGGCAGGATCAGGAATTTGGAGCGATTACCCTGGTATGCACACCCACCGCTTTGCACATTACTTAACATTACCTTATCCGCGCCTTAAACATGCCCCCCTACACTCAATTCTGGTTAATTTCACATTTGGAGGAAACAAAGATATGTTGCAACGCAAGTTGATTCTTGCCATGGTCACACTCGCTCTGCTGGTACTGGCTGTGGCCCCCGCCACCGTCGCCCAGGATGAGCCAATCGAAATTACTGCCTGGATCGCCTTCACCGATCACCGCTTCGATTGGGCCACCGATGTCGCCAACCAGTTCAATGCGGAAAACCCCGGTATCGTCGTCAGCACCGTACCCTATGCCGATTACGAACCGCTGCTGAACGAACTCACCCTCGCCAACGACCAGGGCGGCGATGTGCCGGAAATCGTGCAGTTGTTTGAGGTCGCCACCCAGTTCGCGCTGGATAGCAACTGGTTCCAGCCCGTTGCTGAGATCATCGATGGCCGCGACGAAGTCCTCGGCCAGCCGGTCGCTCTCGACGACATCGTGGAAGTCGTCTCGGCTTACTACACCATCGACGGCGAGTGGGCGTCGGTCCCCTGGAACACCTCCACGCCGATCCTCTACGCCAACCGTGACCTGATGGATCAGGTTGGTCTGGAAGAACTGCCGACCACCTGGGGCGAAATGAAGGAAGCCTGCGCCGCCTTTGACGGTCTGATCGAAGACGGCACCGTCGCTGGCTGTGTCTCCTGGCCGAATCATGGCTGGTTCCTGGAGCAGTGGCTGGCGCAGCAGAACGAAATGCTGACCGACAACAGCAACGGTCGTGAAGGCCGTGCCACCCGGATCAACCTCACCAGCGACGCCGCCCTCGACATCGCCCAGTTCCACCAGGACATGTACACTGAAGGCTACTACGCCTACAGCGGCGTGCAGCGTGACTGGTCGGGCGTGGTGCAGGCGTTCTCCGCCCAGCAGATTCCCTTCGCCATGACCTCCAGCGCCAGCGCTGCCGGTATCATCAACAACGCCACCGAAAACGGCTTCACCGTCGATACCGGCTTCATGGTCTACGACGAAGAAGATGGCTGGACCGGCAACATCCTCGGCGGCGCGACCATGTGGGTCAGCGACGGCCTGGAGCCAGAAGTTGCCGACGCCGCCGTCGCCTTCCTGCTCTACTTCTCCAACACCGCCAACAGCGCCTCCTGGCACACCGCCAGCGGTTACGTGCCGGTGCGCACCAGCTCCATCGAACTGCTGGAAAACCTGGATGCGGGCAACAGCCTGGGATGGAGCATCGAAGACGGCATGCGCATGGACCTGGAAGCGGGTAACTGGTTCGAGCAGAACCCCAACTTCCGCACCGCCAGCGAGCAGCTCGGCCAGAGCCAGGTGACGCTGGCGACCCAGGGCGCGATCTTCGGCACCTTCGTGGAAACCCGTGACCTGATCACCCAGGCCCTCGAAGACGTGATGCTGCAGGGCAGTGACGTGGCCGAGACCATGGCCGCCGCTGAAGAAGAAGCCAACATTCTGCTGGAAGAGTACAATCTGCTCTACGTCGGCGAATAGTCACAGCGATACTACACCAACATGCGGGGGCGGGGCGAATGATCGCCCCGCCCTTGTTTGGTTTTTGGTAACTGCTCAGTCACGGCGGACGCGAAAAATCGCGTCCCTACGAAAACCCATGTTTGTGGGTAGGGGATGGCCCGCGTGCCATCCCGATGTAGGTCGCGGATTATTCTTACCTCACCCCCCGGCCCCCTCTCCACATCATGGCGAGGGGGTGGTATGCGATGAAAAGCCCCTCTCCAGTTTGGAGAGGGGTTGGGGTGAGGTCAAAACCGCCATACAAAAGCTGTGGGCGGGTGTGATATTACGATTTTTGGGGAAAGGATACACATCATGTACATCATCCCTCCGGCAGTGGTCCTCGCCATCGCGGCGTTGTTCGGCGCGGGCGCGATGGTCCTCCTGTTCCGGCAGATCAAAAACGCCAACTGGCTGGCCGGGGCCATGATCGGCGCGGCCTCCGCGACGGTGGGTACAGCGGCAGTGATGGTCCCGCTGAATTTTTGCACCTTTGAAAACGAACGCAGCAGCCTGGATATCGTCTTCGGCGCAGGTTTGATCGTCCTGGCCGGTGGGGTCGCGCTTCTGGCGGCGCAGTGGTTTGCCGAACATTACTACAGCGGTAGGGGTTTGATGCCGGAAACGGACACGCGCCAGGGTGCCTTCGGCGGCGGTTATGGCGCGATCCTCACGGCGGCGGTGTTTCTGCTGCCGACCCTCATCATCCTGCTGGTCTTCCATTATTATCCCATGCTGCGCACCTTCGAGCTATCGACGCAGTTGGCGCGTCTGGGCGCACCGCGAACCGTCGACATCTGTCTGGATAACTTCACCCGTATCGCAGAGAGCAGCAATTATCACCAGACGGTCTTCATCAGTTTCGGCATCACGGCGGTCATCATTTTCGTCGGCCTGTCGATCTCGCTGCTGATTGCGACCATGGCCCATCTGCCGCTGAAGGGTGCGCGGATTTACCGCATTCTGCTGGTGTGGCCCTATGCCCTGTCGCCGGTCATCGCCGGGATCGTGTTCCGGCTGCTCTTTAACCCGACAGCGGGTGTGGTGAACCATATTCTGGATTCACTCTTCGGATTCGAGGTGGAATGGCTGCTGGATCGCAACGTGGCCGCCTTCACCGTGATCGCGGCGAGCATCTGGAACATCATCGGCTTCAACATTCTCTTTTACATCGCCGGCTTGCAGAATGTGCCGAGCGACCTCAACGAAGCCGCGTCGATTGACGGCGCAAACGCCTTGCAGCGCTTCTTTTATGTGACCTTTCCTTTGCTATCGCCGATCACATTCTTCCTGGTGGTCACCAACACCACCTACGCCTTCTTCGACACCTTCGGCCTCATCGACTTCCTGACGGAAGGCGGTCCCAGCCGGGCCACCACGACGATGATGTACGATCTTTACCGGACGGGCATCATCAGCAACAATCTGGGCCGGGCCGCGTCGATGTCGCTGGTGCTGTTCGCCGTCGTGATCGTCGTGACTGTGATCCAGTTCCGCTTTAGCCGTGACCGCGTGAATTACGGAGTGTAAACCATGACCACACAAGCCACCCTTCGCGAGGCGACGCTGGTAGAGCCAGGCCGCGTGCGCTGGCTGCCGAAACGCTGGTACGCCCACCTTATCCTGTGGTTTGCCATTCTGGCGATTGGCTTTCCATTGATCTACGCCATGATCGTCTCCACCCAGGGCAATGCCGAGGTCTTCGCCTACCAACTCACGCCCGGAGACGATTTCCAGCGCAACTGGCAGATCGTCATGGAACGGCGGCAGTTGGGCCAGTACATGCTGAGTACGGTGTTTGTCTCGGTGACGATGACGACCGCCAAAGTCATCTTCTCGCTGCTGGCGGGATTGGCGTTCGTGTTCTTCCGTTTCCCCTTCAAATGGCTGACCTTCGGCTTTGTGCTGATGACCCTCATGATGCCAACCGAGGTGATGCTGATCGCCCTGTTCCGTCTGGTGTCGGATTTCGGCTGGGCCAACACCTATACCGCGCTCATCATACCGTTTATGGCAAGCGCGACCGGCACGTTTTTGTTTCGCCAGCATTTCGCCACCATCCCGCCGGAACTATCGGAAGCGGCCCAGATGGACGGTACCACACCGCTGCAATTCCTGTTCCGGGTGCTGATTCCGCTCAGTTGGAACACCATTGCGGCGCTGTTTGTGATCCAGTTTTTGTATGCCTGGAATCAATACGTGTGGCCGCTGACGATCATCCAGGACCGTGAAATTCAGCAGGTGCAGGTCGGCCTGCGCAGCCTGGTCAGCGGCGTGGAGACCGGCGACAGCTTCGGCCCGTTGATGCTGGGCGCGGTCATCGCCAGTATCCCGCCGGTGCTGATCTTCATCCTGCTGCAAAAGCAGTTCATGAGCGGCTTCCAGCTTACACGGGATAAATAGTGTCTACTTCAGCGTGACCGGTCCGCCGGCCCGAATTCTGCACGAGGGTGCTGTCAATCCTGCCGCACCACCCTTTACTTGAACCGCAGAGGCGCGGAGAACACAAAGATTACAATAAAAGAGCCTACTCTGTATATGTGCGAAAAACACTCTGTTTTGTATGGCTGGCAAAAAACCCTTAGCGTCCTTTGCGTCTCAGCGGTTCAAAACATCAATTGAGCCACATTTCGATTTGAAGCGATTGCCCTGCTACCCCGCCGCGATGTCGTGGGCGATGGCGGCCACAAAGCTGACCACGAAGGCCATAAACCCGCCCAGAAGCACCATACCCATGAAGGGCAGCAGTTGATCGTCGTCACTGAAGCCGGGGAACGCTCCCGTCACCGCGATCCACAACGCCACCAGGACCAACCCGGCACCCAGTGCCGTCGTATAGCGCCACAGCGGAGCCAGCCCCCGGCGCACACTGTCGGGCAGCGTCTTGCGCCACCACGCCAGCGGGTGGTTGATGCGCGTGGCGAAGGCCCAGCCAGGGACGAAGAACAACACCTGACCGATACCGCCGCCCACCAGGAACAACAGAATGAACAGCAGCAAATAAACCGTCGCACCGTGCTGGCTATCGAGATAGCGCAGCGACCAGACGGCAATCGCGATGCTGACGGTGATGGCGGCCAGTCCGGTCAGCAGGAAGTTGGGGATGAGGGTGAAGGCCGTCTCGTTGCCGTGTTCCCACATGCGCTGATCCTCGCCGATGGCCTCGATGATGACACCATCGGTGGGCGTGCTGCCCTGCAAGGTCTCGAAAAAGCCATGACTCATCCCGCCGAGGGCGAAGACGAGTCCCAGAACTGCCGCCACCGTCCGGATCGAGCGATTCATGCCAGTTTCGCCCCCAGGTCACCGGCCAGCGTCTCGCCGATGCACTCAGCCACACCCGCCGTCGAGCCAGTCTGTGTTGCGTAGGTAATCAAGATTGTGTTGGACATAATTCTTCCTTTTAGACGTTTCCAAGTCACGGCGGACGCGAAAAATCGCGTCCCTACGAAATGTGGGTAGGGACGGCATTCTTGCCGTCCGTCGTATTTATATACCGTGTGTACGCACGACTGCCGGGTTGTGTTGCACACTTGACGCCCATGATATAATGAAGATAAGCGACCCCGCCATCCGTGCGGGGTTTTTTGCTGCCCGATCACAGCCAGGAGACCCCATGACCCTCACCACCCTCCAATCCGTTTTGCGCCCCGGCGAGACCGTCGCCGACCAGGGCGAATCCGTTGCCCGCAGCCGCCGCTATCTGGCCGGTCACTTCGACGATCACATGTCCGCCGAGATGCGCCGCCTCGCCAACATCCCACGCGGCGACCGTTTCGGGGCCAACCACTGCGAGACCGTCGTCAGCACCCAGGCCGACCGGCTGGTCGTCAGCGACATCCAATCGAACCGGCCTGACGCCCAGGACTGGCTCGACGGCGTGCTGGACGCCAACCGCTTCGACGGCCTGCAACTCAGCGTCCACCGCGCCACCCTGCGCGACGGCATCACCTTCGTCCTGGTCGATTGGGACGGCCAGCGCGTCCGTCTGACGCACGAACCGGCCTTCGATGGCGTCGCCGGGGTGCTGGCGGTCTATCGGGGCCGGACGATGGTGGGCGCGGTCAAGGCGTGGCACATCACCCAGGACACCTTCGCCGACACGCTGCGGATCAACCTCTACTACGCCGACCGCATCCTGAAGTATGAGAGCGTCAACGGCGGCGAGCCGGTCCTGCTGGACGACTCCGCCTGGACAGCCGGTGGCGTGGCGCTGGTGGCCTTCATCAACCGGCCCGACACCAGCGACGGGCGCGGCCAGAGCGAACTGGATAACGTCATCCCGCTGCAAAATATGCTGGTCCGCACCCACTACAGCCTGACCGTCGCCGCCGAACTGACGGCCTTCAAGATGTATGTGGCGAAGGGCTTCGCCGCACCGGCGGAACTGTCCATCGGCATGGTGTTGGAGATCGCCCCTGACGGCCTGAACGAGGACCAGACGGTCGATTTCTACGCGCTGGAAGGCAGCGACATCACGCCCTATCTCGCCACCGCCGACCACATCATCGAGCAGATTTACGACGTGAGCAAGACGCCCTACCCGCGTGTGGCATCGACCGCCAGCGGCGAAGCGCTCAAGCAGCGCGAGGTCGGCCTGCTGGGCAAGGTCCGCGCCTGCCAGGTGGGATTCGGCAACAGTTGGGAGGATGTGGCGGCGCTGGCCTACCGCGTCGAATCGGCCTACAGCCTCACGCCGCCGCCGGACCCCGGTGGCTTCGTCACCCGCTGGCACGAAGCCACCGTCCGCGACAACGAGCGTTATATCGAGACGATCCTGCGCGTGCGCGACCTCATCGGCGACGAAGCGGCGCGACGACTGCTCGCGCCGGTGTTGGGGGTGTGATGACCGCCATTGCAGTGGAGAAGGCGAGAAAATCACCCCCTGGAAGCCGCTCTGCCGAAAGTCGCCGCCTGTATGCACCAATCAACACCATAACCGCGTTAGTGTTATCCGGTACAATCGCCCCTTCCTGGCCCATGTA
>CAYQJO010000230.1:0-6725 GCA_964417785.1 uncultured Anaerolineaceae bacterium | reverse complement strand
GCAAGATGGTGGCCGAAGGCCGCTCGATCCCGCTGGATCACCCGCACAGTCTGGTCGCCAGTGCCGCCCGTACCCGAAAGGGTGTCATCGTGAACGATGTCACCGCCAATCCGGACTTCCTGCCCAACCCGCTGCTGCCGAATACGAAGTCGGAGATGGCAACGCCAATGGTTGTTGGCGACATGTTGGTCGGCGTGCTGGACGTGCAGGCTGACGTTATTGACCGCTTCACGGACGAGGATGTGCGTATCAAGACGGTGCTGGCCTCTCAGGTAGCGACCGCCATCCAGAACGCTCGCGCCTTCCAGGCAGCGATCCGCAGCCAGGGCTTCCTGCGCGAAGTTATCGACACCACGACAGACTGGATTTTCGTCAAGGATGCCAGTTACCGCTATACCCTGGTGAACAAGGGCTTTGCTGATGCGATGGGCCTGAAACCAGAGGATATGGTCGGCAAGGATGACCTGGAAATCGGGTTCACCGAGGAAATCGTCTTCGGTAATCCGCAGAAAGGCATCCAGGGCTTACGCAACGACGACAATCGCGTGTTGGGCGGCGACATCATCCACAATGAACACAACGTGGTGACATTCGCCGATGGCTCGACCCACATTCAGGATACACAGAAAGTCCCACTGCGCGATGAAAACGGCAAAGTTACTGGTGTTTTGGGCTTCTCGCGTGACATCACCGAAGCGCACTCGGCTCGCCAGACTGCGGAGAAACGTGCATCCGAGTTGGCAACAGTGGCTGAGGTGAGTGCAGAAGCGACCGCCAGCCTGGACACCGCACAACTGCTGCGGCATGTGGTTAACCTCACTAAAGAGCGTTTCGATCTGTACCATGCCCACATCTATCTGTTGGATGAGGCGGGTGAGAACCTCGTACTGGCCGCCGGTGCCGGCGATGCTGGACGGATTATGGTGAAAGAGGGGCGGTCGATCTCGCTGAATCACCCACACAGTCTGGTCGCCAGCGCGGCCCGCAGACGTCAGGGTATCATCGTCAACGACGTGACAAAGGATGAGAACTTCCTGCCCAACCCGCTGCTGCCAGAGACGAAGGCGGAGATGGCGACACCGATGATCGTCGGTGACAATCTGGTTGGTGTGATGGACGTACAGGCCAACATCATGGACCGCTTCACGGATGAAGATGTCCGCATCAAGTCTACACTGGCCTCACAGGTAGCGGTCGCGGTCCAGAACGCTCGCTCGTTTGAACGCTCGCGCCGCCAGTCGGAAGAGCTAACCATCGTCTCTGAGGTGAGTGCGCGAGCCAGTTCGGTGTTGAACCCGAACCGCCTCCTGCGCGAAGTCGCCAAGATCACAGCGGATGCGTTCGATCTTTACCATCTGCACATCTATGTGATGGATGAGGCACACGAGCGTCTGTCCCTGATCGCTGGTGCCGGGCGTGCACCATGCCAGCATATCGGCAAGGGCTATTCACTTAATCTGATGAATGACGATACGCCGGTGACACGGGCCGCCCGTGAACGGCGCGGTATCATCGATAACAAGGTATCGGAAGATGTGGCGCTGTCGTTTAATCCCTTCCTGCCGGAGACTCGCTCCCAGATTGCGATCCCCATGGTCGTTGCCGGGCAGGTTCTTGGTGTGCTGGAAGCCCAGGCCGACATCGTGGATAACTTTGATGAAGAGGACGTGCGCATCAAGACGGTGCTGGCCGAACAGGTCGCCGTTTCGCTTCAGAATGCTCGTTCCTTCGAGCAGACGCAAAAGCGTGCGCTCGAACTCGAAACAGTGGCCCAGGTGAGCGCGGAAGCCAGCGCCAACCTGGACACGGTTCAACTGCTGCGCAACGTGTGTAATCTCACCAAAGAGCGTTTCGACCTGTACCACGCGCATATCTACCTGCTGGATGAGGAAGGCCGCAATCTGGTGCTGGCTGCCGGTGCCGGTGAGGCCGGGCGCATCATGGTGAAGGAAGGTCGCTCCATCCCGATTGAGCGTGAGGACAGTCTGGTGGCCCGTGCCGCCCGTACCCGTAAAGGCGTCATTGTGAACGATGTCACCTCCGCGCCTGACTTCCTGGCGAATCCGCTGCTGCCGGAAACGAAGGCGGAGATGGCGATCCCGATGGTTGTGGGTTATACGCTGGTCGGTGTGCTGGACGTGCAGGCCGACATCACTGACCGCTTCACAGACGAGGATGTGCGTGTGAAAACCACGCTGGCCTTGCAGGTAGCGGTCGCGGTTGAAAACGCCCAGACCTTTGAACGTGCTGAACGCGCCCGTCAGGAAGTGGAGCGGGTTTACAACACCTCCATCGATATGATCGGGTCAGCCAACCTCGACGGTTACTTCGTCAGCCTGAACCCTGCCTGGGAGAAGGCGTTGGGTTTCTCGCATAAGGAACTGATGGCACAACCCTACACGGAGTTTGTCCATCCAGATGATGTGGCAGCGATCAGCAACGGCCATGCCCATACGGACACTCGCTCGTTTGAAAATCGCTATCGGTGTAAGGATGGCAGCTACAAATGGCTGTCCTGGAACTCGACCGCAGACACGGAAAACGGCTTGGTCCACTTTGTCGCCCGTGATGTCACCTCGCAGAAGGAAATCGCGCTGGAACTGGAACGCCAGAACGCGATTGTTCAGAACTCGCGTGACTTCATTGGTATGGCGAGCATGGACGGCGACATCATCTATGTCAATCCGGCGGGTGTCGTGATGGCCGGGTACACTGCACCGGACCAACTGGTCAATTCACCGATCAGCAAACTGCACTCCGGACCCTATCTGGATCAGGTGCAGAACGAAGCCATCCCGGCAGCATTGGAACACGGTATATGGCGTGGTGAAAGTGCCATCCACACAGCGCAGGGCCAGATCATCCCGGTTGACCTGTCAGTCTTCGTCGTCCACGATGACCAGGGCAATCCGAACGCGGTGGCGACCATTATGACCGACATCCGTGAACGTAAGGAAGCGGAGGCGTTTGTTGAAGGGTCACGGCGTCGGGCGGAACTGCTGGCGGAGATCAACGCGAAGCTGTCGCAGGCCGATGACGACCAGGACATTCTCAACAGTGTCGCACCCACTGCCGAGCGTTATGGGGTGAGCCTGTCGGCTTTGACTTACGTGGTGAACGATGTCCATGGCGAACCGCAAGGACTGAACATTGTCGCAGGCCGGACTCGCGATGGTGACGTGATGTCGCTGAGCAGCTTCCCGGTGTCCACGTTGACGCGCAAAGACTATCCGTTGCTTGATCTGGTGGTCGATAGCCCCAATCAACCCATCTATATCGAAGATGTGTCGCAAGACCCGCGTACATCCGGCCACATGCGTAGTTTCCTGGTTGATCTGGATGTGCAGGCCGTTATCGTTGTCCCGCTGCTCGCGGGTGATGAACTGCACGGTGTAATTGCTTTCAACTGGGCCACACCGCAGACCTTTGCCGCAGAACTTAAGGACATTGTGGATAGTATTATGCCGACGGTCTCATCGGTAGTGGCGACACGCCGCACCTACCTCCAGGTTGAACTGGCCCGGCGTGAAAGTGAACTACGGGCGAAAGACCTGGAAACGGTGGCACATGTGAGTACCGCTACGACCACCATCCTGAGTGCGCACGAACTGCTGCAATCGGTGGTGGACCTCACCAAAGAACGTTTCGATCTGTACCATGTCCATATCTATCTGATCGACGAGAAAACCAACAATCTGGTGCTGGCTGCCGGTGCCGGTGAAGCGGGCCGCAAGATGCTGCGCCAGGGTCACACCATCTCCATTGAACACGAACACAGTCTGGTTGCACAGGCCGCTCGCAGCCGGACCGGTATCATCGCGAACGATGTCGCCTCGGACCCGCATTTCCTGTCCAATCCGCTTCTGGCGGAGACCCAGTCAGAGATGGCGGTTCCTATGGTCATCGGTGACATGTTGATCGGTGTTCTCGATGTCCAGGCGAACATCACAGATCGTTTCACGCAGGAAGATATTCAGGTCAAGGGTGTGCTGGCGTCACAGATCGCCATCGCATTGCAAAATGCCCGCTCCTACGCGGAAGCAGAACGCCAGGCTGAGCGTGAGCGCGAGATTGCGGAGCAATTGCGCGAGGTTGACCGGCTGAAATCTCAGTTCCTCGCCAACATGAGCCATGAATTGCGCACCCCGCTGAACTCCATCATCGGATACTCCGAGGTGCTGCTGGACGGTGTGGACGGTAGTCTGACTGAAGATGCCATCGAAGATGTGGACGCCATCCACAACAGCGGTAAACACCTGCTCTCCATCATCAACGAAATCCTCGATCTGGCGAAGATCGAGGCGGGTGAGATGCAGTTGGAATGCAAGCCGGTCAATCTGACCGAGTTCGTCAACGAGATCGTCCGCAACGGTCAGGTTCTCGTAAAGGATAAGCCGGTGGTCCTGGAAGTGATTGAAGAGGTGGCGGTGCCTGATGTCCAGGCTGATCCGATCCGTCTGCGTCAGATCCTCTGGAATCTGGTCAGCAATGCGGTGAAGTTCACCGAGGAAGGCAGTGTCCGCGTCCATCTGAACCTGACGGATGACAACATGGCGCTCATTAGCGTCAAGGACAGCGGCGTCGGTATGTCGGAAGAGGGCCTCCAGGTGATCTTCGAGCGCTTCAGTCAGGTGGATGGATCGTCTACGCGGCGGGCTGGTGGCACGGGCCTGGGGCTGACGATCACCCAACAGTTGGTTCAGATGCACGGCGGTGAAATCCAGGTGGAAAGCATCCTGGATGAAGGTTCGACCTTCTGGTTCACGCTGCCGCTGACGACCGAAAAGGTAGAATAAAATCATGGAAAGTGCGCTCACCTCAGTCGTATGTCTGGAATGTGGGCATGAGATGGCGGCGGACATCACGTCCGTCGCCTGTGAGAAGTGCGGGTCTCGCTGGCTGGATGCTCGTTACAACTATAATCGGGTAGCCGGTCTGTGGTCCGCGCCCTTTGCTTATCGCCAGCGTTCGCTCTGGCGTTATGGTGAACTGCTGCCCATCGCACAGCCTGATCCGGAGATTTCGATGGGTGAGGGGTATACACCGCTCACCCGGTTGTACCAGTACGAACGTCTGTACAAGCACACACCAATCTACGTCAAAGATGAGCGCAATCAGCCGACCAACTCCTTCAAGGACCGGCAGGCCGCGCTCTCCGTGACGGCCATGAAGCAAAATGGTGTGAAGGAATGTGTTCTGGCATCCACCGGCAATGCAGCGGTGGCTTACGCCGCTTACTGCGCCCGTGCCGGGATCAAACTGTGGTTGTTTTTGACGAGTCTGGTCCCGCCGGAGAAAATGCGCGAGGCCGCACTTTATGGGGCGCAGGTGGTCAAAGTCTCCGGCACCTATGACGAGACGAAGAAAGTGGCCGCTGAATTTGCCGCCCGCAAGGGGGTCGTCATGGACCAGGGTGCCAAGACCATCCCCGCCAAAGAGAGCATGAAAACGCTGGCCTTTGAGATTGCTGAACAGCTTGCTATGCCCGGTGGCTGGAAAGCGCCTGACTGGTATATTCAGGCGGTCAGCGGTGGCATCGGTCCGATTGGCGTCTGGAAGGGCTTTGAAGAACTGCACCGCATGGGCCTCATCGACAAAATGCCGAAACTCGGATTGGTGCAGGCCGCTGGTTGTGCGCCGATGGCGACCGCATTTGCGGAAGGCAAAGCTACGGCTGACCCGGTGACGCCCAAGACTCTGATCCATGTGCTGGCAACCGGCGATCCGGGGCATGGTTATGTTATCCTGAATGAGGCGTGCCGCAGCAATGGCGGGGCCATGATCGCGGTCGAGGACGGTGATACATTCCGTGCTATGCGTCATCTGGCGTCACGGGCTGGCATTTCGGTAGAACCGGCGACTGCGGTGGCTTTCGCCGGTCTGGAAAAGATGCTGCAAGACGGGGTGATCCAGCCTGATGAGCAGGTTGTTGTGAATGTCTCCGGCCATACATTGCCAGCGGAAAGCCATATCCTGGGCGACCAGTACGACAAGTACATCCTCGATTTGCAGGTATCCGAACAGGCTGTGGTGGGTGATAACGCACCTCGTGAAGAGGGCCTGGGTGCGGCGCTCAAGAATCTTGATGAACAGGTGACAACCATCGTTGTCGTTGATGACAATGCCAACGACCGGCGCTTGATCCGGCGGTTGCTGCAAAGCTACAAGAGCTACCGGGTATATGAAGCCCGTGACGGTGTGGAGGCCATCAAGGTGATCCATGACCGCAGTCCCGACCTGGTGGTGTGTGACCTCACCATGCCGGAGATGGATGGAATCAGCCTGTTGGAGCGGCTGAAAACGGACCCGCAAACGGCACGCATTCCGGTGGTCGTTGTCTCGGCCAAGTCGCTGACGGTGCAGGACCGCAAGATACTGGAGAAGTATTCGGCCTCGATCTGGACTAAAGGCGGTTTTGAGACACGCCAGTTAGTAGAGCATGTGGTCGATACGCTGGGGCATACACCGGTCGGTGTGATTGACCGCAAGTCGGTGACGATGTCCGGTGTGCAAGCCGACGATAGACAACCGGCGGATTCATCCAGGAATGTCATTGTCGTCATTGAAGACAACGCCGAAGACCTACGACTGGCCCGACGTATGCTGGAAACCGAAGATCACTACGATGTGATTGAGGCGATCAACGGTCGCGCCGGATTGAAAGCCATCTACAATTATCACCCGGATTTGATCGTACTGGACTTGATGCTGCCAGATATGGATGG
>CAYQJO010000229.1:0-6727 GCA_964417785.1 uncultured Anaerolineaceae bacterium | reverse complement strand
CCCTACCCACGTTTTCGTAGGGACGCGATTTTTCGCGTCCGCCGTGAGAATAGCTGTTTTCTTGGAAACGCCTTATTCCCGGATGTACTGGGCGGATTCGGTCAGGCTGAGACTGTGGCCGACGCTGAGGACGCGCTCTAAGGTGACTTTATCCAGCAGATAGGCACGGAGTGGCGGGGGTAGATTGATAACGCTGATATGGGTAAAGCCGAAGCGTTCCAACACCCGCTCGATGATGGGGTTACGGGCGACGGCATAGAGCTTGCGAGTGGCATTGATGTCAAGAAGGGCCTGTACAATGATCTTGCCATAGCCCTGGCCGCGATGGCGCAGGGCAACATAAAACGGCCCAATCTCCACCCAATCGTGATCGATAGGCAGCCAGATGCCGAATCCGACCAGTTCATCACCCACATAGAAATAACGAACTGTCTTGAGGCTTTGCAATTCATCGTAGTTGATCGGTGCGATGAACCGCGATGTGTTAACCTCTTTGAGCAGTTCGAGGATGTGAACTGGAGATTTCGGCTGATCCAGAACGTCCATCTATAAGACGCCAGTCATACGCGGATTACAGCAAACTCTTCAGCGAGACACCGCGCCGCTTCAGGAACGCCTGGAACCCGATCTTGTCAATCGTCTTCAGTTCCTGGGCGGTCACCTGCACCCGCACCCAGCGATCCAATTCAGGCACATAAATGCGCTTGCTCTGGATATTGGGCTTCCATTGACGGCGGGTAGCCTTCATCGAGTGGCTGCGACTGTTACCGAAGAGCGGCTTCTTGCCAGTTATTTTCCGTCTGCCGGGCATGATCTAACAACTCCTTGTCCAACTTAACGGACACATGATGCCACAAATCAGCGCGATTGTCGATGGAGAACCCGGTAGATACGCTCGGCTCCGCCCAGTTGCAGGGCGCGGGTCATCATGCCTTCGCGGTAACTGGCTTCGACCTGTGAGGGATAATAACGCATGACCCGGTCCACCTTGCGCTGCACATCGATTCTGATGTCCAGCGGTTCGACCGTAACCCCGGCAGTCGCCCAGGCCGTCTGCCATTCCCGGTTGGTGGCTAAACCGGCATAGGGTTGGTCCTCGCCGATGTAGACAGCTTCCGGTCCAGCGTCGAGAACGGCGTCACGCACGATGACGTGATCGACGTGTTCCTTGACCGCCAGCGGAATGAGGAAGGCTGTGTCGGCCTGCTGCATCAGCCGTTCGACATAGGCTTTGGTGCGCCGGTAGATGGCGTCTTCGTCGGCGGTGAAGCTGGCCCGGTCGCCCCAGGGAAACTCAAAAGCCTCGCCCGGTTTGAGATTGCGCGTGCCGCGCAACAGACATTCCTGCTCCCCGCGCAGAACATAGGTGTAATCTCCGATGAGGTCATCCAGGCAGTTCTGGTCTTCCAGCAGACGAATGCCGGAGGCATGCTGGACTCGCGCAAGTGAGCGGTCGGCGTTGCCAGCATCATCGTGGGCCAGATAGTTCGAGCGGCTGAACACGGTCACAACGGTGATGTCGCTGGCGGCACCGTTCTGCCGCAGCGTATCAATCAGACCGCCGAAGGTGAGGGGTACATCGTCGAAATGGGGAGAGATTATGGTCAGATGCTTGTGCGGGATCATGAAGTCCTCATGGTATGATAGAAACCTCACCCCCGTCTCCAGCCGCTTCGCTGCAACGATGGAGAGGGGAGCGGTCGATAAGGCGACAAGATAAGCAAGGTTGAAGCGTGAAGCAGTTGAACGTACCGCCACGACGCCCTAAAAGCGTACCACGTCCGCACCTGATCGAAAAACTCGAATCCGGGATGCGGCATCGACTGACCCTGATAACAGCCCCAGCGGGATCGGGCAAGTCGATGGTGGTGAGCGAGTGGGCGCACACACACCGGCACCCGCTGGTGTGGATCGACCTAGATACAGTCGATAACGAGCCGGTGGGATTCTGGCGCTATGTGGTCGGTCTGCTGGATTTGCTCTACCCGGACACCTTCGAGTCAACACTGATGCTGCTGCGGTCGCAGCGGCATACGCCTGAGCTATCTGCTGTGCTGTCCACACTGATCGATGAGATGGCGACGGTCACGACACCCAGCGCCCTGGTGCTGGACGACTACCACCGGATTGACAGTCCGGCCATCCACGAGAGCCTCTCAATCCTGCTCCACCAGCTTCCGCCAGGGTGGCATCTGTTCATCGCCAGCCGGACAGAACCGCCGCTATCGCTGACGCGACTGCGGTTGGCGGACGATCTGGTCCAGGTAGACAATCTGCGCTTTTCCGAGGCGGAAACCGGCGCGTTCTTACGTGATGTGATGGGATTGGCCGTCAGCGAGGACGAGACCGCCCTGCTCCATCAGCGGTCGGAAGGTTGGATTGCCGGGATACAACTGGCGGCCCTGTCCATGCAGCGGACGGTACCCGACGGACGCTACATCTTTGAGTATCTGGCCGAGGAGGTGATGGACCAGCAGCCGGAGTCCATCCGGCAGTTTTTGCTGCGGACCGCCATCCTGGACCCGTTCACGCCAGCGTTGTGTGATGCCGTCACACTGCAACAGGACAGCCAGAGCCGTCTGGCCGAGATCGAAGCCGCCAATCTGTTCCTGGTGCGCCTGGATGCGGAGACCTATCGCTACCATCATCTGTTTGCCGAGTTTCTGCGCAGCCGGATTGAAGCGGATATACTGCCGGAACTCCACCGGCGAGCCAGCGATTGGTACGAGAGTCAGAACAACATGCGGGCGGTGGTGCGGCACCGGCTGGCGATGGGCGATTTTGCCTACGCGGCGGCGGTCGTGGACCGGATCGCCGTGGAAATGCTGCTGGCGTCGGAATATACCGTGCTGGCGGGCTGGCTCAAGTCGCTGCCGGAGGATTTGTTCGCCCAGTATCCGCGATTGTATGTGGTCCACGCGCTGGTGTTGAGCGGGCTGGGCGATCCTGACGCGGCATCCGACCGGCTGGATCGGGTGAGTGACCTGCCGGGTGAGGTCCACACGGTGCGGTCGGGGATTGCGTCGCTGCGGGAAGAGCCGAAGCAGGTGATCTACCATGCATTGGAGGCGCTGGAACATCTGCCGGAGGACGACGTAACCATGCGGTCGATCAACATGGTGACCATCGCCGCGTATACCGGTGGAGACACAGCACTGCGCCTGCTCCAGGACGCGCTTAAACTGACCGAGGGACCCGATCACCGGCTGATGCGGATCACGGTGATGGGCAACCTTTCGCTGCATTATCAACGCGGCGGCCAACTGGATCAAGCAGTGACGATCAGCCGGTTGGCGCTGGATATAGCCGCCGAGTGGGAGGCGCAGTCGGGGCGTCCATTGGTCTCAACGTATTACATCCACACCGGTCTTGCCAGCGCACTGTACCGGCGTGATGAACTGGAAACAGCCAAACATCATGCCCATGAAGGGCTGCGACTGTCACACCTCAGCGGCGATGCACATATCCAACTACGCAATTACGCCGTCCTGGCGCAGATTCAGTGGGCGGCGGGCGATCATGAGGCTGCGACCGCGACCCTGGACGAGGCCGAACGCTTCTACCGGCGGACTCGGCTGCCGGCGCAGGGGACGCTGGCGGCGCTGCGGGTGCGTTTCGCGCTGTCACAGGGGGAATCAGCGCGGTATGACGGGGGAGGCAGCACCCGTCAGGAACAGGTGGCGCAGGCATGGAGCCTGATCGACGCGGGCAAGATCGACGCAGCACTGGCGCTGATCGACACCATGCCGTCCGGCGTCGAATCGCTGACGCTGAAGGCTATTGCCCACAAGGACCACGATACCCTGGCGGAGGCGGTGGCGTATGGCTACCCGGTCGGGGATGTATGGGGGATCGCGCAGTTCGGTGTATGGGTGCGGCCTATTCTGGCGGATCTGCTGCACGCTCAGCGGCGCGGCCAATACCGTGACATCGGTGACTTATCCTATACGGCACGGATCGCCCGGCATGTGGTTGGCGAGACACTGCCCGACCCGATGGCGGCCTTGTTCAAACCACTGACAGCCCGCGAGTTGGAGGTGCTGCGTATGATGGCACGCGGCATGACCAACCCGGAAATCGCGCGGGCGTTGAATGTCTCGCCGCACACGGTCGGCAACCACGCCCGCAACATCTTTGATAAACTCAACGTCTCCAACCGGACGCAGGCCGTCTCGCAGGCACATGCGCTGGAATTGCTTTGATGTGGCGGCGCAACCGAAGCTGCGCCGCCGCTGCGGGGATTACTCGTCCAGCACACCCTCGCGCAGACCAAGCGGCAGCGGTGCGGGCCGCTCCATGCGGGTGCCAATCTCAATGTGCTTACCGGCATCCGATGACTCGCCAAACGCCTGCATGATGTCCAGGGCGTGCATCGCCATCTCGCCGTTGGCGCGGTGCTGGCGTCCGCTGCGCAGCGCATACGCCATATCGGCCACACCGATGCCGCGACTGACCTTGTCGGAGAACATCAGCGACACTTCGCGCCATTCCTGGTCCTTGACCGTCCACACGCGCACCGGTCCCCGGAACGTGTTGGGATCAGGCACACTGACGGAGCCTTCCGAGCCGTAAATCTCGATGCGCGGCAGACCATGCGCCCACACATCGAAGCTGGTAATCATGGTGCCGACGACGCCCGACTCGAAGTCCAGGAGTGCCGTCATGTGGGTGGGGACTTCGACGTCGATCTTCTGGCCGTAAAGCGGCTGGCTGGTGATGGTCCGCTGCGGGAAGGAAATCCGCCCTACCCCGGCAACGCGGCTGACCGGTCCGAGCAGATGCACCAGCGCGGTCACATAGTACGGTCCCATGTCGAAGACCGGGCCACCGCCGAACTGGTAGAAGAAGGTCGGGTTGGGGTGCCAGTGTTCCATGCCATGACCGAGCAGGAAGGCCGTCGCCGCCACCGGCTCACCGATCCAGCCATCGTCGATGATTTTGCGCACGGTCTGACCGCCGCCACCCAGGAAGGTATCCGGCGCACAACCGACACGTTTGCCGGTTTTCTCTGCCACGTCCATGATCTTCAGGCCGTCCTCACGGGTGAGCGCGAAGGGCTTCTCGCTGTGAACGTTCTTGCCCGCTTCCAGTGCCTTGATGCTGACTTCGGCATGGGCGGCGGGGACGGTCAGGTTGACGACGATCTCGATGTCGGGGTCGGCCAGCATCTCATCGATTGTCATGGCCTTCATCTCGTGTTCGTCAGCGAAGGCCGTTGCCCGGTCCATGTCGAGATCGGTGCAGGCGACCACATCCAGAATGTCGAAATCGCGGCAGCCGCGCACGTAAGCCGGGGCGATGTTGCCGGTGCCGATCAAACCGACTTTAGTCTTTGTTTCCACGCGCCAGCCCCTTCTCGATCATGTAGCGGTAGCTCTTCTGAACTGCTTCCATCATATCGGTAGCACAGCGGTCGAGTTCGACAATGAGCCATTCGGTGTTGCTGCCACCAGCAGCGATGATGTCAGCCACCGGCATCTTGCCATCACCGACGGCGGTCATGTCGGCCTGCTTGCTATCCGCCGGACCGTCCTTAATGTGCAGTACAGGGGCGCGTGAACCGAGGTCGGCTGTGAGTTTGACCGGATCGTAACCACCGACCTGGACCCAGTAGGTGTCAATTTCCATCAGGATCGACGGATCGACCAGTTCTTGCAGATGCAGATAGGCCGGTTTTCCTTCGACCATGACGAACTCAAAATCGTGGTTGTGATAGCCGAAGGCCATCCCGGCGGCCTTCGCCAGTTCGTGGGCTTCGTTCAACTGGTCGGCTACGTTCTTGATGCCGTCGAGCGTGGTGAAGTTTTCCGGGCCGATATACGGCACGAACAGGTACTTGATACCATAAGCAGCGGCGTCCGCCATCGTCTTTTCGCGGTTGTCGCCCAGGGCAATCGGCAGGTGAGCGCTCTGGCATTCCAGGCCGAGTTCGTTGAAAAGTTTGGCGGCGTCTTCCGCCGGGACGGGCATACCGCCATAGGGTTCAACACCGACATAGCCGGTCTCGGCCACTTTACGCACGACCCCCTCAAAATCTTCGTTGAGTTCTTGCCGCAAAGAATACAGTTGTAGTCCAATAGGTGATGCCATGAAACGATCCTTTCGTATCGATCTAATGCTACAAGTTTACTCCCCTAGCAGGCCAAATACGAGGGAAGCGATATATTATTCTGGCTATGACACACGCCAACGAGTCGCCGTGTTGGGGAAGTCGCTTTCCAGATGAACGACGATCTCCGGCTGGTGTGCTATATTGCGCCCTTTGCGCGATGCGGTTAGCTGCTGCTCAACCCAGTCCCATTCGAGCATGCCCTCTTCATCGGTTTCGATGCAGTAGTTTTTCATACCCGGATGACAATCCACCTCGGTTACAATCTAGGGTACATGTACATAATAACATGGTCATGGTGGTTTCTGCCCCGGACGGCTTGTGACCCGTAGGGACGCCATTTTTGGCGTCCGGGTCAAGAATTGTAATTGGTCACCTTGCCATATGTCATTCTGGTGTTTGTTGTCGGACGCCCGGTTGGGCGTCCCTACGGTGGTTGGGCGTCGTGGTGGGACGGCACACGGGCCGTCCCCTACGGTGTGGCGGTCATCCCGTAGGGACGCCATTTTTGGCGTCCGGGTCAAGAATTTCATCCACCACACTATCCTGTAGTTGTACCCAATCTAGGTCACCAGCACAACTAGATGGTCCACCACCTGCGGGATGGCCGCTTGCACG
>CAYQJO010000228.1:0-6736 GCA_964417785.1 uncultured Anaerolineaceae bacterium | reverse complement strand
ACCACCGAGATCTACACTCTTTCCCTACACGACGCTCTTCCGATCTGTCGGGAAAACCACCAGCGGTTCAACGTGCCGACAATACCCTGCGGGAAGATCAACACCACCACAATAAACGTTGTCCCCAACACCAGCGACCAATGCTCGCCAAGGTTGACCGTCAAACCCAGAAACTCGACCGGTTGCGCGAAGTAGCGCTCGGTCAATTGCAGACCGGCAGCACCTACCACCGGACCGGCGAAACTGCCCACCCCGCCGATGATCGTCATCAGCAGCGGATCGATGGTGAAATTGACGCTCATCATCTCCGGGCCGACCTTTTTGTTGAACATCACCCACAGAATACCGGCTCCGGCGGCCATCATCGAGGCTACCACAATTGCCATCAGCTTGTAGGTCAGGGTGTTATAGCCGATAGCCTGAGCGCGGTCCTCGTTTTCGCGCACCGCCAGCAGCACTTTGCCCGTCGGCGAGTTCATCAGGCGACGGATCACGAGGAAGGTCGCCACCAGCAACGACAGGGCGATGTAATAGAAGCTGAGCCGGTCTACGGTCGGGTTAAAGGGCAGGTCCGAGAGCGCGAAGCCGTCCTCCGCGCTGGTGAACCCCCACCGGCCCACCCAGATAAACGCCATCTCCGCAATCGCCAGCGAGAAAATGGCGAAATACACGCCTTTCAGCCGCAGCGACGCCAGCCCCACGAACAGACCGGCCAACCCTGCCAGCAGCACCCCGGCCACGATCCCCAGGATCAGTCCGAGCGCATGATTGTCGATACCGCTCAATTGCAGGACAATGCCCATCGTATATCCACCCAGGCCGAAGAACAGCGCATGGCCCAGTGACAGCACACCAGCGAAGCCGAACACGAGATTGTAGCTCATCGCCAGGATGGCGAAGACGAAGGTCTCGATGAACACGCCCTGCCAGAAAATCGACTGGCCGACCGGGCGTATCCGGCCACGCATCTCGATACCGAACGGTCCTTCACCCGTGAACCATCCAATCAGATGGGGAAAGACAATCAGGAAGGCGACCAGCACGACATAGAACCAGTTATTTTTGAGTGTTTCGCGCACCATCTAGTGATCCTTCCCGAACAAACCGCTGGGACGGACCAGCAGCAGCAGCGCCAGCAGCAGCATGGGTGTCATACTGGACCAGACCGTCTGGTTGAGATACTCGACCGAGAACCGGGCCACCACCGCGATAGCCAGTCCCACGATCAGACTGCCGATGGCGGTCCCCACATAACTGCCCAGGCCACCCAAGACGATCACTGCGATAGCTCCGAGCAGAAAAGCGTTGCCCATCGCCAGCGAAGCACCCAGGAAAGGCGCGGCAACCGCCCCACCGAAGGCGGCGATAGCACAGCCGAGCGCGAACACCATCGTAAACACCAGACGCACATTCACGCCCAGCGCCTCGACCATCTCGCTGTCCTCGACACCGGCGCGGATGATGATGCCGATGCGCGTCCGCTGGAGCAGCAGCGCGATCAGCACGATCAGCAGGAATCCCATCAGGATGACGAACAACCGGTACATTGAAAACTGCTGGCCGAACAACTTGAACGACGACTCAATGATGGTGAAATCACTGGTCCAGGAATAGGCGGTCGTTCCCCAGATGAATTTGATCGCTTCGCCGAAGAGAATGGCGACACCGAAGGTCAGCACAAGCTGGAATATGGGTCGGGCATACAGCGGGCGCAGCAGCACCCGTTCCAGGATAATGCCCAGAACCGTCCCGGCGGCGGTCGCCGCTGCCAGAGCGAAGACAAAGCGCAAATCCGGGTTCATGGCGCTGAAAGCATCGGCGTGGTGAATTTCGTAGGCGATATAGGCTCCGATCATGAAATAGGCACCCTGCGCCAGATTGAGAATGTCCATCAGGCCAAAGACGATGGACAGACCGGATGCCACCAGAAACAGCAGCATCCCCTGGAACAGGCCCGACATCAGTGTGATGCCGAAACTGCCCATATCACCATCGCTGGTGAAAAAGCTAAATGCCAGCAAACCGACCAGCAGCCCGATGACAATCAGGAACGTGCTGCGGTACTGTTCAAGTTGAGCAGTCATAATTATGCGACTCCGAGGTACTTCTGAATTGTTGCCCGATCCTGCATCAGATCGGCGACCTGCCCGGCCATGACCGAATGCCCCTCGTCAATGATGACGTAGCGGTCGGCCAGTTTGGCGGCGACACGGAAATTCTGCTCCACCAGCAGGACGGTCGTTTGATCCGAGAGCCGCTGGATGGCGGTGACAAGCTGGTCGATGATGACCGGTGCCAGCCCTTCGCTCGGTTCGTCAATCAGCAGCAGGCGATTTTCCGGCACCAGCGCCCGCGCCACCGACAGCATCTGCTGCTGGCCGCCGGAGAGATTGCCACCGGGCAGGCTGTACAGACGTTTAAGATCGGGGAACAATTCAAAGATGAAGTCGGCCCGTCGTTCCAGGTCATCGCGGCCTCGCTGGGCGATTTCCAGGTTTTCGCGCACGGTGAGCGCTTTGAAAATGGCGCGGTGTTCCGGCACATAGCCGACACCCATCTGCGCGATTTCGAACGCATGCTTGCCCACCAGAGACACACCATCCAGTGTGACCGTACCCTGGTTGGGCGGCGTCATGCCGATGATGCTGCGCAGCGTGGTGGTTTTACCCGCGCCGTTGCGGCCCAACATGACGGTGATGCTGCCACGCGGCACGCTGACGGTTACGCCTTCCAGGATGTGAAACTGGCCGATAAAGGTGTGAATACCCTGCACATCAAGGAGCAGATCAGCCATCGCCGCCCACCATATCGTCCAGCGAGCCGTAAAGCTCGCCCAGGTACACACTCTGCACGGTGTGGTCGGCAGTGATTTCAGCAGGTGTACCTTCCGCCAGCAGCTTACCGATGTTCATCACGGTGATCTTGTCCGACACACTCATAACGACGCTCATGTTGTGTTCCACCAGGATGATCGTTTTGTCGCCCTGCTGGCGCACCCGCTCGACTGTCGCCATCAGTTCCGGCACCTGCTCCGATGCCATACCCGCCGTCGGTTCGTCCAGCAGCAACAGTTCAGGATCAGCCGCCAGGATCATCGCCAGTTCCAGTTTGCGCTTGGCTCCGTGCGGCAGCATTGAAGCAAGCTGTCCCATCTCGGCGGTCAGGCCGACCAGCGCCAGGATTTCAACCGCCCGGTCGATATAGCGGCGGAAGTGTTCAACCCGGCGGTAAAAGCGAAAGTTGATGTCACCCATCGCCTGCGCCGACAGTCGCACATTTTCCAGCACGGTCAGGTTGGGGAAGATGTTGGTAATCTGGAAGGACCGGCCCATGCCCAGAGACGCCCGTTTGTGGACAGCCACCTGGGTAATGTCCTTGCCTTTGAAAATGACCTGCCCCGTGTCGGCCTTATAGCGACCGCTGAGGAGATTGAAAAAGGTGGTCTTACCGGCACCGTTGGGACCGATAATCGAATGGACGGTGCCGCGCTCGACCTTCAGGCTCACGTCGTCCACCGCCACCAGCCCCCCAAATTGTTTACGTAAATTGCGGGCTTCTAAGATGATCTCTGTCATGTTTAATTTTCACATGTATTGAGACACGATACGGGTTTGTCCATGCCGCATCCCTACATGCGACGTAGGGGCAGGGCATGCCCTGCCCCCAGGTTCAAATCGAATCGTGTCTGGGTGGAATTTATTCGCCCATCGTCTCGTTCATCTCGCAGCGTTCCTCGAACTCGCCTTGCAGACGGCACGGCGGCGCAGACTCTTCGGCGGAGACTTCTGCGAACAGATCGTAGATTGGCTGCGGCGCGGTCAGGTCATCGGAGAGTTCGACCTCTTCCACACCTTTGAACTGGATCACATACTGCGGCATGGTCGCCTGATGATCGCCAGGACGGATGTAGTATTCGCCCTTCGGACCGTCAAACATCAGACCTTCCAGCGCCGGGATCATGGCGTCCGGCAGTGGATCGCCCCCAGTGGTCTCCAGGGCCGCGTAGACGGCCTGGGCAGTGGCAAAACCGCACTCACTGAACAGGTCCGGCACATCGTTATAGAACTCGATGTAGCGCTCGGTCATCCAGTCGTTGATCTCGGTTTCCGGCAGGGTGTACTGGTAAACGATGTAGGCGACGCTATCGATTGCTGGCGGTGCGGCCACAATCGCGTCGTTGGAGTTGGTGCCGGTCAGAACCAGCATTTCCTCAGTCAGGCCGAGTTCCTCGGACTGCTGCGACCACAGCACAATCGGGCCACCAGCCAGGATCGGATTCACGAAGTCCGCACCCGAGTCCAGGATTTGCTGGATAAAGGGGGTGAAGTCGGTCACATCGGTCGGCACCAGGATCACATCACCGGCCTGCTCCACACCCACCTCAGCCAGCGATTGCTGGAAGGCTTCGGCGGTGGCACGACCGAAGTCGGTGTCGATGGCGATCTGAATGTAGCTCTCGCCAAAGTCGGGAGCAACGGTCGAGAGCGCTGCCGCGTCGTGGTCGGTGTTGCGGCAGGCGCGGAAGGTGTTGATGTTAAAATTGGGACCGGTCAGCGAGGGTGATGCACCCGGTGCAACCATGAAAATGATGTCGAAGTTATCCGGGCTGGTGAGTTCCTGAACCTGTACCGCCGCACCGGAGTTCGGTGTACCGACGATGATGTCCGCAAACTCGGATTCGATCAGACGGCGGGCCTCAGCGGCGGCGTTCTCAGCGTCCGCAGCGCTGTTTTCACTGCCATAATCCGCCAGGATCAGTTCAACCGGCACACCATTGATGGTGACATCGGCCAGGGCGTCATCGACACTCTCATAGTCCATCGGGTCGATCCCGGCGGCATAGAGCAGGCCCAGCCGGAAACCATAATCGGTCTCATAGCCATAAAGAGAAAGCCAGCCTGATTGATCCATGAGTAGGCCAATACGGACAGGCTGTTCGTCCTGTGCGGCGGCAGGGACAACCAGCATCGCCACCAGAAGCAGCATAATCAAAGCGCGTTTCATGTGTCCTCCTGAAATTTTAATAGACTCTATTACAATCTAATGGGGATTCGTCCCCCCAGACAGAGCAGATTATATCCCGCCTGTGTGAGTATTTGATGAGATTCAATCTCCAATTCGGATGACCGTTGTACTCAGCGGAGGGATGATGGACAGTGGTGCATAGCCAGCAAAACCGCCACCGGTATTGATCTCCGGCGCGACCGCTTCGCCAGTCCCGAACACCACCTCAGCGGTCGGTTCGATCCCCACAAGGCCGGTCGGTAAAGCCAGTTCATAGTCCTCTATCGGACGGCGGCCCAGGTTGACCAGCACCAGCAGCGTCTCACCGGCATGGTGGCGCACCAGACTCACCAGACGGCTCGGCCCTTCGACCACCAGCGCCTCGCCATATTGCAGCGCCGGGTGCGCGTTGCGCAGGTGAATCAGCGCCCGGTAATGGCTCAGCAGCGAGTCCGGTTCATCGGTCTGCGCGGCAACGGTGTTGGCTGGCATCTCTTCCGCCAGCGGTTGCCAGGGGGCAGCGGCAGCGGTGAATCCGGCGGTCGCACCCGGCTCCCACTGCATCGGCGTGCGGATGCGCGGGTCGGGCTTGGCCCCGGTCATGCCGATTTCCTCGCCATAATAAAGGAAAGGCACACCCGGCCCGGTCAGCAGCAGCGATGCACCCAGTTTGGCCCGGTCCAGATTGCCGCCGAACCGGGTCATGGCGCGATTCTGATCGTGGTTGGTGATGAAGGTCGCGTACTGGTTGGGTGGGTAGATGGTCTGGGCGGTGTTTAGCTGTTCCAGGTAATCAAAATGAAAGCCGGAGTTGACCGAGGTCACGATGGATTCGGCCAGATCGAAAGTGAACGCCAGATCAAGCTCCTCATCGAGATAGGCGGCGATGGTCTCCGGTGCTGACCACACCTCACCGAGGATAAGCGCTCCGGGATCGACGCTGGCGACGTAATCGTGGAAGTCCGCGAACCAGGTGAAGGTCTGCGGCAGGTTTTCCAGCGCGACACCTTCTTCATACAGATACTTGGCGGCATCAATGCGGAAGCCATCCGCGCCCAGGTCTTCCAGCCAGTAGCGGGCAATATCATACAGTTCATCGGTGACGGCGGGCGTGTTGAAGTTCAGATCGGGCATGCCGCCCCAGAAGAAGCCGTAGTAGTAGCGGTCGCCGAGCGGGTGCCACACCTGCGACTGGCCCGGTCCACGCACGCCGGGGTCTTCATCCGCCCACACATACCAGTCCTGGTAATCGTCACCGGCGGCAGAGGCCAGGAACCAGGGATGCTCCGACGACGTGTGGTTGACGACAAAATCGACAATCACGCGAATACCCCGCTCGTGCGCCGCCGCCATCAACAACTGGAAATCCTCGACCGTGCCGTAATCCGCTTCGATCTGGCGGTAGTCGGTCACATCGTAACCGTGATAGCTGATTGACTGTGTAACCGGCATAAGCCAGATGCCGGTGACACCGAGATCATCGCTGGTGGTGGGGTCACCATCGTTGAGATAATCCAGCTTTTCGATGATGCCCTGGATGTCGCCAATGCCGTCGCCGTCGCTGTCGTAGAAGCTGCGGACGAAAATCTCGTAGAACACGGTCTCATTCCACCAGTCAGTCTCCTGAGCGCTGGTGGGAATGGCAAACAGAATAACGATGAGCAAAAACCATAAGGTGTTTCCAAGAAAATAGCTGTTCTCACGGCGGACGCGAAAAATCGCGTCCCTACGA
>CAYQJO010000227.1:0-6747 GCA_964417785.1 uncultured Anaerolineaceae bacterium | reverse complement strand
TCCCTCTCCGACGCATTGGAGAGGGATTTAGGGTGAGGTAACCGTTATGCAAAACACCCGTTCATTCTTCGATGTATCGGCCCATGTGCGGCCCAAAGCCACCACCCGCGTCAGCCAGCGCGGGCCGGTGGTGCTGGCGGTGCTGGTCGTGGCGCTGCTGCTGGTGGTGGTCGTCTCCGCCGGGATCGGCGCGGTCAATGTGGAACCGCGTCAGGTGGCGGCGATTGTGCTGGATGAATTCGGCTTCGACAGCGGCGTGGCCTACGAGCAGCGCCAGCAGGCCGTCATCACCGTGATCCGCCTGCCACGTATCGCCCTCGGTGTGATGGTGGGGGCGACGCTGGCGGCGGCGGGTGCTGCCGTCCAGGGCCTGTTCCGCAACCCGCTGGCCGATCCCGGCCTGATCGGAATCTCCGGCGGGGCGGCTTTTGCGACGGCCACCATGATCGTCCTGGGCAAGACCGTGCTGGCGGGCATCAGCGGCTTTCTCGGTGACTTCGCGCTGCCGGTGGCGGCGTTTATCGGCGGCGTGGTGACGACGATCATGATCTACCGGCTGGCGACGGCCAACGGGCGCACCAATGTCGCCACGATGCTGCTGGCCGGGATCGCCATCAACGCGCTTTCGGGTGCCGGAGTCGGGATGATGGTCTTCATCGCCGACGATGAGCAACTGCGCGACATCACATTCTGGAACCTGGGCAGTCTGACGCGGGCCAACTGGGACACGGTGACGGTGCTGCTGCCCTTCGTGCTGGTGACGCTGGTGGCGTTTCCGCTGCTGGCACGTCCGCTGAACGCGCTGCTGCTCGGTGAGACCGAAGCCGAGCATCTGGGCGTCAACGTGGAGCGGGTCAAGCAGGTACTCGTGCTGCTGGTGGCGATGGCGGTCGGGGCCGGGGTGGCGGTCGCCGGGGTCATCGGCTTCATCGGTCTGGTGGTGCCGCATTTGCTGCGTTTGATGGTCGGACCGGATCATCGCTATGTGCTGCCGGGATCGGCGCTGCTGGGCGCGGGTCTGCTGGTGGCGGCGGACCTGCTGGCGCGGACGGTGGCGGCTCCGGCGGAGGTCCCCATCGGCGTCGTGACGGCGCTGGTCGGCGCGCCGTTCTTTTTATGGCTGCTGCTGCGGGCGCGTCGGCGCGGCGTGATGGTGTAAATGCACCCTTGTGACCCGTTGACACGTCCGAATGGTCGTGTTATGTATCCGTGACATTTTCGGACGCGAAAAATCGCGTCCCTACGATACACCGTAGGGGACGGCCCGCGTGCCGTCCCGCCACGACGCCAACCGCCGTAGGGACGCCCAACCGGGCGTCCGCCGGCAACAAACACCAGAATGACATATGGCAAGGCGAATAGATACCGTGTTATACTCCTTCTCGTTCGATAATCATTATCCAGGAGGCGTGACATGGCAAAGATTGTAATGGCGCTTGTTCGCATGTGTACGCCTGCCTGCGTCGCATCAGGCGTACACTGACCACCGTCGGTGGATCAGTGGAGTTATCCAACTGATTCTCAAGCTGGTTCAGCGTTGGCTGTTCCTCTTATATCCATGCACCATAAACGGGAGAATCACCGTTGGCTAAAAACACGCCAGAAGACTTTTTCGGTAAAACACGCCGCAAGCAGAGCCTGCGCAAGGCGAACAAAACCCAGAAACGCAACCGCGACACCCGCCCGCCGCGCCGGAGGGACTGGCTCGATGTTGGCGACACACTCGACGACGAACGCATCATGCCGGTGGACGAGAACGACCGCCGCCGGGCGGTAGAAGAACACATCCAGCAGCCATCTGACGACGCACCAACCGCCGGGCCGGAGACCGCCGCCGATGGGCAGGTGATCGAGGTCAGCAGCGGTCTGTGCCGCGTGCGCATGGGCGACGATGTGCGCCTGTGCAGCCTGCGCGGATCGCTGACGGCGCACGACAGCAGCTACACCAATGTGGTCGCCGTCGGCGATTATGTGACGGTCACAGCGGGCGAACCCGGTCATGGGGTGGTGGAGTCGGTGCTGCCGCGCCGCAACGAAATCGCCCGGCCCGATCCAGGAGCCGGGCATCTGCGCCAGGTGCTGGTCAGCAATGTGGATCAAGTGCTGATCGTGGCAAGCTGGCGGCAGCCGGCCATCTGGACCGAGTTGATCGACCGCTACCTCATCACCGCCGAGCGCTACGCCATTACCCCGCTGATCGCCGTCAACAAGATCGACCTGGCGGCGGACCAGGCGGAGGTCGAGGCCGCGCTCAAGCCGTATCACGACCTAGACTACACCGTGCTGCTGACCAGCGCCGAGACCGGACAGGGCGTGGATGCGCTGTGCGACCGGATGATGGGCAAGATCACGGTGCTGGCGGGGTTATCCGGTGTGGGCAAGTCATCGCTGCTGACGGCGACGCTGCCCGGTTTCACGCTGCGGACGGGTGAGGTCAATGAGGATCGCGGTCAGGGCCGCCACACCACCACCCAGGCGACCATGCTGTCTTTCGGCGACGGCGGCTATGTGATCGACACGCCGGGAATCCGCGAGTTCGGGCTGTACGGTCTCACACGGGCGGAGTTGGATGCTTTCTATGCTGACATCGCCATCCATGCCGCGCAGTGCAAATTCGCTGACTGCACCCACGATCATGAGCCGGACTGCGCCGTGCGCGACGCCATCGAGCGCGGCGCTCTGAGCGAGCAGCGCTTACACAATTACCGCGCCATCGCAGCGGGGTTGTGAGCCGCCGCCAGCAGCATCTCGATTGAGGGCCGGTCGGTCGGGTCGTCGCTGGGATAGACCAGCTTGAGCCGTCCGTCCGGCCCGACGAGAAAATCGCCGCCAAGCTGGTTGGGGTCGCCCTGAATCTGCTTGATGGGTTTGCCGGAGAGCAGTTCTTTCGCGTAATACCACAACGTCGGCAGATTCCAACTTCGCAGCAGCGACCGTTTCAGGCCGTAGCGCTCATACACCGTCCGGTCGGGATCGAGCAGGAAGGGGAAGGGTGATTTGGTCTGTTCCAGCCAGTCATAGGCGCGGTCGTCGGTGACGAAGGCCACCACCACGATACGGATATTGCGTTCGTCGAATTGATCTTTCTGGCGGCGCAACTGCGCCACATGTTTGCGGCAGGGGATTCAACCCAGATGGCGCAAGAACACGATCAGCACATGCTGACCGGCGGCCTCGCTCAGGGTGAAGGTCTCGCCTCTGGCGGATTGGAGCGTAAAATCGGGCGCTGGATTACCTGCGGTAAGGGTCATGGATTCAGTTCCTAACCATACATCGAGCGCCCATTATACCGCATTGACCGGCAATTGTCGGGGTGGGTTCGGTGATTTCTACGCAGATTGTCAAATCGTGTGATACACTTTGGCAGGGCAATCGTTTCAAAAACAGGCGGACAGGCACACGGGCCTGTCCCTACGGTGGTTGGTTGTGTGTAGGGGACGGCCTATGTGCCGTCCCGCTCAGGCGGACACGGGCCTGTCCCTACGGTGGTGGACAGGCACACGGGCCTGTCCCTACGATGTTGGTTGTGTGTAGGGGACGGCCTATGTGCCGTCCCGCTCTTGGGCTTTTCCAGAAAAATACATAGCCCGGTGTTCTACATTTCTGCGGACGGCACTACCCACGTTTTCGTAGGGACGCGATTTTTCGCGTCCGCCGTGAGAACTTGGAAACGCCTTGAATGGCGTAGCAAGGGCGCGTCTGCCAGTGAGGTGAGGACTTTTGCTGATCGATACCGTTCGTGATCTGTCGCCGGTGGTGCAGGCGCTGCTGGCGACCCTGTTTACCTGGGGTGTGACCGCGCTCGGTGCGGCCACTGTGTATCTGACCCGCGAGTTCAGCCAGCGCTTTCTGGACTGGATTCTGGGGTTTGCCGCTGGCGTGATGGTGGCGGCCAGCTTCTGGTCGCTGCTGGCACCGGGAATCGAAATCGCCGAGAAGCAGGGTGTGCCGCCGTACATCCCGGCGGTGATCGGATTCCTGGCGGGCGGAGCCGTCCTGCGCGGAATCGACCGGGTGCTGCCGCATCTGCACGTCGGAGCCGAGCGGCGGGATGCCGAAGGCGTGCCGACCACCTGGCGGCGTTCGATCCTGCTGGTGACGGCCATCACCCTGCACAACATCCCCGAAGGGCTGGCGGTCGGCGTGAGCTTCGGCGCGGTGGGGGCGTCGATCAGCAACGGTGCTACATTTGAAGGTGCGGTGGCGCTGGCACTGGGGATCGGCTTGCAGAACTTCCCGGAGGGGATTTCGGTGTCGATGCCGCTGCGGCGCGAGGGCCTGACGCGCAACCGGTGCTTTTTCTACGGCCAGCTTTCCGGTATGGTGGAACCGGCTGCCGGTGTACTCGGTGCGCTGGCGGTGATTCTGGTGGAGCCGCTGCTGCCCTATGCGCTGGCCTTCGCCGCCGGGGCGATGATTTTCGTCGTGGCTGAAGATGTCATCCCGGAAGCACAACGCAACGGCAATGTCGATCTGGCGACATTCGGCGTGATGATCGGTTTTGCGGTCATGATGACCCTGGATGTGGCCCTGGGATAAAAGAATAAGGAGAGACCATGATACGCAATTTTCGTGAACACATCCGGCGGCAGGTGATTTCGCTGGACGGCACCTGGGACTTCAATTATCTTGATAACACGATGGCGAACGATGTGCGCGACGTGCGCAGTCTGATCTACGATGACCGCATGATGGTGCCGGGCTGCTTCGATGTGGTGCCGCGTTATGCCGGCCAGCGTGGGTTGGCCGCCTACCGCACGCAGATCAACATCCGCGAGGGCGACACCTACCGGATGGTGTTTGGCGCGGTCAATCACTGGTGCCGGGTGCTGCTCAACGGTATGCTCATCCGCGACCATCGCAACGGCTTCACCCGCTTCCAGTCGCGGGCCGCCACGCTGCCGCCCGGCGATTACGATCTGGTGCTGCTGGTGGATAACCGCATCAACCCCAAACAGGCCGCGCTGCACCTGGATTACTACGACTGGTATCATCACGGCGGCATCATCCGGGGCGTGGAACTGCACCGCCTGGGCCAGATATGGATCGAGTCGCTGCGTGTCATCACCGACGATTATGAGAGCCGCCGGATCAGCGTGGACCTGCGCTACGATTCGAATACGCGGGTGGGCATGGTGCCGCTGAGCATCCATGTCGATGGCAATCCGGTGGTCGAGGAGACGGTCGAGTTGACCGATCTGGCCGGGGCGCTGGTACGGACCATCGAACTCCCCGGCGCGGCGTTGTGGAGTCCTGACGCGCCCAATCTGCACCGGATCGAAGTGCGCCTGGGGAACGATGACCAGATCGAGCGCTTCGGCATCCGGCAGGTGGAAGTGCGCGGGCGCGAGATTCTCATCAACGGCCAAGCGCAGCGGCTGCTGGGATTCAACCGCCATGAGATGCACCCGGACACTGGCTTCAGCACGCCGACAGCGGTCATGCGCACCGACCTGGACCTGCTGAAGGCGATGGGCTGCAATTTTGTGCGCGGATCGCATTACCCGCAGGACCCGCGCTTTCTCGATCTATGCGACGAGATGGGCTTCATGGTGTGGGTGGAGGCGACCGGCTGGCAGAACACGCCCGACCAGCTTAAGAAAGAGCAGTTCCGCAGCGATATGCGCACGGTCATGGCCGAGATGGTCGGGGACAGCGCCAACCATCCCTCGGTGATTATGTGGGGGCTGCTCAACGAGGGTACGGACAACGATCCCAAGAGCGTACCGGCCTACAAGAACTTCATCAACCATCTGCGCAAGCTGGACCCGACGCGCCCGATCACCTTCGCCAGCAATCACCCCTATGACAGCGAGTGCTTGAATCTGGCCGACATCGTATCGGTGAATCTGTATCCCGGCTGGTACGGCGGCGAACTGGACGACATCGCGCCGATCCTGGACGGTCTGGTGGCGCACCTGGACGGCGAGGGCGGTCAGGCGGATAAGCCGCTGATTATCGCCGAGATCGGTGCGGGCGCGGTCCCCGGCTGGCACGACCGCAACCAGGCCCGCTGGTCGGAAGGGTATCAGGTGAAGCTGCTCGAAATCGTGATCGACCATCTGTTTGTGCAGCGTGACCGCGCCGCCGGTCTGGCGATCTGGCAGTACTGCGACATCCGCGCCTCGGATAAGGTCGAGCAACTGCTGCACCGTCCGCGTGGGTTCAACAACAAGGGCGTGGTGGATGAATACCGGCGGCCCAAGCTGGCCTTCGATGCGGTGGCGGCGGCGTTCAAGCGGCTGTCGTCCGCCGGGCATTAAATACACTCGGCGGGATGGCACGCGGGCCATTTGGGTGAGGTCAATCCTGCCGCACCACCATTTAATTGAACCGCAGAGAACACAAAGATTGCAATAAAAGAGTCACGTATCCGTGACATTTTCGGACGCGCCTTTGCGCGTCCCTACAAGATGACCGCCGGGGACGGCCCGCGGGCCGTCCTGCCGTGACGCCAACCGCCGTAGGGACGCCCAACCGGGCGTCCGCTGGCAACAAACACCAGAATGACATATGGTAAGGTGAATAGATACCAAATTCTTGGCGTCTCAGCGGTTCAAAACATTAATTGAGCCACATTTCGATTTGAAGCGGCGGGATGGTCAGGGGGTGAGGTCAAACGTCGGAGAAGGCGAGAAAATCACCCCCTGGAAGCCGCCCTGCCGAAAGTCGCCGCCTGTATGCACCAATCGACACCATAACCGCGTTAGTGTTATCCGGTACAATCGCCCCTTCCTGGCCCATGTA
>CAYQJO010000226.1:0-6778 GCA_964417785.1 uncultured Anaerolineaceae bacterium | reverse complement strand
CGGCGACATCGGTGGCCCGCACGTCCTGGGTGGCCTGACGGTTCTGCGCGTCCTGTGTGGCCGTCATGACGGTGGCGGTGGCCTGGGCGTTGATGTTGGCCTGCGTGGCGATAGCGGCGGCCCGTTCGACCGTATCGGCAACATCGGTAGCTCGCACGTCCTGGGTGTCCTGCCGGTTCTGCGCGTCCTGAGTGACAGTCGCCTGACGCTCAAATTCCTGGGTGGCACGTTCTTCGGCTCGCTGCAAGGCACCGGCCACGAGGGTCGCTCGTGTATCAACCGTCGCCTGCACCTGGGCTTCAACGGTCCCTTCAAATGCCAGCGTCAGTCCGATGATCTGTGTGGCCTGCTCTTCGGCCCGTGCCAGTGCCGCAGCCACAACCGTCGACCGCGCATCCGCCGTCGTTTGTACGACGATAGCATCAGCGGTGCCAGTTGCCTGCACACTCCGTGTCGCCTCGACATTGACGGTCGGTGTGGGGGTTGGCGATGGCGTAAATGTCGGCGTGGGTGTCGGGGTGTTGGTCGGTGTGAAGGTGGCAGTCGGTGTGGGGGTATTGGTCGGCGTGAACGTGGGCGTGGGCGTCGGTACGATCACCACATTGAAAGCGACTGTCTGGGTCGCCACCGCACCACCCGCATTGGTCACCGTAATCTCAAGTGTCTGCGGTCCACTAGTCACACGCTCAAGCACCGGGATGTCCGCGCTGTACGGCGGCTCGCTGACCTCGGCGATCACGTCGCCATTAAGGGCGAAACCAACCACCGTGACCGGCGTCTGGCTGGATACAATCTCGACCGCTGCCGAGATGACATCACCCGGCATGAAGCTGTCCTGGAAAGTCTGGCCGATGTTGATACCAGTTACGGTGAATTCCGCCGGAAAAGCGGCAACCGTGAAGGGCTGCACGACCTGTGTGGACTGGCCGCCAGTGTTGGTCACGTCAATGGTGAGCGTCTGCTCGCCCGGTTCCAGCGCGTAGGGGTCGAGCGTGTAGGTATAGGGTTCCTCAAGTACGGCGGACTCATCACCGGCTGTGACGACAACCCGGGCGATGGATGTCTGTCCACCGGCGGCAATTTCGAGCGTCACCGGCGTTTCTAAGATAGTGCCGGTCAAATCTGGCGCAGCGGTGACTTCCGGCGGCAGTGCTGCGACCTCAAAACTGGCGCTGCCAGCACCCAGATCGCCAGTCGCGTCGGTGGCTTCCACCAGCAGCGTATACATACCTGGCTGCAAATCACGCGGGACGATCTCGACGCTGTATGCATCCTCGCTGATCTGCGGTTCCAGCGGCGTATCGTTGAGGACAAAGCGCACCGAGTCCAGCGGATCGTCGGCAGCTACACGGGTCTGGATCGTTGTCGGTTCGCTTAAAGGTCCGGTGGGCAAATCATCGATCCGGACAATCGGCACCGGGATCGGTGCACGCACCACGCCACTATCGCGGTTGGTGGTGCCGAAAGATGTCTGTGCCTGGAGTTCAAAACTGTATTCAGTGCCATCCAGCGGTGCATCAACTTCCAGCGTAATCACATACTGGGAGCGCAGCAGATTGGCGATTTGTTCGTAAATCTCGGTAAGTTCGTTGGGCAGGGGAGTCTCGTAAAAGCGGGTGTTGGTGGCACGGGCGAACTCGCGTAGATACGTCCGGTCAGTGCCGAAACCGAGGCCGACGGTGTAGACTGGAACGCCCTGTATGAGCGCCTGCTCCCGGCCATCCGAGCGCAGCGCCCGGCTTTGCCCGCCATATTCTCCACCATCACTCAGGATGATGGCCGCCCGTCGCTGAGTCGGCGCATTGGCGGCAACCTCCACCGTGAGCAGTCCAGCGTCATAGAGTGCTGTTGCGCCGCCGTAAGGCAGTTCGTCGATCACCTGTCGCAGCAGGTCTTTGTCGGTGGTGTAATCCTGCACCAACCGCGCTCGATTATCGAAGGTGATGATGGCAACCGCATCTTCCGGACGCAGCACGTCGACAAAAATTTTGGCTGCTTCTTTGGCTCGCTCAATCGGTGTGCCAGACATACTGGTGCTGGTGTCGATGGTCAGCACCGCCGACAATGGCAGCAGATCAACAGTGGTGCTTTCAACGTTGACAATGCGCCCAATGTCGCTCAGTTCACCGACAAGGCTGAAATCCTCAATCGTCAGACCGTCTAGCGGCTGCCCGACAGGATCAAAAACATTCGTTGTGATCTCTACTACCGGCATCCGGCTGGAATTCACCCCGGTAATCTCCAGGACACTGCCCGGTGCATCCTGAGCGAATACGGGTGCCAACAGCACGATGGACAGCAGTGCAAGCAGCAGTCTTTTGGTCACAAGGTCCCCTTAACTGGTGATTGATCGCACTGCTAGTTATAACGCGAAACTAGGCAAATGTCACGCAATTTGCCCCTTGCCATGCCACATGAAGCTGGTATATACTGGTTTCTAACATATGCGGGAGTAGTTCAGCGGTAGAACGTCTCCTTGCCAAGGAGAAGGTCGAGAGTTCGAATCTCTTCTCCCGCTCTGACCCCAGAACAACTGGGGTCGTTTTGATTCAGAAGATAAGCCACACTAACCAGCCTACCACCATCAACAACCCGAATTGACCGTGTAGTTTGGCCGTCATGCCCTGAGCGCGATGCAGCGACTCAGTGTCGGTGCGCGTGTAAAACGTCCGCACCAGTTGGTGCGCCTGCCGCAAGGTCAATAAGATCAGCAGCACCCCTGGCGGAGTCAGTCCGGTAATGACCAACACCACCAGTGCCACATAAGAACCATACACCAGAAAGGCGTACTCGGCACGGGCGAAGCGCAGACCGAACATCACCGCCAATGTACGCTTGTTCACCGCCCGGTCAGCATCCATATCGCGAATGTTGTTGGCGTGGAGAATGGCGGCCACCATCAGGGCGATGGGCAGCGAAATCCACACCAGATCAAGATAAACCGCCGTGTCCATCACATAATACGCGCCGACGACGATGGCCGGACCCATGAACACACCGGCGGCCATCTCGCCCAGACCGTTGTAGGCCAACGGGAACGGCCCCGCCGTATACGTCACCGCTACCAGCACCCCGCCGATCCCGATCAGCCACAGCAGCGGCCCGCTGTGTGCCAGCAAAAACAGACCGATACCCGATCCGGCCACCACACACAGGATCGCCCCGTAGAGGACCTCGCGGGCGCTGAGGATGTTGCGCTTGATGGTCAATCCCTGTCCGGCCTGTTTCAGTTCGTCCGCGCCGCGTATATGGTCAAAATACTCATTCACCAGATTGGCTGCTGTTTGCAAAAACAGCGTGCCGACCAGTGCCAGCACGAACGGCAGCAGTCGGAATACACCGTCTTCAATAGCCGCTGCCGCTGCCACACCCATCGGTGCGTAAGTTGCAGTGAACACACGCGGACGTGTGGCGCTGTACCATGCAGCAATGCGCGGGTTCCGCATCACATTCGTCACACATTTTGCTCCTTGTTATTGATGCTGATGACATTGTAACGAGCAAACATGGATTGCAGCTTAAAGATCGGGGTTGGATGCCACCAGGACCACCCACTGACCTTTCTGGACGGCGTTTCCGTGCTGGTTGATGATCCGCACATCTAACGTCACGGTCCCGCCACCGAGACGTCGAGCCGCTTTTGTCTCGCTGACGGTGAGTTCGACATGGATGGTGTCGCCGATAAACACTGGCTCACTGAACTTCATCTCGATGGACCGGAACGACAGCACCGTCTGTTCCAGGAATCCCAGTTGATACGCCTGACCGACGGCGTAGCTGACCGTCAACATACCGTGCGCCACCCGCTGACCGAGCATATGGTCCTGCATATAATCAGCGTCAAAGTGCATGGGATTGAAGTCGCCGGTCAGGCTGCCGAACTGCACAATGTCGGCTTCCGTGATGGTCCGACGCCGCGAGACCAGCTTCTGGCCGACTTCGTACTCCTCAAAAAAGCGCCCGATGGGCCGGTCATCGTGGTATTGCATGGCTGTCCCTTTCGATTGCCGCATCCTAACGGTTGCCCGCCGGTGTGTCCGGCGCTTCGTAAGCTTCCTGCCACCACCAATCAGGATAGAAGTAATCTTCGACGGATTGGCCGAAGTACCCGTCCAGAATGCGCCGGGTGATGGGGGCAGCCACTGACGATCCGCCCACCGATTGCTCGACCATCACCACCGTAGCGATCTGCGGATTCTCCGCCGGCGCGAACGAGATGAACCATGCGTTGGGATAGCGGGCCGTTTGAGCGGTGCCGGTCTTACCGCAGACCGTATAGTTAGCGCTGATGAAGGTCTCGTGCGCTGTGCCAATAACCGGATCGCTGACCACACCGCACATCCCGGCCTGTAATGCCTCCATCACACCGGGGTTGAAGTCCAGTGTGTTCAACACCTCCGGCTCAACGATCTCCACCAATGCTTCACCGCGCTGACCGCCGACCTGTTGCAGCAAGTGCGGCTTATAGACGGTCCCACCGTTAGCTATCGCCATCGTCGCAGCGACCATCTGGATCGGCGGCAGCGTGATGTTACCCTGTCCGATAGCCTCGTTGATGGCGTCCTCGACGTTAGTCGGTGCTGGCAGTTCACCCCGTGCTTCGCGGAATGCGCCGTCAAAGCCGAAGGACGTACCCAGCCCCATTTGTTGTGCATAATCGATTACGGCACTCTCGGCTCCATTATTGTACATAATCGCGCCGTACTCCCAGAAAAAGGGGTTGCACGACGCCATCAGCGCCTGCGCCGGTGTGACGACTCCCGCAGCCGGTTCCTCGCTAACCACACGCCAGTCCTCACGGGATTCAGCGGTGTCGCCATATTGACGGCCATCCCAGTACAATTCACACAGGAATGTGTCATTCGGGGTGACAAATCCCTCGTTCAACGCTGCCGCCGCCGTAATCACCTTGAACACCGATCCCGGCGACTGCTGTTCCTGGACCGCCCGGTTGACCAACGGGCGCTGCGGATTGCTGACCAACTCCGTCAGGAAAGCGCCCCGGTTGGGGGTGTTGCCGTTGGGGTTGAACAGGCTGGGATTGAACATAGGGTAGCTGGTGAGCGCCAGAATCCCACCGGTGTTCACATCAATGACGACGGCAGCACCGCCCGGCGATACACTCGGATTGCCCCAGTTGCCAGATGCACGGTTGTAAGCATCGGCGAGCGCCTGTGAGGTCCACTGCTGCAAATCACGGTCGATGGTCAGCGTGACCGATGTGGCCGGGATACCGCCCGTCCCCGCCAGTTCACGGATGATCGTGCCGCCGGAGTCCACGATACGCAGCACCAACTCAGGCCGCCCCGCCAGATTATCCTCATAAGCCCGTTCGACGCCAGCAAGCCCGATCAATGCCCCTGGCGGGTAGCCGCGTGCGGCATACGTTCCGGCTTCCTCCGCCGGTATGGGACCGACGTAGCCAGTGACATGCACGGCAGCCGCACCACCATAATAGGTGCGATGGGGAATGCTGTTGTAGATGGACCCGGCACCGGATGCACCGCAGAAGGTGGCGATGTCGCCCTGGTTGCGTTCATACACCTCGACCGGGACTTCGCCCAGGAAGAACACCGTCTCCGGGCTGTAACGGCTGAAACTCACCTCCAGGCTGGCGATGTTTTCCAGTGTGACCCGGCCCAGCACATTCAGGCAGTCCTGCACACTGTTCATGCGATCCTGCGAGCTGTACATGCTGACCGTCACACCGCTGTCCGCAGCCAGAATCTCGCCGTTGCGGTCATAGATTGGCGCACGTGTACCGGTGAGCGCCTGCCGCCGGACCTGCCCGTCATTGACCAGCCCATCGAAAATGTCCATCGTGGACCATGCGACCCGCCAGCGGCCATCGTCACGCATCACCCGCATAGTGCGATTGGGGTCGTCAATGGTGCCGAAGCTCTCCGATTCCAATACGACATCATAGATGACAGCGGCGGATTCACCCTGCTCCTTGACCGAACGGATGGTGTAATCCAGGCCGGTCAGGGCGATGTTTTCCTGCATATCCTGGTAACGAAGTTCAAAAACATTCTGGGAGAACTGCTCGCGGCTCATCGAGTGAATAAGGTCATACATCCGACCATAGTCGCTCGCGTCCCAGGCATTCAAGAAGGCCTCGACGATTCCGCGTGGGTTGTTCTGTGCCTGCACAGACGAGACCACCAGGACCAGAATCAGCACAAACCATAATTTACGCATGGGCAAACACTTCACTCACAGCCAACAGGTTTACTATAGCGATAGGGGGATTGGGCGTCCAGACCGGTGTGGCGGCATGGGTATCTCTGGTGGTCTTATCCATTCATCAGTCGTTGCCTTCGATGATGTGCGCCTGTTCCATGATGCGGTCGCGCAGAATGCCACGCAGCAAATCAAGCGCCTGGATAACGCGGCTGTCATTGATGGCGTAGTACACCGCATTACCATCGCGCCGGGTCGTCACCAGACAGCAGTCGCGCAGGATCTTCAGGTGGCGCGATACAGTTGGCTGCGGCATATCGAGTTGATCCGAGAGTTCGCTCACGTAGCAGGGCTTTTCGTTCAGCGCGTACAAAATCAGCACCCGCTTGGGATCGCCCAACCCCTTACACACACGGTCATGCAGCAACTGCACTTCATCAGCCAGCCGGTCATCCATTGGATTCCTCCATATCTCATTTTCGTCTATTCGTATTATCGAATAGACGCATGAATATGGCTTGTGTCAAATTTCATAACAGTATATGACGAACGTCATGAATCAAAAAGACCCGGCGAACCGGGCCTTTCAGTTGGT
>CAYQJO010000225.1:0-6985 GCA_964417785.1 uncultured Anaerolineaceae bacterium | reverse complement strand
GCGTTAGACTCTCATCCTCTCGGTCCACCAGTTTCGCCAGTCCAAAATCGGTCAGCGCCACAGATCGTTGGCATGTCATGGGATAATGATAGGGTTGACAGGCCCTGATGCGCTATATAATGATGGCACATATTTTAGAAATCGGGATAGAGGATTCTCTCCAATGCGCGTGTTCGCCATCCTCGTAATACTGCTTCTGGCCCTGCCGGTGTTCGCTCAAGAGAGCGATCTACCGCCCAGCCATACCCTGTCCGGTTTCCGCTACGAAGCGCAGATGTGGAATAACTGCGGACCGGCGACGCTGACCATGGGCCTGAGTTACTTTGGCTATGTCGATAATCAGGTGCGGGCGGCCAACTGGCTGAAACCCAACACCGAGGACAAAAATGTGAGTCCCTGGCAGATGGTGGAGTTCGTCAACACCCAGCTATCAGAGATTCCGGTATTCGCCATGCAGCGTTACGGTGGCACACCGGACCTGCTCAAGCAGTTGATCTATAACGGCTTCCCGGTCATCATCGAAGCCGGCTACGATCCGGAACGGGCCAACCAGGGCTGGATGGGCCATTATTTGCTGGTGGTCGGTTACAATGACGATACCGACCAGTTCATCACCTACGACAGCTACGATGGGCAAAATCTACCGTACACCTACGACCATATCCTCACGCACTGGCAGCACTTCAACTACACCTATATCGTGCTGTACGATTTTGAGCGTCAGATGGAGCTTTATGACCTGCTGGGCAGCGATGCAGAAGAATACGATAATCTGGTCAACACGCTGAACATCGCCCGGCAGGAAGCGACCGAAGACCCGCAGAACAGCTTCATCTGGTTCAACCTGGGGACGACTCTGGTGGAGATTGCACAGTTATTGGATGAACCGCAGTATTATGAACAGGCGGTGCTGGCTTACGATCAGGCGCGTAATCTGGGCCTGCCCTGGCGGATGCTGTGGTACCAGTTTGGCCCCTATTACGCTTATAACGCCGTCGGGCGCTACGACGATGTGATTACACTGGCAAATGCAATTCTGGATAACAGCGGGCGCTATGTCGAAGAATCATACTATTACGCCGGGATCGCCCGCGAGGCGATGGGCGAAATTGACCGCGCCATCAGCAATTACAACGCGGTCCTCAGTTTTAATCCCAATTTTCACTTCGCTCGCGAACGCCGTGACCAGCTTCAGAGTGAAGGTTAGCCGAGAACCTGAAGCATCTCGCGGAAGGCCCGTTTATAATCCGCCGCAAAATCAT
The DNA here is from genome assembly GCA_964417785.1 of uncultured Anaerolineaceae bacterium. Lineage (GTDB taxonomy): Bacteria > Chloroflexota > Anaerolineae > Aggregatilineales > Phototrophicaceae > DAOTUL01. The sequence continues at coordinate 5,723 of CAYQJO010000225.1, read as the reverse complement.
AGCGCGGACTGCGCCGGATGGCATCGGGCGGGTCCGCGCTGGCAATCTGGGCGATGATGACCGGCTTGCGTTTCTCGCGGAAGAAGGTCCAGCGCGACTCCAATGCTGTTTCCGCCAGCAGCGCCGGAGAGAGAATCACCAGCATGCGCTGGCATTGTTCCAGTGCTGGATGGACTCCACCGGCCCAGGCGACCTCCGCTTCATCATGTTCGTGCAGCCATGCCGTAATCCCGCTGTTTTTGAGGTCTTCTGCAATCTGGCTGGCGAAATCCATATCTGCCGCCGCATACAACACATAGACCGTATCCTGCGACAATTTCGGCCCTTTTTGCCCACCGCTCACCTCGACAGCTTCGGGTTTGCTCTGAGAGTCGTGTGCGGCGGTACGCCCCATGCGAAAGACCGTACCACCGCAGTCCGGACACTCACCCCGAGTCGCGGGCATCCCTTTGCGCGTCCACACCGGCTGAGGATTCTCGACCTCGACGGTCTGGCGACAGCGGACGCAGTAAGCCTCCAGTGGCTCGTGATCGTCGTCGTAGTAGTCGCTCATGCCAGTTCCGCCGGGTGACTCAGCAGTCCTGCCAGCAGATCGATGCTGGCCTGCACATCGCCCAGATCGACCGTCTCGCTGGTGGTATGCACATAACGGCACGGAATCGAGATGCAGCCGCTCGGAACACCGGCCCGCGCGATCTGGATGGCGGCGGCATCGGTGGTGCCGCCGGTGAGCATCTCAAGCTGGTAGGCGATGCCGTCGGCCTCAGCGCGGTCTTTCATCCATCTGACGACTGCCGGTGGGACCACCAGCCCGTTATCATGGACCTTGATCGCGGTACCCTCCCCCAGCCTGACCGCCATCTTCGGCCCTTTGATCTCGTCGCCAGTGAGCGTGACATCCAGAGCGATGCCGACATCGGGGTTAATCGTATGGGCGGCTGTCCGTGCGCCGCGCAAACCGACTTCTTCCTGCACGGTAAAGGCGAAGTAGACCTCGTTGGGCGTTTGCTTGTTAAGTTGGCGCATGGTCTCGATGGCGACCACACAGCCGATGCGGTCATCCAGGGCTTTGGCGACGACGCGGCTGCCGCGTACTTCCATTTCGCGCCAGAATGTGGCCGGGCGTCCGGCCTGTGGTGGATCGCCACCGCTGCCGTCGTCCACATCAATATAGAAATGGTCGATCTTGGGGTCGGTGGCATCCAACTGGACGCTGACAACGCCCAGAATGCCGTCCTCGAAGCGGACCCGGTTGCCGCGCAAAGTCGCCGGTCGCAGGCCACCGATGGCGGCAAACCGCAGATAGCCGCTCGGCTCGGTGAAGGTCGCCATCACGCCGATTTCGTCCATATGGGCGGCGACCATGACCTTCGGCCCACCCTGACCGACACGGCAGATCAGATTGCCCAATGGATCGACGGTGATCTCGTCGGCCAGATCAGCCACCTCCTGCCGGATCAGATCGCGCACATGGTGTTCGTAGCCGGAGGGTCCCCAGGCTTCGGTCAGTTTTTTGATGAGGTCTTGCATTATTTTCCCTTCCGGTAGGTGACCCGAAAGCGACGACTGCCGTTCCGGGTATAATCCTCAAAATCGGTCTCCGTCAGACCGCTGCGTTCAAAAGCGGCCAGTTCCCGCCGTGAAAGCGGCCAGGGAATGCCGTGATAGTCGTCCTCTGGCTCACGGCCATGACACAGCACCAGCATCGTTCCGCCGGGAGCCGTCAGCCTGGCGATGTGCTGGACCGCGTTTTCGCTCATCTGGTAAGGGAGCGCCTGGACCGTGCGGCTTTCCAGTACAAAATCAAAACGGTTCTGCCAGTCCGGCGGCAGATCGAACAGATCGGCCTGCCGGTAATCGACGGAGCTGTCGGAAAAGCGTTCGTTGCACCAGTCCACCGCCGTTTGCGAGATGTCGAAGGCCGTCACCGTGAACCCGCGCCGGGCCAGTTCTTCGGCATCGTCGCCCAGGCCACAGCCGATCACAACTGCCTGCCCATGAGCGCCGGGATTCTGGTCCAACCACGCGACCAGATCGGGATGTGGCTGCATAAACGCCCAGGGAACATGGGCCTGACCGCTGCGAGCGCGGGCGTAAACTGCGTCGAACCAGCCGGTCGGGTCGTTTTTGTCCCACGATTTACGGATCAACTCGGATACGCTCATCAAACATCGGCCTCATCGTCTTCACCGGCCTTGATGGCGGTCACGTCCAGTTCGGCCAGAAAAGCCGTGCGTGTCATGCTGCCATCGGCCAGCGCCAGCAGATCGTCCAGGTCGGCAAGCACGGACTCGATCACCGTATCAATGGTGACGGCGGGCAGCAGTTCCACCCGTTCGACATCGGTGGTGTCTTCGTCCAGCACCGATGCCACTGACCGAAATACATCCAGAATCTCGGCGCGGTAAGCGAATTCGCTGGTCTCGGCGGTGCGATACATCACACTCAGGAGGGCGACTTTCTCACCGTCTTCGCCTGTCTCGGATGTAATCTCGACCAGGAGTACCTCACGCAGGCCGGGAACTTCGGCCACCTGTTCCAGCACCGTCTCTTCCAGGGTGGTTGGTTCGTCCTGAGCGACCACGCCAAACGCGATCACCAGGGATAACAACAGAATCAATGGTCTCATCTCAATACCTCGAAACTCAGATCATGTAACGCGGCTTGAACTAATTTGAGCGTGTGAGCGTAATCGGTCCGGCTCATCAACGCTGCCGGGCTGTGAATATAGCGGCAGGGAACGCTGATAACCGCTGAAGGCCGGCCACCGTCGGTCATGTGGATGGCTCCGGCATCGGTGCCGCCGCCCAACTGCGTTTTTAACTGGTAGGGGATGTCGTGGCGCTCGGCGGTCTGGCGCAAGAATGCCAGCAAGCTGGGATGCGTAATCATGCTGCGGTCCATCACTGTCAGCGTTGCTCCCTGATTCAGGCGGCAGGCCGGGTTGCCATATTCATCGACATCGTGCCGTTCCGCTGCCGGATTGGGAACATCGTGTGCGGTCGTGCCTTCCAACGCCAGCGCCACATCCGGTTGCAGGATGCGAGCCGCCACCCGTGCGCCGCGCAGTCCGACTTCTTCCTGGACGGTGAACGCGGCCAGTACATCCACCGGATAAGGGCCGCCTTGAAGCAGGTCGATCAGCAATGCGCAGCCGACGCGGTTATCGAAGGCTTTGCCGCGCAGGGTGTTCTCGCCCAGTTCCATGAAGGTGCTGTCGAAGGCGATGCGATCACCCAGTTTGACCTTGCCCGCCGCCGCTTCCTTGCTGCTGGTTCCGATGTCGATGCGCAGGTTGTCGATTTTGGTCACGTTCTGGTCGTGGTTCAAATGGATTGGCGTCCACAGAATGACCCCCGGCACGGCATCGTCACCGATTTTGACGCGCAGGCCGGGCAGGATGCGATCATCGACACCGCCCACATTTTGGAAGTGGATCAATCCTCCACTGTCGATCTGCGTCACGATGAAGCCGATTTCGTCCATGTGGGCCGTGACCATCACACGGGGCAGATTGTCGCCGGTGCCTTTTTTGATGGCCGTGACGCTGCCCATCGCGTCGATACGGATGTTTTCGACATGGCCGTCGATGGCGTCCAGAACGATGTCACGCACGGCGTCTTCTCTGCCGGAAACGGCGACGGCTTCGGAAAGCTGCTTGAGAATCATACGGATGTTTCTTCCTTTTTGAAGTCGATGGCGGCCAGGAAATCCGCGTCCAGTTCGCTGATGAAGTGCGCCAACAGGCGACCGGTTCGTTCTACATCGGTCAGGTCGAGTGTTTCGACCGGCGAGTGCATGTTACGAATGGGGATGCTGAACAGCAGCGTCGGGATGCCCTCGTTGGCGACCTGGATCGACCAGGCGTCGGTGCCGCTGCGTCCGGCCAGTGCCTCGTCCTGATATTTGATCTCGTAGCGTTTGGCCGTCTCGCGCACACGGTCGCCCAGCTTGACGTGGAAATTGGGGCCGAGCGCGATCACCGGGCCGCCGCCCATCTCGGTGCCGTCGCTGTTGTTGACACCCGGTTGGGTGGCGAAGGTCACGTCCAGGGCAATGGCGATGTCGGGCTGGATGTGATAAGCAGCGGTGGCAGCACCGTAGAGACCGGTCTCCTCCTGAACGGTGGCGGCGGCGTAAATATCCCAGCTAAACTGCATGGAGTGCAGCATATCCAGGCAGAAGGTCACGGCGGCCACACAGGCGCGGTCGTCAAACGATTTGGCCGCCAACCGTTGTCCCTGTAATTCCGTCATCCCGACATCAGGTGTGATCAGATCGCCCAGACTGACGATCTGCTCGACCTCACCGGCGGGCAAGCCGACGTCGATCACAAGCTGGTCGAAACCAGGATACTGGCCGCGCTCCTCCGGTTTGAGCAGGTGGGGCGGCGCGGCGGCCACCACACCCGGAAGGGTTTGCTGTCCGTGTACCAGAACAGGTTGCGCCAGCATCAGCCGGTTATCGACGCCGGAAATGCGATGGACATAGATGAACCCGTCCACGATGTCGCGCACCATCAGACCAATTTCGTCCATATGGGCGGCCAGCATGATCTTGCGTGGTGGATCGAGCCGCCGGGTGGCACGCTTGATGCCGATCAGACTTCCCAGACCGTCCTGTTCCAGTTCATCGGTCAGGCCGGTCCAGGTGTCACGGATCACAGCGCGGATGGCTCCCTCATGCCCGGAGGGGGCATGGGTTTCGACCATCGCTTTTAGATGTGCTTTCAGATCAAACATGGTTCTAAGCTTCCTCGGTTGTCTCCGCCTGTGGGGTATCGGTTGGCGGAAGCAGCGGTGTAATTGTGGGTCCAGGTGTAATGGTCGGTAATGGTGTGTCCGTCGGCAGCGGGGTCAGCGTAGGAGCGCTGGTTGCCGTCGGCAGGATGATCTGCGTGGGTGGGATATAGGCCGTCGGCAAGATAAAGCTGGTGGGAGGGATAAACTGCTGCGGCGTCGGGCGCAGCGGACTCAGATCGGTTGATGTGGGGCGCGGTGTGGTGGTCGGCAGCAGACGCGGTGTCTCGGTCGGATTGGCCCCGATCGGCGTGTCGGTGATGACCAGCGTCTCCTCAGATGGTGCGTTGGGCGCATCTGGGTCCGGCGCGGTACCCCATAACCAGAATCCAAGCAGGTAAAATGGCAGTGTTCCCAGGATAATCAGGAACAAAATAACGCGCAGTAAATTGCGACGGCGTTCGATTGCTTCGTGTGGTCTCATCCAGGTATCGCCCTCCACGCGGGATACTATACCACAGCGCCAATTATAACCGCGACTCGTTAAGCAGCAGATGAGCGCATTATGGCGGGTGTCATAACTTTGGCTATACTGAAGTCAGGCACATTCCAGGAGAGATATACAGAGATGATAGACACCCAGAACGCGATATTTGAAGTCACCAATCCGGTGACGGGCGAGGTGATCGGCAGAGTTCCCAAAGCGTCGTCGGGTGAAGTCGAGATGGTGGTTGAACGCGCACGCGAGGCGCAGAAACGTTGGGGAACATGGCATATCGAAGAACGCTGCCGGGTGCTGCGCCAATTCGGTGATTTGATGTGGCGGCACCAGCAGGAGGCGATGGATGTCATCCGGCGCGAGACCGGCAAAAGCTGGACCGACGCTTACGGCGAAATCACCGGCGTTGATGTGACCACGACCTACTATGTCAACACGGCACCGACGGTTTTGCACCCAGAAAGCCGCCCGGCCCTCATCCCGCC
>CAYQJO010000224.1:0-6997 GCA_964417785.1 uncultured Anaerolineaceae bacterium | reverse complement strand
ACCCGGCTATATGTTCCATGCCGTTAGGGGGATCCCCCCACCCCTCTGCGGGGATCGCACCCGGAATAACGAAGTTGGAAAAACGCTAAACGATCTGCTGACTTTTCTGCCCGCCATAACCAGTCGTTACACCGTCTTTTTTCAGGAAAATACCGCCGTGTTCGTGGATGTCAATCCAGATTTCCGGCGTGATGCCCAGGGTTTCACTGATGGGTTGAATTGTCTGCATGGTACGGATCATCGGGCTGCAATACAGATGGGTAAACTGGTAGGGGTGTGGCTCGCCGCGGGCCGGATCATCGACCGGCTTGCGTACCAGGTCTTCCAGGTTGATGGTATCAGCCAGGAAGCGAGCGACATGCTGTGCCTGTTGTTCGCCAGCTTCGGTCAGCAGCGGGTCTTCCACGCGCAAGTGCTGATTTTCCATCAAGGCGTTGTTTTGCGACTGGCCGTGACGGATGATGTAGAGTTCCATGTTTGTCTCCATGTGCAGTTTTACGAAACTGTCAGGAGTTTATCAGACGATTTTTAAGGAACCGTTACATCATTTTGATCGGCTTGAGCAGGTTTTTGTCAAAACGGTCGATCTCATCTTCTGGCAGTTTTTCCAGTTCGGCACGCACGCGATACGAATCCTCACGGAGCGTCTTGACATCAACCCCCTGACATTCATCGGGCAACACTGCCAGCCATTGAACACTGCGTAGCAGCATCTTGCGAGCGCCCCGATGATTGCCGCGCAAAATCTGGTAATAGGCGACACCGACCTGCAAGATGGCCCGGTAAAGATCGCGCACGGGGCCATCAGTCGCCATCCACAACTCTTCAAACGAATCGTGCTGCTTGTAGAATTCGCCCTGGTTGAACTGGGCGAAGCCCTGAAGCGCCAGCGGCGGCAAAGGCTCCTGACATTCGCAGTCCAGTTGTTCCAATCGGGCCGGATCGATGACACGGGCAAAATCCCGCACCAACCGTCGCAGGTCTTTGCGGAAGTCGTCCACAGTCAACACCATATCGGCCCCCGACAGCAGCGCCTGTTCACGGATGGTGGGATCGTCACTGATGACAAAAATGGGAATGCGACGGGTAGCTGGACTGCTTTTGGGTGTGGCTGTCCAGAAGCGCCAGTCCGGGTCATCACCGTTGACCAGGATCAGCGCAACCCGATCATCGGCCAATCGCGAGACATAGCGGTCATGGTCGGTGTGGTGACGCAGGGCATAATCGGGTTCGATTTGCTGCCAGATTGGGCCGTACCAGTCGGGCAAACTGCCGGTGAGAACGATCTTTGGTTTCACAATTTATACATCCAACACTGTAATTCAATCCAGGTCTTCGTCCGATGCTTGGATCGCCTTCATGACCTGTGTACGCGAGAGGATCATGGATGAATCGCGCTCTTCCAGCAGGTCCTCCGGCACATGCAGCTTGCGCTCATTCAGGAAGTCTACCAGAGCATGGCTGATTTTGCGTGATGGCGCATTATCGCCAAATTCTTCGCGGATACCCTTGAGGTGATCCACCAGCCACAGATACAGATCGGCCTCCGTGCGAATGCCGGTCACATCCAACATATTGTACTTACGGATCAGCGTTACAGCGGGCCGGTAAACACGATCATACCAGTCAGATGCTGCTTCAAATACCGTATAATCGCGCCGGTCGTGGTGTTCCAGGAAGGACTTGTGTAGATAGATGTGGCCCAGGAGATCAGCATAACGTGAAACCTCGCTCAGTTTCAATGATTGGTGATGCGGTCGGGTGCGAGCCAGTCCAGTCTCTTCGAGAAAAGCAGCATAGGCGGATGCTGCGTCCAGTTCTTGTGGTGACATATCCGCCCGAAGTTCCACCGCCGTCGGCAGTTCGGTCACATGGGCTTCAATGGTCCGCGCACCGATCTGGCGGGCTACTGACACCCGGTGATTGCCGTCACGGACGAAATACACATCGCCAATCTTGTAGAGTTCTATCGGCGGCAGCCCTTCCATGCTGTGCGCTTTGGCATAAACCCGGCTCCACCGCTCTTTCATGGTGTTGCGTCGGGGCAGAAAGGTACGCGTAAACTCACGATAGCGCCCGACACTGCCGGCGATTTGATCCAGTGGGACCTCTTGCAGGCCCTGGTAGCTCTCCTCACGCAGGCGCAGACGCTCACGAATATCATCAAAACTGAGTAACTCAACGGGCTTACCGCGAATGTGGTTTATCATCTCGGTCCAGAACGCCCGATTACGTGCGCCCTGGAACCTGGTTATCCCTGCCATTCGGTTCAGGCGGAAGCTTGGATCTTCTGACACCGTAATCCTCCTTACGATGCGTTGTGATCCCTTCAAGTGTAGCCGCTGGGCCATACGTGTACAATACCGGTTTAGCTTGATAAGATACGGGTCTTGCAGGTTTGTGGAGCGTTTGATGACCTACATTCTCGTGACCAATGATGATGGATATGATGCGCCCGGTATTCTGGCACTGGTCGATGCCATGCGCCAGTTCGGTGATGTCGGCGTAGTGGCTCCCAGTGTCAACCAGAGTGCCAGCGGCCACAAGAAAACGCTGTTCACCGACATTCCTTACGATCACCGGCAGCTTCGGGACGGCACACCGGTGCTGGCGGTCGGCGGTTCGCCGGCGGATTGCATTGCGCTGGCTGCGCTGGGGGCCTATCGCTGGCCGCCAGACCTGGTGGTGAGCGGGATCAACCGGGGGGCCAACATGGGCCAGGACATTACCTACAGCGGCACCGTGACGGCGGCACTGGAAGCCAGCATTCACGGCGTACCGGCAGTCGCCTTTTCACTGGACCGGCGTGACGCCGATGATGTCGCCGACTATACAACCGCTGCCTGTGTGGCGGTAGCGGTTGTACGCAAGACACTGCAAGGGTCTCTGCCACCACTGACCATTCTCAACGTCAACATCCCGGCGGCACCGACGGTCAATGGAATCCGGCTGACCCGCCAGGGGGTAAGGGTGTATCTGGATGAGTTGGAGAAGACCGACGATATTTATCGTATCGTGGGTGATCCGCCCGGTGGCAATCTGGACGAACCAGGGACCGACCTGTGGGCCATCGATAACGGCTTTGCCAGCCTGACACCGATTCACCTGGATATGACCGCTCATCATTTCATGGCCGATCTGGCGGCCTGGGACCTGGACATGGGATAGAATGGGCGCAGTACAACGCTGCGCCCTGTAATGGCGTTTACAGTCCGTAAACCTCGCTGAACTTGGTCTTAAGGTATTCGATATAGGGGCCGGATTGCATCGATTCGCCGGTGATACGGCGTGTCAGTTCGTCGGTGGTGAACTTGCGCCCGTGCTGGTGGATGTTCTCGACCAACCAATTATGCAGCGTGTCGAATTTGCCGCTGGCGATTTCATCGAGGATGGACGGATGCTCTTTAACCGCCTGATTGTAATACTGAACCGAGAGCAGGTTGCCCAGTGCATAGGTCGGGAAGTAACCGATGCTGCCAGCCGACCAGTGGACATCTTGCAGAACACCCAATGCATCGGTCGGCGGCACGATACCGAAGAAAGCTTCAAAGCGGTTGTTCCACTCCTTCGGCAGATCAGCGACCTTAACCCGCCCGTTGACCAGATCATTTTCCAGTTCAAAGCGCAGCATGATGTGCAGGTTGTAGGTGGCCTCATCGGCTTCCACGCGGATGAATGACCGCTCGACTTTGTTGATGGCCCGGTAGAAATCGTCCAGGCTGACGTCGCTTAGCTGCGAGAAGGTCTCTTTGAGCTTCGGCAGCGCCCAACTCCAGAAGCCTTTGCTGCGCCCGACGATGTTCTCCCACATGCGGGATTGCGATTCGTGGACGCTCAACGAGGTGCCATTTGCCAGCGGTGTGCTTTCCAGTGACGTCCCCACACCCTGCTCGTACATACCGTGACCGGCCTCGTGCATCAGACCAAACAAGGCTGGATTCAAAAAGTCGTCCTCAAACCGGGTAGTCAGACGCACATCGTTGCGCGAGAAGCTGGTGGCGAAAGGATGTACGGCAATGTCCTGGCGTCCACGCTGAAAGTCGAAGCCAAACTGCTCCACCACCCACAGCGCAAATGTCCGCTGCCTGTCCTGGTCGAAGTGCTGGTGAACCGGCGAATCATCCACCCGATCCGCGACTTCACTGACGGCGGCGATCAATTCCACCAGTTCGCCCCGATGCCCGTCGAAGATGGCAGTGATCTGGTCGGTGGTCATGCCCCGGTCATACATATCCACCAGCGCATCATAAGGGTTCTCGTTGTAACCCAGATGCTCCGCTACTTTCAACGTGAGATCAAGGACGTTCTGCAAGGCGGGGGCAAACGCGGCGAAGTCGTTCTCAGCCCGTGCGTTGGCCCATGTTTCGTGGGCCATGGTCGTCACGCGGGCGATTTCAGCCACCAGTTGCGCCGGGATTTTGGTGGACTGCTCCAGGTCTTGCCGGACCACCCGTACCAGACTGGCATCATCCGACTCGTAATCGCCGTCACCGATTTCGGCGGCGGCTTCTTCCAGCAGGCGCTGTGTTTCTTCGGCCACGAACATTTCATGTGCTAACTGAGAGAGCGTCCCCAGTTGACGCCCGCGTGCCTCGGCTCCACCCGGCGGCATGTTGACCTGCTGGTCCCAGCCGAGAACGGCAGTGGCCTGATTGATGTCGTTGATGGTGGCAAGGCGCTGCTTCAGTGCATCGATTTTCATCACGGTCTCCGTTTGAATTATTTTCAAAGGGAATTGTAGCAGAGTTGATTGCTCAGTCCTATAGTGGCATAATCAAGGTTGTGTTTCAGACCAATCAGGATGGGATTGTGGACAATCAAAACCAGCAAGAAAGCAAGAGCGTCTTTATCAGCGCCGGGAGCAGCCCTACCGGACGCGCCGTAACGCGCCAGCTTAGTGCGGCGGGTTACGCGGTCACGGCGATGGCTGCAAACCGCCGCGACGCCGAGAAGATTCGGGCCGACGGTGGGCGACCGGTATATTGTGATCCGGAACAGACCGGCGAGATCAAGGCGATGATGGCGCTGGCGAAAGCGAACATCGTCGTCCACACCGCACCACAACACGCGAATGACATACCATTTCAGTCCAACCGTGACTATTCACCAGCCATGCTGCAAGACGGTACCGCCAGAATGGTTGAGTGTGCCGAAGCCACCGGCGCGAGTTATTTTCTGCACCTGAGCTATGCGTTTCTCTACGGCGACCAGCATGGCGCTCTCGTGGACGAGAGCGCCGAACTTAAGGCGGATGGCGAGATGGCGAAGGCGGCAAAGACGGCAGAGGCGGCGGTTATGGCGAGTACAACTCCGGCGGGTGTGCTGCGTGCTGGCTATGTGTACGGCTCCGAGTCGGCCAACCTGGATCGATTGGCGCTGGCGCTCCGTGCCGGACGCCCGGTGGCGGCGGACGACAACCATGCCGGTTGGGTTCACGCTGAAGACCTGGCGCATGCCGTCCGCCTGATGGTCGAGCAGCAGCCAGAGAATGCGGTATTCAATATCGTCAACGACACCCCCATGACCACCCAGGCGTTCTTGCATCTTTTCTCATCATCGATGGGAATTAACCCGTCGGGCAAGATGCCGGGGTTCCTGATGCGTGTGTTCGCAGCCCGGCAGGATGCGCCGTTGCTGGCGTTTTCCTCCAGGCCCGACAGCCAGAAAGCCAAAAACGAACTGGGTTGGACCCTGAAATTTCCGACAAACGACGACGGGATCGAGCAGGTTTTGCTCTCCTGGCGTGCAGCAATGGCGGTCACGGATGCTCAGAGCCATACTGTTTGATTTAGACGACACCCTCATCGATTGGGGCCAGTTGCATGACAACCATCAATGGGAGGCCATTGAGGATGTCCATCTCAACAAGGTTTACCAATACCTGACTTCTCTGGGTCCGCTCAATGGCGATGCAGCGGCGTACAAGAAAGCCTACTTCGACTTTGCCTACCGGGCATGGTTCCAGGCCAGCGAAACCCGGATTGCACCCCGTATGGGAACCGCATTGGTACAGGCAGCGGTCACCTGTGGTCTGTCGGAAGACGTGGTGGACGAGGGCGCATGTCTGCGAGTCTACGACTGGCGGGCGTTCGCGGAGGTCGATGTGTTCCCGGACGTGTTCGAAGCACTGGACCATTTTCAGAAGCAGGGTTTGAAGTTTGGACTTATCACCAACGCCTTCCAGTCGATGTGGATGCGCGATGTTGAACTGGACGATCATGGTTTGCTGCACTATTTCCCCGACTGCCGTTTCTCGGCAGCCGATGTGGGGTATCTCAAACCCCATCCATCGATCTTCCAGGCCGCGCTGGATTGTCTGGAATTGCAGCCGTCGGAGGCTGTCTTTGTGGGCGACAATCTGCTGGACGACATCGGTGGGGCGCAGCAGATCGGTATGCGCGGGGTGCTGCGCTACAAGCCGGGGAAACTGCGCCATGCGGACGGCGTTGAGGCTGACGCCATAATCGAAAGCCTGCTGGAACTGCCGCCGATATTGGATAACTGGTTCAAATGACCGACTTTCTGCCTTTCTCGTATCGCAATCTGATCGTGACCGGCTATATCGGGCCGAATCAACTGGCGCTGGCGAGACAGATCGCTTCCCATCTGCGGATGCCCTTTGTCAACGTGGAGACGGAAATCGCGGACCGGGTGGGACTGCCGGTCGATCAAATCCGCGATTACTACGGTGAGACCCGGCTCAAATCGATTGAGGCCGAAATCGTCTCGGAGGCGATGCTGCGGCGCGGTTCGGTCATCTACATCAGCGGGCGGACGCTGGTCCATACGGATCATCTGACGCGCCTGCAATCAACCGGGCCGGTCATCTGTCTGGTGATCGGCCTGGATGCCATGTTGCACCGCCTGCATATCAACATGGGAGCGCGTTACCACGATCCGTATGAGCGGGCGCTGGCATTGGGCGGACTCACGCGTGAATGGGCCATCCGCGATTACGATGGCGTCCATGTGCTGGATACGACCGATCTGGCGGAAG
>CAYQJO010000223.1:0-7040 GCA_964417785.1 uncultured Anaerolineaceae bacterium | reverse complement strand
ATTATTGCCGTCCGCAGAAATGTAGAGCTATGTATTTTTCTGGAAAAGCCTAAAGCGCTTTATTCTTCCCTGCGCCCCTTGACCCCGAATGTGGGTAATGTATAGCCAAATTGGAGAGGGGTTGGGGTGAGGTCAGAAATCAACCGGGAAGTGAGGTAAAATGACCGAACTCATCGGACGCGAATCGCAGCTTGACCAGCTTTATCATGTGGTGGAACGGGTCGCCACCAACCCCCGACCGCGCACGGCCCGCGATTGGGTCTTCATCGTCGAGGGCGGGGGAGTCGGCAAGACCTATCTCATGCGCTATCTGGCCGCCCGGCTGCAATCCGACGGCGTGACCGGCAGCCGGGCGGTGCTGACGGCGTTCATCGATATGCAGTCGCCCAGTTCACTCCTGGATGAAAGCCTCATCTTCCAGCTTGTCCAGACCCTGCGCCAGCAGGTCAAAGCCCACCGCACACACAGCGAGCGCGACGAACGCGACATTTACCGGGCAGAGGGACGTCTGAGGCAGGCCGACGGTGCCGACGAACGCATCACCGAGATCGAGCGCGAGGTCGATGAGCGCTACTTCCAGGCCTTCTTCGACAGCCTGCAACACCTGAGTCAGGCCCGGCGCGACTTCGTGGGCGATGTGGATGCCTTCAAGGCCGATCTGTTCGCGGCCTTCCGTGACCTGTATCACGCGCTGGTACGGGCCAACTACATGATGGTCATCATCTTCGACACGGTGGAAGAACTTCAGCGCATGGACAGCGCCTTTGAGCAGCAGATGGTGGAGCGCATCGTGGCCTTCATCCGCGAGCAGATTTACACGCTGCCGCGCACGGTCTTCATCCTCTCCGGGCGCGATTACGAGAGCCGCGACCGCCAGCAGCCTTACGACTGGTATCTGCCCGACGCCGATTTCCTACACCATCCCGGCGAGGACATCACCGACCCCTTCCACATCGGCGGACTGGAACGCCGCTACGCCGAGGACATCCTGGCGCTGCTGGTGCTGCCGCCCGCTGAGTACGAGGATGAAGATTCACGCCAGTCGAAGCTGTACCAGCGCATCGCGCCCGACATCCTGGATTCGTTCTTCGCCGCCTTTGCCGATGCGGTCCCCGGCAGGCCGCCGCTGTATCGCCCGATCTATCTGGTCATCCTGGCCGAAATCTACAAACGCACCCGCGCCATCGACCGGACCATGTTCACCGGCGACAAAGAGCAGACCGAGCGCTCGCTGGTCCGCGCCTACCTGACGGCCACGCGCAAATCCGAGATTGTCCTGCGCTATATGAGCCTGGGGCCGTATCACTTCGACCGCGCCATGATCCGCGAGTTTACCGGCGAGGCCGGCGGCGCGATCTACGAAGACCTCAAGCGGCTGGAATTCGTCAAGCGCCACCCCGACGACACGCTGACCCTGTTCGACGAGGCCCGCCGCTTGATCGAGACGCACGTCACCGAGCCGCTGCGCGTGAACAAGGTGCAGGTCCTCATGAAGATTCTGGACCGCTACCTGGACCGCCAGAGCGAGATTCAGGACACCATCGCCCGGCTCATCAGTCACGGCCAGAACATCATGCCGGAACTGGATACGCTGGCCCGCTGGCGCGTGAATCAGGTGGTTTATGGCCGCCAGACCGAGTCGCCGTCCGCGCCGGGACTGCGCAATCTGCCCGGTGCCGAAGCCGATGGCGGTGTCGATACCGGCCTGATTTCGTTGCAGGCCGCCATCGACCAGCAGCAGCTTGAACTGGAGGAGACGGTTCTGGTCCACGAGATGACGCGCATCCTGGGCGAGATCGGCCCGCTGATCCGCGACCATAACGCCCCGGCGGCGATGGTGGGTCGCGACCGCGCCGCCTATCTCAAACGCTGCATCGACGTCTTCGACCGCCGCTGGCGCATGGTATCCAGCAATCGCGGTCTGCTGCCACCGCGCAGCGACGACCACAACGGACGCAGCCCGGTGGACACCATGCGGGCCGCGTTGATCGAGCGCGTGCGCGACGACATCGAGATGCAGCCCGACCAGCGCATCGCCGATTGGGTGGCCGACCACGCCGACGAACCCGACATCTTCAAACCGCGCTATTTCTACCGGGTGCGCCAGCGCGAGATCGAACTGTTCCTGAGCGATCAGGGCGAACACGACCGGGCCGAGCGCGAATACGACGATTTGCTGCGCTACTTCAACGCGCTGGACGACACCGGCATTGACGCCATCCGCATCCAGTTGAACCTGCACAAGGGCAGTTCGGCCATCCGCAACATCCACACCAACCTGGACGCGGCCCGCGAGTCGTTCAGCGCCGCCCATCGCATCGTGGAGCGCGGGTTAAAGGCCGGCGCGACCGACCTGACGCGCTTCCGCAGCCGGGTGGCGCTGATGCAGGGCTGGCTCAACCGGCTCGACTGGAAGGTGGACAGCGCCATCGACTATTATCGCGTCGCACTGGAATCCTTCCGCGACGAGGACAGCAGCGATCCCTCACGGCGCTGGCGCGACTTCGGCGAGCTGCTCTACCGCTATGCCTTCGCCGAGCGCTACATCAATGCCCACAGCGCCCTGCACATGACGCAAATCGCCTATTACATCCTGCTGCAAACACGCCGCAGCTACGAGATCATGCGCAGCCTGCTGACGCTGAGTCTGGTCAACCGTTTGTGCGGCAATTACGAGAGCGCGTTTTTCGCCGCCGAGCAGGCGCGTCTGCTGGCGCTGGCACGCGGCGACGATGAATCCGAGCGCGAGTCGCTGGCGCTGGCCCATATCCGGCTGGCTTCGACCTTCTACAACGCGCTGGAAGACAATTTCGACCCGGCGGCCAGCGATCATCTCTACGACCGCGCCCGCGAGAACCTGGGAACCGGCATCGAAATCCTGCAATCGCTGTACGAGCGCAACTTCCTGGTGCGCGGCGAGTTGATCCAGGCCTATTTCTCGCACACCCGGCTGGAACTCTACCGCCTGCGCACCCTCGACCGCGACGAGGTGGAGAGCCGCCGCGCCTACAACGAGGCGGTGCGAGCCGTGATCGAGAAGGCCAGCACCTACTTTAACAACGGTTGGCGCTTGCTGCTGCGCTTCGATAACCCCATCTTTGACGATCCCTACCGCTACATCACCGCGCTGCAAACACGCATCGAGTTCAAATTCCGCCAGCGGGCGATGGGCGTCCTCGATTACGCGGACTTCAATTACCGCCAACACCTGATGGACTCGGCGGAGTTCCACGAGATTCAGCGCGTGCTGGCGAGCAATCCCGACGTGGAGACGAGTGTATCGGTGGTGCTGGGCAAGGTCGAGCAGATGGCGGGGGCGCTGGCGCAGATGGACGCCATCGGCCTGCGCGACGCCACCCTGTTTGACCGCGCCATCGCCCATTACATCAGGGCGCTGCTGCAAACCGGCAGCCAGAGCGGCTATCATGTGGTGGCCTTCAAAGCGCCGCTGGAATTCCTGGAACGCCAGTTTGAGTCCATGCTCAGCGCTGGCTATGCGGTTCTGCTCATCGATTGGTGCGATCAGATGGAGGCGGCCTGGAAGGAACGCAACGAGGCCGAAGTTGGCAGCGCACGCAAACACCCGCGCCTGCGCTGGATCATGCCGCAGCTTCCGCACCTGTGCCGCATCTTCCGCGCCCGCGCCTACCATGAACATCTCAAGGCGTTCGGCGAGGCCACCGGCGGACCCTATGCCACCGTCGCCCAGGTGTGCGCCCGCCAGGATTTCGACACCGCTCATTCGCTGGTGTCGCTGCTGAGTCAGCGCGATGTGCGCAACCAGATTCAGCGCGGGTTGCTGCTGCTGGCCTTCCCCGGTCTGGCCGACATGCTGGATGAACAGCCGGGCGAGGACCTGCTGGACGCGCTCTATTCGCGGTACGCCGACCCGGACGGCCTGCCGCTGCCCACCTGGGAGGGCCAGCCGATAGACTGGGTGCAGTTGACGCTGGCGGTGGCGCGGGTGCGGCTGCACCATGACGACAATCTGCTGCTGCTGGCGGCGCGTCAGGGCTGGTATCTGGCCGGGGTGCGCGGACCGCTCAAGCTAGAAGTGGCCCGCTACCTGCGCTTTCGCGGTCATATCGCGGTGGCGCAGTCGGTGCTGGAAGCGGCGCTGGACGATCTGCTGCGCGACCACAACAGCCACGACGGAGCCGAGTGTATGCTGCAACTGTGCTACATCCTGGCGCAGCAGGGCGATTATCTCTCGGCGTGGCTGTATGCCCGCCATGCGCAGCACTTCATGGACGACCTGGACGACGATGTGGGTCTGCTCCGCGCCCGTATTGCCGGAGGCGTGGTCTACCAGACCTGGGGCAGGGTGGCCGGACTGCGCGGGGCGCATGGCATGGTGGACGATGTGTTCGCCCAGGCGCAGCGCCAGTTACAGCAGGTCGATGCTTTTCTCGACATTGAGGAGCGTATGCGGGCCGAGATCGAAGACCTGCTGCGCGAGCGCTCGCGGCAGGCCGGATTGACCCACCTTTACCGCAGCGACGAATACGTCATCCAGTACCACGCGCCGCCGCCGGACGCCATCGCACAGCAGACGCAGCAGCTTAAGGACGCGCTCAAAGCCTATGGCGTGGTCCCGCTGGATGAGACGCAGGAGTTTTCCGCCCTCGGTTATCTCCAGCCCTGGCTCGATGACGAACCGGACACCTACCGGCAGGCGGAACTGGCGGCGGCCTACCGCGAGATTGGCCGCATCTACTGGAACCTGTATCTGTTCCAGGACGACCGCACAGCCTACCGGCGCGAGGCGCTCGCGTGGCTGCAAAAGAGTTACGATCTGGCCTGGGAGATCGACGCGCTGCCAGTCCAGGCCGGGGTGCTGGTGGACCTGCTGGAACTGCGCTATGTGACCAGCCTGCATAAGCTGGAAAAGTACCTGGATAATGTCAGCAGCGACGAGATGACCTACCAGCGCTTCATGAATCGCTACATCACCGATAACAGTCTGAGCGACGAATATCACAAGGCACTGGCCGATCTATACGAGCGCTTGAAGACCAGCATGGAATTACCGCTGCTGCAACTGGTGCGCGAATTGACCGGCGGCGATCCCGGCGAACTGCCCGACGGTTGCAGCCACGATTTCGCCCGACTGGATATGATACGCGGCGTGCTGGCGCAGAAAGCCGGTCTCGACGACGAGGCCATCGACGCCTTTTGCTCGGCGGGCCATCACACCGCCGCCAGCGCCGAGTCCGATTTCCATGTCGATATGCTGCTGCGCTTCCTCACCCGGCGGCTGCGCGTGATGAACATCCGCGATCCCCGCGCCCAGCAGGGGCGGGTGGAGGTCGTGTGTCGTAGCTGGTCCGAGTCGGACATCATGAAAGACAAATACCCGGACCTGGAGACCTTCACCAGCATCCTGCCGGTGCTGGTCAAATTGCAGGAAAGATCATGATGATTATTTGGCCCTCACCCCCTAAATCCCCCTCTCCCACAAGGGGCGAGGGGGACTTTGCCGAGGATGTGCCATGACCTTTCCCGGCATCCTCCCGCACCTGAACAGCATCCTGCAAACACCCGGCGTACCCGATCAACCGGCGCTGTGGCACACCTTCCACACCAGCCACATCGGCCATATCGTGGATGAACTCAACACGCTGCTGCCGGACGCCTACATCGCCTACGCGGAACAATCGCTACAGGTGCGCAGTTCCGACTGGGAATTTGGCCGACCGCAACCCGACGTCACTGTCTTCCAACAATCGCCAGGGCCATCGGGTTCCCCGGCACAACCCGCCCTTCAACCCACCTGGGAGGCGGAATTGCTCGCCACCGTCGAGAACCTGCAACATCCGTATGCCGCCGTTGTGCGCGAGGTCGGCGATCAAAACCGTCTCGGTCGCATCGTGACCCGTGTCGAATTGTTGTCACCCTGGAACAAACGGCGCGACAGCGCCTATCACGACCGCCGCGCCGAATTCCTGCAAACCGGCGTGCCGCTGGTGGAAATCGACTACCTGCACGAATCGCCGTCGCCCATCCTGACGCTGCCGCACTATCCGGCGGACCCCGACAGCCTGCCGTATTACAGCGCCGTCAGCGATCCACGCAGCGGCCATGTGCGTGTTTATGGCTTCGGCGTTGACAGCCCGTTGAAGCCGTTCCCGCTGCCGCTGGCTGGCGACGACGTTGTGATTCTCGACCTCAACCCGGTCTACCGTCACACCGTCGAGCGTGGCCGCTGGTCGCGCATCATCGACCTGACGCAGCCGCCGGAGCGATTCGATACCTATAGCCAAGACGATCAACGTTACATTCTGGAGCAGACAAAACAATGACCTGGTGGAACAAACCCTTCCGCATCGTGCAAACCAACCTGCGCGAGATCGACGCCTCACTCGATGTCGAGCGCGTTCTGGACGACATCCAGGCGCTGCACGGCAATACCTGGCTGCTCAACACCGGCGGCATCGTGTCGTTTTACCCGTCGAAACTCGCGTTCCAGCATCCGAGTCCCTGGCTGGCGGACCGTGCCAGCGGCGACCTCATCGGCGACGCCGTGAGCGCCGCCCACCAGCGCGGCGTGCGCGTCATCTCGCGGCTGGACTTCAGCAAGATTCACGCCGACCTCTACCAGCACCACCCGGACTGGTGCGTCCACAGCCGTGACGGTCAGCCGCAGGTGTATAACGGCCTGCACAGTACCGATCCCTGCGGACCATATTACCAGGAGCGCAGCCTGGAAGTCCTGAGCGAGATTCTGGAAACCTACCCGGTCGATGGAATCTTCTTCAACATGTTCGGGTATGCCGAGTGGGATTACAGCGGCAGCTTCCACGATGTCCGGCACGGGGTCCACACACGCCGCCGCTTCTTCGACCGCTTTGGCCGCGAGGTGCCGACCGAGCACGACGATCCCGACTGGCGCACCTTCATGCGCGAAATCGCCGAGGAGCTATCGGCACGGATGCGGGCGCACATCCACGCCACCCGGCCCGGCGTCGGCCTGTTCCTGTACAGCCATGCCGGTGACGGCGATGTGCTGCTGCACGAGGTCAACACCAGCCTGACGCGCC
>CAYQJO010000222.1:0-7090 GCA_964417785.1 uncultured Anaerolineaceae bacterium | reverse complement strand
ATGGACATTGAACGTGCAATTGACTTAATCAGTCGATTCGGCCATCTTCAGGCACAGGAGGCCGAACTGGTGATGAACCAGATCATGCGGGGCGAGGCGACCGAGGCGCAAATCGGGTCCTATCTGATGGGGCTGCGGATGAAGGGTGAAACCCAGAGCGAAATCACCGGCAGTGCGCAGGCCATGCGGGCCAATGCTGAATATGTCCCGACACGCTACTCTGGCTCGGAACTGCTGGATACCTGTGGCACGGGTGGTGACCGGTCAGGGACGTTCAACATCAGCACGACGGTCGCGTTTGTCGCTGCCGGTGCCGGAATCCCGGTCGCCAAGCATGGCAACCGGGCAGCGACCAGCAAATGCGGCAGTGCCGATGTCTTGGGCGAATTGGGTGTCAACCTGGACCTGTCGCCAGAACAGGTGGGCAAATGCGTGGATGAAGTCGGCATCGGCTTCTTGTTCGCGGCCAAACTTCACCCGGCCATGAAGCATGCCATCGGTCCGCGCCGCCAGATGAAAATCCGCACCATCTTCAACATCCTGGGGCCGCTGACGAATCCGGCGGGCGCACGTAACCAGTTGATGGGCGTTTTCGCCAGCGATCTGACCGACCTGCTGGCGCATGTGCTGACCGACCTGGGCGCACGCTCGGCGCTGGTGGTTAACGGTTACGGTGGCCTGGACGAACTGACGACGACCGGTCCCAACACCGTCAGCCATCTCAAGGACAGTGTGGTCAATACTTATGAGATTGACCCGCTGGATTACGGTTTTGAAGGGGCGAATATCCACGATTTGCTCGGCGGAGATGCGCCGACCAACGCGGCGATTTTGCGCGGTGTGCTGGATGGTAGTCTGCGCCACGCCAAGCGCGACGTGGTGATCCTCAACGCCGGTGCGGCCATCCTGGCGGCGGGCAAAGTCGATGATTTGACAACCGGGATCAAGGTGGCCGAAGATGTAGTTGACAGCGGCAAAGCGGTGGAAAAACTGGATGGTTTGATCGCGTTCAGCCAGAGTGTGGCTTAGTCATGTTCGTCAAGACCGATACCGTTCTGGATACAATCCTGGCACACAAAACCGAGGAAATTGCGACGGCGGCTGTCCCGCTGGCTGCTGTGCGCGAGTCAGCCGAAACCGCGCCACCGGCCCGTGATTTTCTGGTGGCGCTGCGGCGGGAGACGGTCGCGTTAATCGCTGAGGCCAAGAAGGCGTCGCCGAGCAAAGGGGTGTTGATCGCGGACTTCGACCCGGTGACTCTGGCGGCGACTTATGCTCAGAATGGCGCGGCGGCCATCTCTGTGCTGACGGATATTCGCTTTTTCCAGGGGCATCCAGATTATCTGACGGCAGTGCGGCAGGCAGTAGATGTGCCGGTCCTGCGTAAGGACTTTGTGATCGATCCATATCAGGTGTACGAGGCGCGGTCCATCGGCGCTGATGCGGTGTTGTTGATTGTGGCTGCGCTGGAAGATGCGCAGATAGCCGATCTGTATGCGCTGGTGCGCGAACTGGGTATGATGGCGCTGGTTGAAGTCCATACCGAAGCCGAGATGGAACGGGCGCTGAAACTCAGGGCGCAACTGGTTGGGATCAACAACCGCAATCTCAAAACGTTTGAAGTCGATCTGGCAACCACCGGTCGGTTGGCTGGTATCGTGCCGGACTCGGTGACACTGGTCGCAGAGAGTGGTATCCGCTGTGCCGAAGATGTGTATCATATGGGGCAGTTGGGTGCACATGCTGTGTTGGTCGGTGAAACGCTGGTCAAAGCCGGTGACAATCTGTCGCAGACGGTGCGTGCCTTCAGCAACCAGCGTAAAGATCAGGCATTGTGAGATGACGACAACAAAGATTTGTGGCATAACCCGCCTGGAAGATGCCCGCTATTCCGCCGAATGTGGCGCGGATTTGCTGGGCCTGAATTTCTACAGATCGAGTCCTCGTTATATTGACCCGGCCAGTGCCGCTGTTTTGTGCGACCGTCTGCGGCAGGAGTTGGGAGCAAAGACCCCGCTGCTGGTAGGGGTGTTCGTCAACGAGGTGGTGGGCAACATCTCTGCCATTCTGGGGCAGGTCGGTCTGGATGCGGCGCAGCTAAGCGGCGATGAGTCCGATGTGATGCTCAAGGAACTGCGCAGCATGGGGTTCAAAGCCATCCAGCCGATGAACAAGATGATGGCGTTGGACGATGTGAAATACTACCAACCCCACTTCCCGACAGACGAGCGTTTGCCATCGTTGGTACTGGATGCCTACCATCCAAGTTTGCGCGGTGGCACCGGTGAACAGACGTCGGAGGATGTGGCGCTGGCGGTCAAGGCGGCGGTGCCGCGTTTGATGCTGGCGGGCGGCTTGAATCCGGACAATGTGGCCGAACGAGTGGCGACGATTGCCCCCTGGGGTGTGGATGTCGCCAGCGGTGTCGAATCCGGTACACCCGGTGTGAAAGATCACGGTAAGATTAAAGCACTGATTGACGCAGTTTTGTCGTAAGCAAAAGGATATGTGATGTATATCGAGACGAATACAACCCCGGTTCCCGATGAGCGCGGTTACTTCGGTGAGTTCGGCGGGCGTTTTGTGCCGGAGACACTGATTCCGGCGCTGGATGAATTGACGGCGGCTTATCACGAAGCCATGCAAGATACCGCCTTCCAGGAAGAACTGGCCTATCTTCAGGCGACCTATACCGGGCGACCCACGCCGGTGTCCTATGCCCGCCGCTTGAGCGAGCGCCTCGGCGGTGCGCAGATCTACCTCAAGCGTGAAGACCTGGCCCACACCGGCGCACACAAAATCAATAATGCGCTGGGGCAGGCGCTGCTGGCGCGGCGTATGGGCAAGCAGCGTGTCATCGCGGAGACCGGAGCCGGTCAGCATGGGGTGGCATCGGCGACGGCGGCGGCGCTGCTCGGTCTGGATTGTCATGTCTACATGGGCAGTGTAGACATCCAGCGGCAGCAGCCCAATGTTTTCCGCATGAAGCTGCTCGGCTCTGAGGTGATTCCGGTTGAAAGCGGTAGCAAGACGCTCAAGGACGCCATCAACGAGGCCATCCGCGACTGGGTGACGAATGTCCGTGACACGTTTTATTTGCTGGGATCGGCATTGGGGCCGCACCCATACCCGATGATGGTACGCGATTTCCAGAGTGTGATCGGTGTGGAAGCTCGCCAGCAAATGCTCGATCAGGTCGGGCGTCTACCGGATGTGTGTATCGCTTGCGTCGGCGGCGGCAGCAATGCCATCGGTCTGTTTCACGCTTTCCGCGATGACGAGCAGGTCGATTTGATCGGTGTGGAGGCTGGTGGTCACGGTATTGCTAGCGGTGAACATGCGGCCCGGTTTGCCGATCTGAGCATCAGCCGCCCCGGTGTGCTGCACGGGACACGTTCGTTCGTGATGCAAAGCAGTGACGGCCAGATCATGAACACACACAGCATCTCCGCCGGGTTGGACTATGCCTCGGTTGGGCCAGAACACGCCTTCCTGCGCCAGAATGAACGTGCTTTCTACACGATGGCGACCGACGAGGAGACCCTGGAAGCCTTTCAGGTTCTCAGCGAGACCGAAGGCATTATCCCGGCATTGGAGAGCGCCCATGCCGTCGCCGAGGTGATGAAACGTGCGCCCACCATGCCGGAGGACAGTGTGATACTGGTCAACCTCTCCGGACGTGGTGATAAAGACCTGGATACGGTGATCCAGGCACTCGGTCTATAGCAGGAGACAGTACGATGTCAAACGACCCAGACGATCAGATTTACGATGCCCGGACCGGCAGACTGGTCCCCGATCCGGCGAAGAAAGGGAAACGCCGGCGCAAGCGCCGCCGGAATCGCATCGGGGGCTGCTTCGGGTGTCTGGTTAATCTGATTCTGCTCCTGGTCGTGATTGTGCTGCTGCCGCTGGTCGTTGGCATGGTGTTGCAGGTGTTCCAGAGCCGGGATGAAAACTACGTTGTGCCGGGGCGTCTGGTGGATGTGAATGGCAATCTGATGCATATTTACTGCACCGGTGAGGGTAGTCCGACGGTGCTGCTCGACTCAGACATAGGCGGCTGGTCGATCCATTGGACCCTGGTGCAGGCGCGTGTGAGCGAGTTCACCCGTGTATGCAGCTATGACCGTGCTGGTTATGGATGGAGCGAGGCCGGACCCGAACCGCGTACATTGGGCGAAATTGCGCTGGAATTGCATCTGCTGCTGCGCAACGCCGGGGAAGAAGGCCCGTTTGTGCTGGTCGGTCATGGGTTGATGGGACCGGCGGCTCGCCTCTATACGCATAACTTCTCCGATGATGTCGCAGGCATGGTGCTGCTGGACAGCTACACCGCCGATCAGTTCGATGGGTTAGTGGCTGATCTGGCGTGGCGGCTGGATGCCATGCAGGTCGCCGGACTGGTTGCGCCAATTGGAACGGTGCGGCTGGCTGATCTGGTATGGCATTACGATGAGCGACTGCTGCAAGGTGCCGCGCTGCCCGATCCACAGGCTGAAGTTTTCCGCGCAGGCACCTACAAGGCCGATTACTGGCGGACGCTGCACGGCGAGTATACTTTTTTGAGTGAATCGGCGGACCAGATGCGTCAGGTTGGCGAACTTGGGGATCGACCGCTGGTGGTGCTGTCGGCCATCAATCGCCCGGAGGGTGCATGGCCCGATGAAGACGCTCATCGTGATGCGCAGCAAGCCCTGGTCGAGCTTTCAAGCGATGGCGAGTGGGTGGTATCCGAAAGCGGCAAACACTTTATCCAGGTCGATAATCCGGTGCTGGTGACTGTTGCCATCCAGAATGTGGTGGACAAGGTAAATCAATGAGCCTGATGTTGGCGGCGACCTGGGACCCGCGTGGCGAATTGAACCGCTTGCAGCGTTGTTTCCCGCTGCTGGAATCGCTCTATGATGATTGGTTGTTCATTCTGCCACCCTGGACTGAAGCGGAGATTCTGGATGCGCTCGACGATTTGCCGCTGCGCTATGTGGTGGTCGATCACTGGCCGGAAGGGCGCTACCTGTGTTTGAAACATGCGCTGGCGACACCGGCGGACACGTTCCATTATGTCGATACGGATCGGCTGGTACGTTGGGCGGAGACACGCCCGGACGAACTCCGCCGGATAGTGGCGCGACTGGCAATAGCCGAATGTCTGGTCATCGGGCGCACGGCGGCAGCTTACAGCACCCATCCGCGTGCATTGATCGACACGGAACGAATCGTCAACGAGGTTTTCTCGCATATCATCGGCCAGGAGCTTGATTTCAGCGCCGGGTCGAAGGCGTTCAGCCGGGCGGCGGTCGAATATCTGGTGACACACGCCGTACCCGGTTTCGGCCTGGGGACCGATACGGAGTGGGTGGTGCTGCTGCACCGCGCTGGTTTTGCTATTCAGGACATCCGGGTCGATGGCCTGGATTGGGAAACAGCCGACCGCTACCGGGATACGGCGGCGGACCCGGCGACACAACGGGCGGCGGCAGCAGCGTATGATGCCGACGCGGCCAACTGGGCGATGCGAGTCGAGGTCGCTCAACAGATGATGCAGTCCGGCTTACAGGCATTGAGAAAAGAGTTGGCCTGATGCGTTATGTTGAAGTACGACGGCATGCGATGCGTGGGCGGCAGGGCCAGGATTTGTCCCAAGATGGGGTCAATCTGGCGCGACACGTCGGAGCGCACATTGGGCCGTTCAATCTGATCATCACCAGTACCTATCCGCGTGCGATCCAGACGGCGATTGCGATGGGATTCGCCGTGCATGAAAAGTTCGAGGAACTCAATACTGTCGGTGAGACGATCATGTGGGATGCCAGTTTCAAAACGCTGGCGCGGATGATCGAACAAAGCGAAGCTCTGATGCGGCTGGGGCAGGTCCAGCGCAAGCTGTGGTCGTCGGCGGCACGCGCTATCCCGGATGGCGGCTCGACTCTGGTTATCACGCATAGCGGTGTGATTGAGATCGGGGCGGTGTCGTGTATCCCCTGGGAAGACCACGAAGCGTGGGGTGAAGCCTGTGACTACTGCGAAGGGGTGCGGCTGACGTATGATGAAGACGAATTTGTAGCGGTAGAAATTCTGAGACTTAAACAGGACAGGTCATGACACCATTGAAAGCAATCGAGGCGATGTTTGCCCGGTCCCGCGAAGAACAACGACCGGCCTTTTTGCCCTATTTCCCGGTCGGTTATCCGACTTACGCAGAGTCAGTCGAAGCTATTTACCAGATGGCTCAGGTTGGTGTGGACGGGTTTGAGATCGGCATTCCCTTTAGCGATCCGCTGGCTGATGGTCCGACGATTCAGGCCGCCACCCAGGTCGCGCTGGAAAACGGGACCACCGTCAACCATGCGCTACAGGCCGTGCGCGAACTGCGCGAACGCGGTGTGGACCAGCCCATGCTCATGTTCAGCTATCTCAATCCGATCATCAACTACGGGATCGACGCCTTCGTGCGCGATGCGAAGGCGGCGGGAGCCAACGGCTTCATCATCCCGGATTTGCCGCCGGAAGAGGCGTCATTGTTAGCCGATTCGTGCCAACGGGAACATATGGCGCTGGTGTTCTTCCTGGCACCGACCAGCAGCCGGACGCGGATACAACTGGTGGCGGGGCAGGCGACCGGCTTTATATACGTGGTATCGCTGACCGGAATCACCGGAGAGCGCAAGGATTTGCCCTCTGATCTGGCGGATTTCATCGCTCGTGTGCGGGCGGAAACGGATTCACCATTGGTTCTGGGTTTTGGCATCAGCACGCCGGAACATGCTCGGACGCTCACGGCGCTGGTGGATGGGTTTATCGTCGGGAGTGCGTTGGTACGGGCGGGTAGAGAGAGTGTTGAGTCGGTGCGTACACTGGCGCACCGCCTGCGGTATGCATGACAATCTGCACAAAGAAATTGAACGAACTGCACGAAGGGGAGTGAATTGCCGCCGATAGGTTGACACGCCTGACAATCCTGTGTATGCTTTGCGCCAGAATTGAAACCAAAAGGGTGTCTGCGTGCCGAACAACCGCTTCTTCTATTACTACCTGACGTTACGCACAGAGCGCCTCAAAATGAGGTAGACTACGCGCATGAACGATA
>CAYQJO010000221.1:0-7132 GCA_964417785.1 uncultured Anaerolineaceae bacterium | reverse complement strand
CGACCACCGAGATCTACACTCTTTCCCTACACGACGCTCTTCCGATCTGCTACCCGGACGCCCACATCACCTGGGCCGTCGGAAGCTGGTCGCAGCCGGCCATCGCCTATCATGACCTGCTGGACGCCGTACTCGACACCGGCCCTGACGCCAACCCGGTCCGTTCGCTGGCCGGTATGCGCCGGTTTGTGGCGCAGATTCGCGGCCAATTTGATCTGGTGGTCTCGCTGGTGCGGTCACCGCTGATGAGCGTGGCCCTGATGGCAAGTGGCATCCCCCACCGCGCCGGTCTGGACAGCGGCGGACGCGGTTTCGGTTACACGATCCGAGCGCCAATTGATCCAGCGCAGCCGCGTCAGGAAGCCGACATTTATCTGGATGTCGCACGGGCGTTGGGACTGGATACGACCGGATGCTATGTCAATGTGCCGGTGCTGGCCGAAAGCCAGAAGCGGGTGCGCAATCAAATCGGCGACAGCTACTTCGTCATCAACCCTACCGGCGGTCGAAATCCCGGCATGGTGATGGACAGTAAGCGCTGGCCGCCGGACAAATTCGCCGCCCTGGCCGACCATCTGGCCGACACCTTCGGACGTGAAATTGTCCTGCTCGGTGGTCCGGGTGATGAAGCCATCGTGGATGCGGTCAAAACCCCGGCCAGACGATTGGTCGGGGTGCTGTCGTTTCCAGAAATTGCCGCACTGGCTGCCGGTTCTGCCGGTTACATCGGCAACGACACCGGCCTGACCCATCTGGCAGCGGCAGCCGGCGCTCGCACTGTCATGATCCTCGGCCCATCGCACCCGGCCCGTTACGCGCCCTTCGTACCGGATGCACTGGCTCTGTGGCGTCCG
Organism: uncultured Anaerolineaceae bacterium; assembly: GCA_964417785.1. Classification (GTDB taxonomy): domain Bacteria; phylum Chloroflexota; class Anaerolineae; order Aggregatilineales; family Phototrophicaceae; genus DAOTUL01. Next base: position 6,278 of record CAYQJO010000221.1, on the reverse strand, counting down.
GTGGCGCGGGTATCCGGCGGGGTCAACGCAGGCGAACCAACCAACTGGGACTGGGAATGCGATGGTATCGGGCTGAATACCGTTATCGAACAGACCACCGTGTTCTTTTCTTAGCTATCCGCTTCGGGCGCATCGGGCGAACTGACTGTCACGCCCGGTATTTCCAGCGCGACAAAGAACGGTTCATCGTCCTGTAGAAACGTCAGATCGCGAGAACCGGATTGAATCCAGCGCCAGAGTGCCAGCGTCAGCCGTCCATCCAGCCAGCGTCGTTCCCCGGTGTCGGCCAGTTCCGTCAGATCAACGCCAGTGGCCTCCGCACTCCACACCTGGGTCGGTCCAAAGGTCGTGCCGCCAGTCCGTTGGGCCGAAATCCAGCCAGACACCGGCTCAAATATCTGCGGCGATTGGCTCAAATCCCAGCAGTTCTGGCGGATTTCCTCGAAGTAATTGGGAGGCCATTCCCCATAGGCATCGGTCATATGGGACTGCCCATCAACCACCAACGTGATCTGCTCCACGACTGGCGGCTCGCTGTTGAACTCAAGATCGGCCTCTGCCGGGTAATTGTAAATCTCATATTGCACGGCCAGATTGTTGACGAATCCGACGATTTGATCGTCCGTCAACTCGTCAAACAGGATGTTGTCGCCAGGACCCCCGGTCGTCCAGATCATGTGATTATCGCCATAAATAGTGCAGTAGGGGACATGATTACGCATATAAAAAGCGTCGGCATCAGGTCCGCCAACGATCTCAACGCGAAAGACCACATGATTGGGGTCGCGCTCCCAGCCCACCCGTGCGCCACCACCGGCATTATTCGTCTGTGGTACGGGGTTATCACCGTTGTCGTTCTCGTCACCACCGAGGACCTGACACCCGGCCATCATCATAATTAGCAAGAACAGCACCACCTGTTTCATCGAAATCCCTCGCTTCTTATTGTTTGAACGCACGACTTCATACTATCATTAGATTGTGGAGTGGAATGATTGAAGATTATGCTCAAGAATGTCATGGCACGTTTTTCTGAACTCACCCTCGTGAGTACCGCCGCCGCAGTGGTTTTCCTTGTGGCTCATCTGATCGAACCGCAGACCGCCGTCCTGGCGACGGCACTGGTGTTTCTGGCCGCCGCCCTCATCTCATTCATGCGCCAATCGCCAGCGGAACAACACCTCCTGGTCGGGGTGGCCGCCGCGATGAGCCTGATTCTGCTGGGCAGTGAGGCGCTCTGGAACGCCTGGCTGGCCGTGGCCGGTGTCTCAACAGCCCTGCGCTCGTCGCATCTGAACTGGCGGATCAATGCCGGGCAGGCTGCGTTGCTGGTGGGTGGTGGCACAATCGGCCTTATCCTGGCCGACAGCTTCGCCACCGACACCGCTGTCCTCGGCCTGGGATTGATCGCACTGGGACAAATCACAAGCCTGTACAACCGTCCGGTACTCGCGCCGTCGCCAACAGATGGGTCGGTCGGTGCCGCTGAACCTGCGGCAGAACCGGGCAAACTCAACACCCGTATCCAGGTTACCGCCGATGGGTTGATCCGGGCTGTTGACGCCATAAACAAAGTTGCCGACCAGCAATCCTCCGGCGCGACCGAACAGGTCGATGTCATCAACCTAACCAACAATATGTTAGACAGCTTCCTCAAGCTCTCAGAGCGGGTGCGTAACAAGGCCCGCACTATGTCCCAGACAGCGGACGACACCAACACCATCTCAAAAGACGGGCAGACCGCCATCCGGCAGGCTATCGCCGGTATGGACCAGATTCGCAGCCAGGTGAGCAATATCGGCATGACCATCACCACACTGGCACAACTGACCCGCCGCATTGACGAGATCATCACATCGGTCACGGAAATTGCCACCCAATCCAACCTGCTTGCGCTGAATGCCTCCATCGAGGCGGCACGGGCGGGTGTGCATGGGCGCGGTTTTGCCGTTGTCGCCGATGAGGTGCGCTCACTCTCGCAGCAGTCTACAACAGCCGCCAACCAGGTACGGGCTATTCTGGCGGAAATCCAGTCCGCCGTGCGCCAGACCATCAACGCGACTGAAATCGGTATGCAGGGCGTCGATTCAGGCGTCACCATGACCCAGCAGGCCGACCACATCATGGTGCAGTTAACCCGCAATGTTGAAGCATCCAGTGAGTCGGTCCGATCCATCTATCAGGTTATTCAGCAGCAGGCGGAGGGCCTGGAAGAGATCGCTATCGGCATGGACCGCATCGACCGCATCACACAGCAGAATCTCGCCAGCACGCGCATGGTGGCGACGGTGGCGTCGAATCTCACCCAACTGGCTGATGATCTGCGTGACATAGTTGGCATTGTGCCTTATCCGATGCCCGAATATCCGTCTATAGAAGATTCAGAACAACCCCCACCAGCATCCCCAGGGCAAACATGGCAACCATCCCTAGAAACGTAAGCACCACATCCCAGATTGTTGCGGCTGCGGACGTCATGGTAAGCGCTGCTGGCTGATCCAGCAGCGTTTCCAGCGGCGTTTCCTCAAGGGCTTCGAGCTGGTGGGCAGCGGTGGTGTTATATGGATTGATCGCCAGTACATTCTCCAGGCAGGCACGCCGGTCAGCGGCGGTATCAACCGCATGGAAAAGCGCCAGCCAGATTTCCTCATCACGCGGGTTGAGAAACGCGGCCTGACGGAACAACTCGTGTGCCTGCTGCACATCGCCCTGCGTCAGGGCGATACGCCCGGCTCGCATGAGTTCCTGGACACGAAGGTCGGTAATCTGCTTACGATCCATCGTCTGCTAATATAACCCAACTGGCCGGATAATCCTCTTCACGGGTATCGGTCAACTGGTAGGTCTGGAAGGCACCCAGATCAAGGATAAACAAATCGTACTGGCCGAAGCGATTGCTTGAGAACGCCAGATAATTGCCATCGGGGCTGAACACGGGATGGATCGCATTGCCAGGATCGTCCACGATGAGTGTGCCATCGGAATTGGGGTTAGTGACCGACATCAAGAAGATGTTGTGGTTCTCGCTATCGCCAGATGTCGCCGAGAAGACGATCAACGAGCCATCGGCGGAGAAGCGCGGCATCGTCTCGCGCACCGTGTCATTGTCGCGGGTCATCGGTGAAAAAGTCTGTGAGCCGACATCAATCAGGACCAGATCGGGACCGGGATTTTCGCTCTCCGGGTTCTCGCGCACGGCGATAATCTGCGAGCCATCGGGTGACAGAGCCGGATAGCCGTAGAAGGCACTATCATTCGTCAGCCGCAGGGTCGAGGTGGCGACATCGCCACTCAACTGCACCAGATACACCTCATCGGTCTGGTTATCGACTGCCTGACCGATGAACACGACCTGCGTGCCGTCCTGCGAGAGGAAGGGCATCATCGAATCGTTGAATCCGCCGAGACCACTGGCCTGATCCAGATTGGAGAACATGCGCTGACCATCAATATCGGTATGCATAATCATGACATTGCCATTCTGGCGTTGATAGCGCGTGTAGATCACCTGATCGCCAGTGGGGAAATAGAACAGACTGCGTGCCGTCGATTCACTGAACGGCTGCTCCGGCTCCAGATAGCTCGTCTCACCATCCAGACGATAGACCGCTGGGGCCAGAAAATCGACATTGAAGGTGTCTGTACCGGCCCATCCGGAAATCACCCCCGGTAAACCCTCCAGGAAAGGCAGCGTCTCCGGTCCAGCGATCTCGACTGTCGGTGGCGGAGTCGCCGTCGGTGGCAGTGTCGGTGCCGCGCTGGTGGGCGGCAGCGTCGGCGTCGGCGACATGACTGCAATCTGCGTCTGTGTCGCCATTTCGGCGGTACCGATGGCGTTGAGGGCGGTCTGCGTACCGGTGGCGATGGCGTCCTGGGCATCCTGCGTGCGCTGTGCCACCAGGCGGGCCAGCCGCTCCTCTTCTTCACGCTCTCTGGCAGCATTCTGGCTGCTGATAATCAGGACAACGCCCATCAATACGAGAATCAGCACAATCAGACCGATGATCGCCAACCGGAACTGACGCCGGGTGACACCGGCAAACACCTCTTCATCGTCGGGGGTCTTCTCGGCCTGGGCATCCAGGCGCGATAGAATCTCTTTGGCCCGTTCATTTTCCGGCTCAAGCTGCAAGACCGTCGCCAGAGCAATGCGCTTTTCATCTTCGTTTTCCGTCAGGCGGGCCAGCAGCAGCCATGCCTTGACATTCTCCTCGTCTTCTTCCAGTACCTCTTTTAGCCGGTCGAGCGCTGTGTCACGATCACCACTACGGGCGGCATCGACCGCCTGCCGCAGCAATTCCTGGTGGAGTATATCGGTCATAGTCGCTTAGCCTCCTGGTTCCTGTAAGCGGAGTACCAGCACGGGTTGATAGACAATCGATGTGTCGTTGCCCGGTGAGTTGGTCAAACGCGAAAGCACACTGCCATCGATTGAGATCAGATATGATTGAAAGCGATCATCCAGCCGGTTCGAGATGAACGCGATGAAGCGATTATCGGGCAGGAAAACCGGTCGCCGGTCCTCCGCGCCGCTATCATCCGCCGTCAGCAGGCGCGGGTTGGCCCCGTCGGCGTTCATGATATGGACATCCGGGTCCCCGGTCCGGTCGCTGATAAACGTAATGAGGCTGCCATCGTGAGACCACGCTGGCGCGTAACTGCTGCGGTTATCGGCGGTCATCGCCTCGAATTCCGGTTCTTCATCTACCGGCGGTAGCTCAAATGCGTATATTTCGGTCGAGCCAAAGCTGTCCCGATCCGACGCAAATACGATCCGTTTGCTACCGACGACTGGCGACCAGGCCGGATCACGATCCGTAAACTCGTTATTCGTCAACTGACGCAGATTTTCACCGTCCGGGGTGATGTACCACAATTCTTCATCGCCACCGATATTGCTAACAAAGACCAGCTCGCGCCCTTCCGGTGACCAGGTGGGGCTGGCGACAACCGTCGTGCGCATGAATGTCAACTGGACGGCATCATCTACCGGATTCTGCATGGTGGTGGTGAACAACTCCGGGAAGGTCCCTGCCGGTTCACCGTTTTCACCTGGTTCCTCATAGACGACGTTGCGCACGAACGCGATCAGACGCCCGCTTGGATCAAATGTAATGTCGTCGAACCGCTCCGCCACCTGCACCGGGAACGACCCGTCGCCCACCATCGAGAACAGGTCTGGCTCGACCGCACCCGGTTGCAAACTGGTATATAACACCAGAAATTCCTCAAGCGGATAGGACGTTGCCGTCGGCGTGGGGGTGATTGTCGGCGTGGGTGAAGGTGTCGGCGTAAAAGTCGGCGGCAGTGTGGGTGCCAGACTGGTACCGTCAAACAAATTGACCACCCGTGTCGGTGAGGGGACCGTCGGTGGCGGCTGCGTGGGGATAAACTGCGTGGGGGTCGGCGGCGGTGGGAGCGGTTCTTCCTCCGTCAACTCGCTGACCACAAACAGGGTACCCACAATACCTATTGCGACCACCAGAACCATCACGATATTCAGGATGTCCAGTCCCGATCCAGAACGGGCGGGTTGTTCACTTCCCAGCCGGTTAAGGGCTTCGCGGGCGCGGGTGTTATTCGGGTTAATACGCAAAACCTGTTGCAGGCACGCCTGCCGCTCGCGCACCGTCGGCATGGTGGACGCCAGCCACAACCAGGCGGTTTCATTCTGCCGGTCGGCCTCAATGACCTCCGTCAGCAGGCGGCGGCCTGTTGTCCGGTCGCCACTGCGAACCGCTTCGATGCCGTCTTTCAGTTTTTGATTGATGTCATTCTGGGCCACAGCAGTCCCCCTGGTTGGCTGGTGGTATTTAGTTGAGAACCAAGAGGAGGAAAATGGTCAGTGTCAGCACGATCATGACAACCGCCACGCCACCGAATAGAAACAACATCCGGTTTTCCACCGCGGATCGCATATATTGCATTTTTTCCAACGCCTTGAGTGCCGTCGGATTGGCCGGATTCACTTCCAAAATCCGTTCCAACCATTGTGTTCGCTCCTGGTCGTCTCGGGCCAGCTTCGCCAACCACAACATCGCCGTTTCGTTGCGGCGATCCCGCTGGTGAAGTTCCCGAAACATAACACGCGCACCTTCACGCTGACCGTTTTTTGCCGCATTGATGGCGAGTTGCAGCATTTCTTCGTTGTTGACTGGTTTCTCTTGTGCAGCCACAGGAACATCCCTTAGATTAAAGAACCTTCTATAATTCTATTTTACAATACCTTCGCCAAAAATGAGTGTATAGAGGGCTTTTGAGGTATAGTTTTGTTCTCC
>CAYQJO010000220.1:0-7155 GCA_964417785.1 uncultured Anaerolineaceae bacterium | reverse complement strand
TTGGGGGTTAAATGATATGTTGCTTAGACTAAACGGGCAGTCGCATAATAAATCGACTGCCCTGCCCCGGAACACTCGTTACATGGATGGTTCCCTGATGCGCTTCGATCACCTTTTGTACGATGGCAAGTCCCAGACCAAAGCCGGAAATATGGTGAGAGGTATCCACCCGATAGAAACGTTCAAAAATATACGGCAGATGGTTGTTATCAATGCCGATACCCGTATCGTCGACGATCAGATCAACGGTGCCGGTTGAACTCTCAGTTCGCACCATAATCTGTCCAGGCTCTATCGTATAATCAATTGCATTCTGCACAAGATGCCGGACGGCTACCTGAAGCTCCTCGACCGCCCCGCTGATCCGGGGAAGACCCGATTCTGGCTCGAAAATCAGTGTATGGGCTTGTAGTTCAGCGATTGGGCGCAACTCGTGGACGACAGCCGCCGCGATGACATTCAAGTCAAGTATTTCAAACGAGAGATCGGGGCGTGTATCCAGGCGGGCCATGAGGACCAGCGCATCGAGCAATGTGGTGATATTGCTGATCTGCTCATCAATTTTGCGCCGGTAGAGATTGCGTTTCTCCGGATCGTCCAAACGGGTCAGCAGATAGGTGCTGGCGCTGATGGTTGAGAGTGGGGTGCGGAATTCGTGGCTGGCGCTGCGCACGAAGTTAGAGAGCATGCGGACCGTCTCGCGCTCCATCGCCAGTTCAACTGATTTCTGTGCCGCCAGCCGCCGCTCGGTTACGTCCTGAGACACACCCGCAATGCGATAGACTTCATCACCTTTATTGACTATAGGAAATTGACGGGTGGTGATCCAACGGACACTGCCATCATCGCGCACAATGCGGTATTCATACACCTGCCGCACACGGTCATTATACATTCCGGCAAGGTCCGCACGATCATCCGGATGGACCCTTTCCAGGAATGCCAGCGGGTCTTTATAGAGCGGTTCGCGTGACCGCTGCCATATCTGTTCATAGGCGGGGCTGACATACAGCAGTGTACCCAGCCTGACATCGTAGATGTAGAATATCTCGTGGATATGGTCAGCGATCTGACGAAAGCGTGCTTCCGACTCGCGCAGAGCATCCTCAGCATTCCGCCGCCGGGTAACATCGCGCAATGACGCCAGCAGCATCGTCTGGTCATCCCACACAATCTCAACGATATGCGTTTCGGCAATCAAGATCAGATCACCACGAACGATTTCCAGTTCGCCCCGATCACCGGTGACGACGGGCAGCCCGAACGGTTTGCCCACAAGCTGAGAAGCGGGTCTATCGAACATCAACTCCGCTGCCGGGTTGCAAAATACAACCACTCCGTCGCCGTCGATCACCAGGAAAGCATCGGTGTTGTTGGTGGTAATGCTGCGGAATTTCTGTTCATTGCGCATTAACGCCCGTTCGGAGTCGATCTGGTCTGTGATAATCGCCAGGTTGACCAGCACCACTTGTGGCGTGCCGTCGAGACTGCGTGAACTGACTGTGATCTTCTGGCTCACCCACTCCCATTCGTCGGATTGACTGCGCATACGAAAAACTGCGGTGCGTGTGACATGATCGTCGGTGGTGAGAAGCATATGCCTGTCAAAGTATTTGCTTTCGCGGTCATCGGGATGGATCATCTCATATAGACTGGCTGCCGCCTGCACCATATTCAAAATCGTCTTTGATTTACACGTAGATTATATTATAAGCATATGAGCGATTTGAAGCGAATCCAGCAGCGACGTTACAATCAATCCATGAATGCATTCTTTCAGGGTGGCATCTTAATTCTGGACGGCGTGCCTCACGAGGCGGAAGTACCGCCGGTCTTCCGCTGGATCAAAGGACGCTGGCGCTGCGAGGGGTATCGCTATCCGCTCATTCAGGATTGGCTGCGCCAGAACGCCATCGACGACAACATCCCCCGCTGGCGGCGGCTCGATCTGGCCCTGCACGACCAGCGCGAAGCCCACGACTACCAGATCGAAGCACTGGATACCTGGGCCGGTGCCGGTCATCGCGGCAGCATTGTCCTGCCCACCGGAGCCGGGAAAACGTTTGTCGCTATACGCGCCGTTCAACAGGTCAACCGGTCAGCGCTGGTCGTCGCGCCTACCATCGACCTGCTGCATCAGTGGTACGCTTGCCTGGAAAACACCTTCCAGACACCCATCGGCGTCTACTACGGCGGCGAAAAGATCATCCAGCCGATCACCGTCACCACCTACCACTCTGCCGGCGACCTCATCGCCGAACATGGTAACACCTTCAAGCTGGTCATCTATGACGAGGTTCACCATCTGCCGGCACCCAGTTGGGGCGAAACTGCCCTGATGACTCCCGCGCCCTTCCGCCTGGGCCTGACCGCCACCTACCCCGAAGACCACGAACAGGCCGCTGGCCGCTGGCGTGTCGATGAACTGATCGGTCCCATCGTCTACCAGAAGCGCATTGACGATCTGGTCGGCCAGCGGCTGGCGGAATACCGCACCGAGCGCGTCCGCGTGGACCTCACCGCCGAAGAGCGCGACCGCTACGACGCCGACTACGCCATCTACGCCGGATTTTTCCGCTCACGCGAACTGCTGCGCACGCACGGTCCCAACTGGCTGATGGAGTTGATGCGTCTGAGCGCCTTCGACCGCGAGGCCCGCCGCGCTTTGCTGGCGCGTCAGCGTATCCAGCGGCTGCTGGCAACCGCCCAGAATAAACTGAATCTGCTCGACGGTCTGCTGCGCGAACACGCTCACGAGAGCGTGCTGATCTTCACCGAGCATAACGCCGCCGTCTACGAGATTTCCCGGCGCTATCTGGTCCCGTCGTTGACGCACGAGACGAAAGCCGCCGAACGCAAACAGGTCCTGGAAGCCTTCCGCGACGGCCATTACCCGGTGCTGGTCACATCGAAGGTCCTCAACGAAGGTGTGGATGTGCCGGAGGCTAAAGTCGCCATCGTCCTGGGTGGCACAGCCAGCGCCCGTGAGTATATTCAGCGGTTGGGGCGCGTCCTGCGTAAGATCGGCAACCGGCGGGCGCTTTTGCTGGAGGTCATCGTGCGGAATACAGTAGATGAGGGCAAAGCGCAGCGGCGACGCAAGGCACGCACCTGATGCTCACTGGCGATCTGGTCCGCCCGCGATTACGCGCCCGTGATGGCCGTCTGATCATCCGCTGGATCGAGGCCAACCGCTACGGCAAGACCGCTGCCGCCCTCATCCGGCTGTTCCGTGACCACATCGATCAGCCGGTTCATGCCTGGGAAGCGGCGCTGGAAGCCTATGAGGGCGACCGGGTGGATTATATTGTCGTGCGTGGACTGGCAAAAGTGCTGATGGACGCCGCAACGGTCGAACCGGTACCCATGCCCATTTCACCGGCGGAGCTTCGAGTCCACTTGTTCAGTACCGGACCGGCATTTGCCCAGGCCGACCTCTTTTATCCTCATACCCGCGCCGACCGGTTGGAGGCCGTTGCCGCCGAGACCGGTATTCCCATTGACCAGATCGAAGCGCTGCTCTACGCGGACCGGCCATCGGCTTACATCCTGGTCGATGCCGGGCCGGACTGGACAGCCGAGAGCCTGATCGCCCGTTATAACCTGGAACTGGCGCGGGCCGCGCTGTATTATGCCGCCCACATGCGGGTGCAAATCTATGACACGTTCAAGGATTTCTGGCGCTATTTAAAGCTGTTCCGGTTGATGTTCTGGGCGGTGCCGCATGGTGAGGGCTACGATGTGCTGCTGGATGGGCCGATTTCGCCCTTTGTGCAATCGACCACCCGCTACGGGCGGCAGTTCGCGGCGTTTTTACCGGCGCTGCTGTTGTGTGAACGATGGCAGATGCAATCGGAAGTGCGCCCGCCGGGATTGGGTGAGTGGCTGGCCTATACGCTGGATCCGTCGGCGGCGCTGACCGGGCATTTTCGGGGCAGTGGCGCATTCGACAGCCAGATGGAGGCGGATTTCGCCGCTGAATTTCAGGCCAGGTTCGGCGACCAGCGCGGCAAGTGGACGCTCACCCGCGAGGATGAGGTGATCCTGCTGGTGGATACGGTCATGATCCCCGATTTTGCGCTGACTCACCGCGACGACGGCACGCGCATCCTGATTGAGATCGTCGGATTCTGGCACCCGGAGTATCTGCGGCGCAAACTGGCGAAGGTGCGCGAGGCGGACCGGCATGATTTGCTGCTGCTGGTCTACGAGGGTGTGAATCTGAGCGATGAGCGGCTGGCGGATGTCCCGGCGGAGGTGTTGTACTTCAAGAACAAGCCGGTACTCAAGGATGTGCTGGCGGCAGCCGAGCGAATGCGATAGCTGAAAATGCGTTATAATCAATCTAACGTGATGAGAGGATTGGATATGCAACGTACATTAGGACGCTCTGGTATTGAAGTCAGTGCGATTGGAATGGGCTGCTGGGCCATCGGCGGTCCCTTCTGGCGCGGTGACCGTGCCGCCGGTTGGGGCAATGTGGACGATGACGAGTCCATCCGCGCCATCCACGCTGCACTCGATCATGGAGCTACCTTTTTCGACACCGCCGATGTCTACGGCACCGGCCATTCCGAGGAGGTTCTGGGCAAAGCGCTGGCCGGTCGTTGGGAGGGTGTGGTCGTTGCCACCAAGTTCGGCAATGTGTTTGATCCGGCCACCCGCCAGATCACCGGGTCGGATGCCAGTCCAGCGTATATCCGCAGCGCGGTCGAAGCCAGTCTACATCGATTGGGGACCGACACCATCGACCTGTACCAGTTCCACACCGGCGGCCATCCGCTGGAAGAGGCCGACGACGTGCGCGATACGCTGGAAGCGCTTGCCAACGAAGGCAAAATCCGCAGCTACGGCTGGAGTACCGACGATCTCGACCGGGTGAAGCATTTCGCCCAGGGTCCGCACTGCACCGCCGTCCAGCAGCAGTTGAATGTGTTCACGGGCAACACGGACATCCTTGACTTCTGCGAAGCGGAAAATCTTGCCAGCGTCAATCGTGGCCCGCTGGCGATGGGATTGCTCAGTGGCAAATTCGGCCCCGATTCCACCTTACCGCCGGATGATGTACGCGCCGCCGGACACGGTTGGATGAAGTTCTTCACACCAGAGGGCAAACCCTCACCGGAATTTCTGGCAAAACTGGATGCCATCCGCGAGGTGCTGACCAGCGAAGGCCGGACGATGGTCCAGGGGGCGCTGGCGTGGATTTGGGCGCGTAGCCCGCAGACGGTGCCGATTCCCGGTTTTAAGTCGGTGAAGCAGGTGGAAGAAAACGCCGGAGCCATGCAGTACGGGCCGCTCAAGCCGGAGCAAATGGCCGAGATCGACCGCATTCTGGGGCGATAGTCTCTGGCTCACAAGTCACGGCGGTTGACAACCGCAGCAAGAATCAGACGGCCTACGTAATCAATATCCTGGTTCGTAACTGATTCTTGTTGCACCCGATACAAAATGCGCCAGTCCCCGGCCCGCTTGCGCCACAATCCGGCGTACCTTGCTTCCTTCATTCGCTTGATATCAGTTACTTGCGCTGGATCGGTTGGATTATCAGCGTTAAGTAAGTCCACAATTTTGCTGAATACCAGCATACGATCAGTTGGCGAGAGTGTATCAATATCATCACGGAACTGTTCTGTGAACTCTGGCAGCCACTTGTACGCCATTTAGCAGTCTTCACACTGGCCGATCATGATTTCGTAGCGGTCCCACGCCTGGTCCCATCCAAATTGAAACAATGATTTCCACTCTTCGGTCTCAACTAATTCGTGAAAGAACCGGTCATTGCCTTCCGCATCTGCCTTCTCCGCCGCATTGTGGATACGCAGCATGTATTCCATCTGTGCAGCATTTAAAGCGAAATCTTCGGTGATTTCTGTCCGTTTGGTCGCCATACTATCTCCCGTTTTTTGCCTATTCTACCGCAACCCCTTGACCATTTCCTGCGTAAATAGCATAACAATACACATGACAGGACCGACCATGTACGATTTTATCATCGCCGGTGGCGGGGTCGCCGGGTTGAGTCTGGCTTATCATCTGATCAACAGCCCACTGCGCGACCGCTCCATCCTCATCATCGACCGGCAGCGCAAAAATCGCAACGACCGCACCCTGAGCTACTGGGGATCAACTCCGTTCGACGCCATCGCCTACCGCTCGTGGGACCGGCTGCGCGTGATCGGCGATGATTTCGACTCCACCGAAGCCTGCCAGTACCATATGATACGCGGCTTCGACTTTTACCAGCATGTCGAATCCGTGATGGGCGATCCGTGTACTTTCATTGAAGGCACAATCGAGACAGTCGAAGACGGTGCGGTGCTGCTGGACGACGGTCGCCGCTATGAGGGACGGTGGATATTCGACAGTCGTATTGGCAGGAATACACCCCCCATCTTTCAACAGCACTTCTGCGGTTGGGAGATCGTCACCGACACGCCCGCATTCGATCCTGAAGTCCCCATCTTCATGGATTTCCGCGTGCCGCAGTCGGGCGAACTGCGCTTTTTCTACGTCCTGCCGCTGGCCGCTGACCGGGCGCTGGTGGAATGTGTGCAGTTGAGCGCTGCCGGAGCCTCTCGCGGTGTGAAAGCCTATATCGAGGATGTGTTGGGGATTCACGCCTACCGGGTGGTGACAACCGAGGGCGGTGCAACTCCCCTGTGCGCCGGGTGCTGTACGCGCCGGGTGAGTCAGCGCGTGATGAACATCGGCACACGCGGCGGACGGGTCAAGCCGTCATCTGGATATGCCTTCACGCGCATCCAGGATGATTCGGCGGCGATTGTCGAATCGCTGCTGCGGCATGGACACCCCTTCGCGGTGCCAGATGATCCCAGCTTCTATCGCTTTTGCGACGCCATGATGCTGTGGTTGATGGGCTGGCGACCGGAATGGATGAAGCCCTTGTTCGTTAGCCTGTTCCGGCACAACAGCATGCGCCGCATTTTTGGCTTTCTGGATGAACGCGCCGGTGTGTGGCAGAGCGCCCGGCTCACACTGTCACTGGTGCCGGAACTGATGCGGCAGACCATGAGAATACCCGACCCGCCGCTGCCCGACATACGGCAAACGCAGACGCACTATCGCACGCCGGATATAGAAAATACATAGTGCTCTACATTTCTGCGGACGGCAATAATGCCGTCCCTACCC
>CAYQJO010000219.1:0-7172 GCA_964417785.1 uncultured Anaerolineaceae bacterium | reverse complement strand
GGACCGGGCATGCCCGGTCCCTACGGCGAATCGAGAGATAACGTAGGGGTATAGCCGTGTTTGCGCCCAACAGAGCCGGACGGCAAGAATGCCGTCCCTACCTGCGAACCGCCGCGTTTGTTGTAGGGACGCGATTCTTCGCGTCCGCTGGAAAACACATTCAACATCCGATGAAGCAATCCCTACCACGCCGCCGTTACCCGGTCGATCTCCTCACGGATGCGCGGCGGCAGGCCCACGCCGTTGGAGGCGGCCACGTTCTCCTCTAACTGCATGATCGTGCGTGCGCCGGGGATGATGCAGGTGATGGCTGGCTGGCTCAGGCAGAAATGGTGGGCCATGCGCGTCATGCCGCCGGGATATTCGCTGCCCAGTGGACGCAGGTCCTCGGCCAGCCGAATCTGCTCCGCCAGACGGTCGCCTTGCAGCCGGGCGCGGTGCGTGCGGGCTGTGTCCACATCGTCCGGGCGGAACTTGCCGGTCAGGATGCCGCGCTCTAACGGGCGGCGGCACAGCAGACCGACATCGCTGGCCTGGGCCAGATCGAGCAGGCGTTCCTCGGCGCTGGTGTCGAAGATGTTGTAGGTGATTTGCAGCACATCCACCAGCCCTTCCTCGACCAGCCAGATGCCGTCCTGCACGCTGTTGACCGCCACCGCCCGCAGGCGGATTTTGCCCTGCTGGTGCAGCCGCTCCATGCCCTCGATCCAGTCGAATTGTTCCATATCCTCGCGGCTGGGGCTGTGAAGCTGGTAAATGTCGATGGCCTCGCGTTTGAGCTTGCGCAGGCTTTGCTCGACCATGCGTGCCATATGGGCCGCTGAGAAGTCGCGCTCTGACTTGTCGCCCTGGCTCAGTTTGGTGGCGATGTAGACGTCATCGCGGTGGCCGACGGCCTCGCCCAGGATGGCCTCGCTGCGTCCTTCGCCGTAGCGGGAGGCGGTGTCGAAGATGTTGACGCCGTGATCGACCGCCCGCCTGACCAGATCAATCCAGAAGTGATCCGGTTCGTGCGATTCGCCCAGGCGATTGCAGCCCATCCCGACTTCCGATACGGACCAGGTGCCTAATCTGCGGTAATGCATGGTGTTCGCTCCCTGTTGACTACCTCACCCCCCGGCCCCCTCTCCAATTTGGAGAGGGGGAGTCACGCTCTGCGTGGCGCATACGCCCGTAACGGTTCGGTATCATCTGTTCCTGGTATGCCAGAATATTTGTTGCGTATCAAACAACCGTCCACCTGGCCCATCGGGAGATTGACCGAAAATGGTATAATGATTATACCGAAAAATAATTTGATGGATAGAGGTGTCCCCATGATGCGTACAGTCAACAACCCAATCGATGTACTCACCGATGACGACTTGCAGGTTCTGCTGGTCGAACGTGACAGACCGTGTGTGTCGCTGTATATGCCGACTGAGCGCAAAGGACCGGAAACCGAACAAAACCCCATACGCTTCAAGAATCTGATCACCGATGCCCGTCAGGCCATCACCGGCTACGGCGTGGACCTGAGCCTGCTCGATCCGCTGGTAGAATCGCCGCCGGACTGGCAGTACATGAGTGAGGGGCTGGCGGTGTTCATCGCGCCGGACCTGATGCTGACCTACCGGCTGCCGGCTCGCTTCGACCAGCAGGTCCATGTTGGTACCCACTTCAACATCAGGCCGCTGCTGCCGCTGGTCGGGAACGGCGAGCAGTTTTTCATGCTGGCGCTGGACCAGAGTCAGGTCCGGCTCCTGCGCGGCACGCGCTATCATGTGGGTGAGGTCGAACTCGACACCGTGCCGCAAAGTCTGGCGGAAATCCTGCGGTATGACGAATACCAGCGCCATCTTCAGGCCTATTCGACCTCGCGCTATACGACATCCAGCCATGATCGCGGCGACCAGAACGCCATGTTTCACGGTCAGGGGACGGCGGCGGATGATTCGATCCTCAAAGATCAGGTGATGCGCCTGTTCGAGCAGATTGATAACGGCATTGTCGAACTGCTGGCCGGATCACACAGGCCGCTGGTGCTGGCCGGGTTGGATTACATGCGCGGGCTTTACCGGCAGGCCAACCATTATGACAATCTAATGCCCGACGACATCGACCTGCATCCGCAGAGTATGACCGATGAAGACCTGCACCGGCATGCCTGGAAGATTGTCGAACCGCGTTTCCACAAACCCTATGAGGACGCGCTGGCCCGGTACGAGCAGCTTGTATCCAGCGGGCGAACCACGACCGGCATCGAGCAGATCGTCCCGGCGGCGGTCTACAAGCGGGTGGATACGCTCTTTATCCCGGTGACGGGTCAGCACTGGGGCCGCATGAATCCGCAGGACAATCGCGTCGAAATCCACGCGACCTACGAGCGCGGCGATGAGGACCTGTTGAACACCGCCGCCATCCATACCCTCAAAAACGGCGGTACGGTCTACGCCGACGAGCGGGACGATCCCGCCGCTGTTCTGCGGTACTGAATCGATAGAAAGCCAGAAAGGGTCGGGGAAATCCCGACCCTGACTGTTTTCAGTTACCGTGTTTTCAAGCTAAAATACATGAAAACTCATCTCTTACATTATACGACATTTCGCTACATTACACAACAGGATCGGTATGAATATCACGGATGTCTCACTTTTCACCGTCAGCGGCCAGCGGGAAGTCGCCGTGACGCCGCCCGGCAGCCGCCAGATTCGCCCCGATGACCGCTACGACACGCAGGACGTCGCGCCCATGCGTTACGATCATGACGGCGGCGGGGATGGAGTGATTGCCGCCACCTATCTCGAAATCGGCACGGACGCCAATATCATCGGGTTGTGGGGGCCGATTGAGACCGATCAGGCGTTTATTATCGCCCGGTCGCTGCGCCCGCTGCTGATCGGCCAGGACCCGCTGGCGATTGAATATCTATGGGAGCGGATGGCGCGTTCCCACCGGCACGGGCGCTCCGGGTTGTATATGACCGCCATCAGCGCGGTCGATTGTGCGTTGTGGGACCTGAAGGGCAAGGCGCTCGATCTGCCGGTGTACCGTCTGCTGGGCGGACCGACGCGCCAGCGTGTGCCGGCCTATGCCAGTATGCTCGGCTTCTCGGTGGTCCCGGCGGAGGCGGCTAAAGTGGCGGCGGAATTCAAGGGGCTGGGCTATCCGGCGCAAAAGTGGTTTTTTCGTTATGGTCCGGCGCACGGCGAGGCCGGTCAGCGCCACAATCTGGCGCTAGCAGCGGCGGTGCGCGAGGCGGTCGGCCCCGATTACCCGATCATGTTCGATGCCTTCATGGGCTGGGAGCAGCACTACGCCGCCGAGATGATCCGCCGCTTGGCCCCGCTGCACCCGGCATGGCTGGAAGAAGCGGTGCCGCCGGAGCGCGTCGAGGTTTTCCGCCGTCTGCGCGGACCGGTGCCGCTGGCGACGGGCGAACATGTGTACACCCGCTGGCAGGTGCGCGAGCTGCTGGACGCGGTGGATGTCATCCAGGCCGATCCCGACTGGTGCGGCGGGTTGAGCGAACTGGTGAAGATCACGGCGCTGGCGTCAGCCTACGAGATTCCGGTCTACGCGCACGGTCATTCGCTGCTGCCAGCGCTGCACAACGCGGCGGCGCAGTCCCCGGCGGCGGTGCCGATGGTCGAGTATTTGATCCGCCACCAGGCGCACAAGCAGCACTTCCACACGGTGATGTATGCGCCGGATAACGGGACGGTAGCGCTGCCGGATGCGCCGGGGTTGGGGATCGCGCTGGACGCGGGCAAGATCACGGTGCGCGAGTCAATTTTCGCGTGATGGAGTTCACACAGAGGGGTTTTGAAGCCGGTCAGCGAATCCTGGATCGCCGCTCCAACCTGACGCGCAAGCAGAATGGGCAGTTCCTCACGCCGCCGCCATTGGCCCGATACATGGCCGACCAGTTAGGAACCATCGCGGATGGCGATCACATTCTGGACCCAGCGTTGGGTTCCGGGACGCTGCTCTGTGCCGTAATTGACCGTTTGATCGCTGAGAATCGTCCGCTGGAAATCTGGATGGACGGGTTTGAACTGGACTGCGAACTGCTGGCGGTGGCGGAGTCGGTGCTGCGCGAGGCTATCGTACATGCCGCTGTGCATGATGTCATCATCCATTTGCGTCTGTTCCAGGCTGACTTTGTTTTGAATGGTCTGCATTTCCTGCGTCCGTCGCTGCTTGATGTTCCAGTCGGCCAGAGCCATTACCAGCATATCATCGCCAACCCGCCCTATTTCAAAATCGGCCCGAATGATCCGCGTCGGGTGGCGGCGGATGGGGTGCTTTCCGGACAGACCAACATTTACACGCTGTTCGTCGGTATGGCGGCACGGATGCTGCATGGTGGCACTGCCTGTTTTGTCGTGCCGCGCAGCTTCTGCTCCGGTGCTTATTTCGCCCGATTCCGGCGGGACTTTCTGCGACAGGTGAGTGTGCGGCGGGTTCATCTGCTGGAAACCCGCGATACGACCTTCAACAATGTGCTGCAAGAGAACGTCGTGCTGACGTTCACACCGCCGGATGATTGCGACCGGATCGAGGTGTCGTCGTCCACATCGGTTGGACAAATCGACACCAGTCCGCGACCGGTCAGCCGCCAGCACTTCGTCGGGCCATTGGATGTGCTGCGCCTGCCGACCTCCGCAATGGACGAGGCGATTCTCAATATCGTTGATGATTGGGATGAGTCGCTGGACAGCTACAATATGACAATTTCCACCGGACCGGTTGTACCGTTCCGCGCTGAGGAATACCTCACGCACGGACCAGAGGGCGTGCCGCTGCTGTGGATGCAGCACGTCCGACCGCAGCAGGTGACATGGCCGCTCAAGCTGCGCAAGCCGCAGTACATTCTGCCGCAGCCGTCGCTGGTCGTGGAGAACACCAACTATGTTCTGCTGCGCCGCTTCAGCGCCAAAGAGGAGACCCGCCGATTGGTTGCCGCGCCCTATCTGGCCCACCACTTCGCTTATGATCGCGTCGGGCTGGAAAATCACCTCAATTACATCTACTGCCGCGACCGTGCCATGCGCGACGATGAGGCTTATGGTTTATCGGCGCTGTTCAACAGCGGCTTGATTGACCGCTATTTCCGTATCTCCAACGGCAATACCCAGGTCAACGCGGCGGAGTTGCGAATGCTGCCGCTGCCGCCGCTGCCGGTAATCGCCGCCATTGGTGTGGCACGATTCGGAGACGATCTGGACGCGATAGTGGTGCAAACGCTGCAAGCCTTCGGGCTGCTCCCGGATGATTTTCCCGTACTCCGCGAGACCCGTGTGCTATGAGCAAGGTCAGCGATGCTCAGTCGATTCTGGCGGCCCTGAAACTGCCGCGAGCGCAGCAAACCGAGATAGCCGCGCTGACCTTGTTGGTGCTGGCGCAACTGGAGGAGAATACACCCTGGAGTGAGGCTAAACGCCAGAGCCTTCGCATTCACGACATGTTGCAGGAGATGAAACGCCGGTATGAACGAAGCTATGCCGAAAACACCCGCGAGACAGTCCGTCGTCAGGTGATCCACCAGTTTGAGCAGGCACGATTGGTGGATCGCAATCCGGATGAACCCGACCTGCCGACCAACAGCCCACGCACCCATTATGCCCTGACCGTCCCCGCCATCCGCACGCTGCGCCAGTTTGATACACCAGGATGGGATAACGCGGTAGTCGAGTTTTTGACCGCACAGGATGCGTTGACGGCACTGTATGACCGGCGTCGCCAGCAGCAGTTGATCCCACTGTCGTATCAGGGCCGGGTCTATCATCTTTCACCGGGACAGCACAATGCTCTGCAGGTCGCCGTCATTGAGGTTTTCGGACCGCGCTTCGCTCCTGGTGCCAGCGTGCTGTATCTGGGCGATACGGCGAATAAGTCGCTTCTGGTGGATGAAGACACCTGTCGCGAACTCAACATTCCGCTCACACGCCACGACAAGCTGCCGGATGTGATTCTCTACGACGCGGCACGCCGATGGCTGTATCTCGTCGAGGCAGTGACGTCACATGGCCCTGTGACACCGAAACGCCGCGTTGAGCTTGAGATGATGCTGGCCGACTGTCCGGCGGGCAGGATTTATGTCAGTGCCTTTCCCGACTTCGCCACCTTTCGCCGCTTTCTGGCTGAAATCGCCTGGGAAACCGAGGTCTGGCTCAGCGAGATGCCTGACCACATGATTCACTACAATGGTGACCGCTTCGTGGGACCCCGCGATTAGCCTGTAACTGACCCTACGCTCGGCCTACGGTGGGCCAACTTTTCGCGCTTCCTGTACGTATAATGGATGTGCAAACGAAAAGGAGGTTTTCATGTACCGTTTGATTCTCGTGGCCTGCGCCATTCTGTTAAGTCTGCCGCTGGCCGCCCAGGAGGATGTGGTGATTACCGTCACCGCGCCAGAATGGATCGCCAGCACAGTTGAAGATGCGCTGGACGACTTCAACGAACAGCATCCCGGCATCACCGCTGTCTTCGCGTACAGCGACCAGGACCTGTTCTTCGGTTCCGCTGCACATGAACCCGATGCTTTCTTCGAGGGCTACGACAGCTATGCCGCCACCGCCGATGTCCTCTATCTGCAATGGCCGCTGGCGTCGCCGGAGGCCACCCGCGCTGGCTATCTGCTGGACCTGTCACCGCTGGCCTCTACCGATCCCGAACTCAACCCCGACGATTTCTACCCGGCGGCTTACCAGTCGTTCCAGTGGGATAACGGTTTGTGGGGCCTGCCGGTCACGGCGGAGCCGAGCTTCATCGCCTACGATCCCGACGCCTTCGACGCTGCCGGTCTGCTGTATCCCGATGGATCGTGGAGCCTGACGCAGCTTTTCGACGCCGCCGAAGCACTGGCGACCCGCGACGACGATGGCACCCTGATTCTGCCCGGTCTGGGTGGATTCGACGCCGGACCATTGTTCGTCAGCACGACCGGCGAGAATGTCTACGACGAGACGGCGCTGCCGGCGATCCCCGATTTCAGCAGTCCCGCGCTGGCCGATTTCGTCCGGGCGTGGCGCGACTACCAGGATCGCAACGACTTCAGCGGCGGTTACAGCTTCTCCGACCTGCCGATGGTGGTGGGCGGACCCTGGTCGCTCAACAGGGGCAGTTTTGCCGGCACCGCCTTTGAACCGGCGCTGCTGCCGGGTGGGCGGGCCGGTCTGCGCGTG
>CAYQJO010000218.1:0-7173 GCA_964417785.1 uncultured Anaerolineaceae bacterium | reverse complement strand
GTTGTATTTTGGGCAGGCGGGCCAACGGTCATGTGGTGTGTAGGGGACGGCCCGCGTGCCGTACCGTTTGATGGGGTGGCGGGCGATGACACGGCATCGCCCCTACGATGGCGCGGCGATGGGCGCGGGCATGCCGTTGATACATGTCCACATGGTCAACGACTATACGAAATTGAGCGATTTTGGTCCGATGGAGGGTGGCAGGCGGTGGTGGGCGACGACACGGCATCGCCCCTACGGCGTTCGGCGGTTCTATCCACCTGACGGTTTGCTGCCGACGACGAAGCGCCAATCCGAGAAGCCGTAGCTGTAGCGCATGCGACCCCGGTATTTGCGGATCAGCGTGTCGAAGCTGTCCTCGGCGCTGAACTCCGGCGCGATGCGGTCGAACCATTTCAGGTACGTGCGGGCCATCGTGCTGTCCAGGACGAACCAGGCCGTCGTGTCGCTCAGGAACGGCCACACGACCGTCTGGATGGTGTTGTGGACGTTGATGGCGTTCTCCGCCGATTCGGGCGTCAATTCGCTCTCGGTGAGTTCCAGCGCCGTCTTGCGCAGCGCTCGCGGCACCAGCAGGATGTCGGCCACGATGCTGATCTCCTCGCCCCGGTCGTCCTTGAGGCCCTCAAGCGTCTGGACCGCCGTTTCCAGGTTGGTCGCATCCAACGCCAGTTGCAGGCTGTTGCTGACGGATGTGCTGTTGGTCTGGCTGCGCGGGTGATTGGTGGCGCACAGCGCCCTGCCGTCATAGCCGAGACTGGCGGTAAACGCGCCGTTGAACAGTCCGGCGGCGTCCTTCTCCTGCTTGCGGGCGAAGGCGGTCCCCATCTGCGACGCCTGCTGGAAGATGCTGTTGTACTGCATATCTTCCAGCATGGTCTGCTCCACCTGGAAGCCGCGTGTGTAATGCTCGTGGGCATAGACGATCTCGTAGTCGGGATCGACGGTATCGTAGACGACCACCCCATCGAACGGCACCGGATCGGCGAACGAGCCAACGCGCAGATCGGTCTCGGCGGCCTTGTCGCTGGTCTGCACGTTGTAGAGCATCTGGCGGACGGCGGGAACGGTGGTGTAATGCTGGTGGAAGATTTCGCTCAGCACCGGGTCAAGATCGACCAGTTGCGAGAAGTTGCTGGTGGTTTGCATGGGGTCTCCTTATATCTGCAAGAAATGTGTGCCGTTGAAGGCCACATACGTCGGTTCGCTGGCGGCACTGTCGCGGACCACGATCAGGTCGTGGTTGCTGTCGGCGGCGACGGTCAGGCCACCGGCGGCGATGTCCAGCCTGTCGCCCACCTTGCGGGCGTTGGCGTCGTCCTCCACATAGTAGACCGCGCCCGGATTCATGATGCAGCGGGCGGTCAGGCCGTCATCCGTGTTATCGACCGCCCCAACGGCGATCCCAACCAGGGTGCTGTCACCGCTGGCGGCGGCATCGACCTCGCCCGCGTCCAGCGTCACCAGTTCACCGGCGGACAGCACCACCGCGTCTTTGACGGTGAAGGTCTGGATGATCGGGTCGCTGCCGTCGATGCTGTAGGCCCATTTGAATGGCATAGGGTGTGATCCTTTCGTATTGTGGTTGGGTTGTTAGCCGCGCATGGCCTTAACGCGGCGGGCAAGGCTGGCAGCGTCGATGGCGTATCCGGCCTTGCGGGCAATCGCCAGCATCCGGCGCTGCGAGTCATCCAGATCAGCACCGGCCAGGCGCTCCCCGGTGGCACCGGCGTCGGTCTGGGGCGCACCGGGCGGCACAAAGCGGTCGCCGTTGCTATCCAGCCAGCGCAGCGCCATCACCGGATCGTGGTCGGCCAGCAGTTCGCGGATGTGCGGCGGCACTGTCTCCAGGCGGCGGGCCAGCAAATCGGCAAACGCCCGCTGGATCAGATCGACGTGGGCATCGTCGCCGTGCGGTTCGGTCGGTGTATCGGCGAAAGCTTCCAGGTCCTCGTCCATGCGTATCTCCTCCATAAACGCAAAAACCCGCCAGCGGGGGCGGGTCATCAGAACATTTGTCTACAATTCTATTGTACCATGCCTGTCAAGAGGGGAAGTAGACGATTCAGCCCAATTTAAAAAATTGCTCCTGAATCCGCTTGCAGTCCGGGAAGATTCGTTATATACTTTTGACACGAGGAAAAGCCGAGAAACAGAAAGAGCGGGTCGGCACCCGCTCAACTGTCGATTGCCCGCGCCAACGGGGTAGTCGATAAAGAGTAAACTTGTCATAGGTTTACGTTCATAAGTATAGCACACTAATCGATCCGCGTCACTCTTAATTTCTGATACGCGGCGTTAATTTTACAAATTCGGTACTTTTTAAGGAGACGTTCATGGTTAACAAACCGCCCTAACCCAGGAACCACAATGAGGCCCGCTCACAGCATTCAGGTGCGACGATGGCAATCAGATGGCAATGGTTGTCGGGTGAAGTTATGGAGTGGGGAGATACCTCAAACAGAAAAACAGAAGCTCCCTGTACGCCTGCCAAGCCTATCCAGAGAGCTTCCACCAGACCGCCGGGGCGAAAGGAAAAACGCACCCGGACTTAAATCGCTTGAAATTATGATAGCGTATTTGTCCGGCAAGCGCAACCCCCTATTGGTCTGCTATCGGTTAAGTTTTGCTACGCCTGGGGGCTGGCTCCCCCACCACCAATTGACTGATAGCGATCCCGACGAACGCCTGCTCTGCAAGTCCTGTTCGACGGGGTCGCAAACCAAAAGGAAATAAGAAAATGACGACCAGACAACAGACCGCTGACTCAAAGCAAATCCGCAAATTCGCCATGCACCTGATCCACAAGGTCACCGGCAGCACCTATTTCGTCGGCTTCCCCATCATCTTTTTACGCATGCTCAATCACGACCACAAGGCGGCCCTGCTCCTCAACCAGATTCTCTACTGGTGCGAGCGGACCAAACACCCCGAAGGCTGGTTCTACAAAACCTATGATGAGTGGAACGAAGAACTGGGTCTCTCCGCCGCCGAAATTCGCCGCATCGTCAAAGGCGACAAGCGCGTCAAGGACCCCAAATCGGTCCTGGGCGATTACGGCGTCGAGACAGCCGTCAAGCGTGCGCCGGATGGTTCCCCGACCGTCCATTATCGTATCGACCAGGAAATTTTCCTCAAAAAGCTGATGGACCATCTGCACGTAGACCCCAACCCCACCGACAAACTAATGATTTTCGAAAATGAACAATGTTTAGTTTCCAAAATGAACAATGTTGAGGATGGAAAATCAACAATGTTGAGGATGGAAAATCAACAATGTTCACATTCATATACAGAGAGTCCATCAAAGAATCCAACACAGAATCCAGCAATCGAATCCACATCCCCGCTGGTTCAATTCGACATGACGATGGATGATGTCTCTAAAAAACTGAGGAAGCCGACCAAAACAATCCGTAAACAGCTAGAAGCCCAGCAGGAACGGCTGGGACAGGCGCTTTACGAGACGGTGGTGCTGCGCTGCATGGAAAACAACCCGCAGTCCTGGCGTTATATCGTCACGGCGCTGCAAAATGAGCCGGTCCCCCCGGCGGAACCCACACAGTCAGCGGAATCGACGGTCATTGACGAAGATGCGGAATTTGAGCAGCAGATCGCCCGTTTACGGGAAAGAAACACCGTTACAGCGACCGAGCGCGTGCAGCAGACCCGCCAGTTCGGATCGTTCGAGGCCACCATCGCGGAACACTGGCGCTTTAACTGCCGCCAGTTGAAAGATGTCCTGGGGGCCAGCCACTACAACATGTTAATGCGCGACACCCATCTGGTAGACTTCGATGGTGAGACCGCGACCTTCACGCTGGTGGTCGCCAACCGCTATAACCGCGATATGCTCACCCACCGTGTCCGTACCCCACTCCACCGGACCACCGCCCAGACTTTCGGCCTGCCATCGGTCCAGTTCGTGATTCTGCTGGCCGATGAGTGGCCGCAGGCTGCATAAGCAATTTAGAAAATTTGTTCTAGTATGAAATCCTTTACCCGGCGCGGTCAAGACGTTACACTAGGGGCAGCAGGAGGAGTGCCATTTTGAAGACGATAACAGTAACATCGGAAAAAGGCGGTACCGGCAAAACGCTCATCAGCACGCATGTGGCGGCGCTGCTGGCGGCACGAGGTCGTCGTGTTTTGCTGGTGGATTTCGATCCGCAAGGCCACGCCACAGTCAGTTTTGGCCTGCCCAAAGAACCCGGTTTGTATGAACTGCTGGTGCGCGGCGTCGATATTGTCGATGTCATCCGCCAGCCGGACCTGCAAGCCTATGTGCCGCAAGGGATGCAGCCGCGTGGCCGGTTGTATATCCTGCCGGGAAATGACGAGACACACGGTGTTGTGACGATGGTGCGCGATGTCCGCGCTTTGACCAACGCCCTGGAAGATGTGGAGCATTTTATTGATGTGGTTATCATCGATACCGCACCCTCTCCTGGTATGCTGCTGACACTGGCCTACCACGCGACCAACTATGTATTGATCCCGGCCAAGATGGAATATCTGAGCATCGACGGTCTGCTGAGTACGATCAATGCCATGCAGGCGTGGGATGTCCAGTTGATGGGCATTGTGCCGAACCTGTTCCGGTCCACAACGGACCTGCACCAGTATCACTATTCGGAGTTGTGCAAGCTGGCCGACGATCATGGCTGGCCGGTGTGGGAACCCATCCCCCAGCGCATTGTGTGGGCGGAGGCCTCGACACTGCAACAGATGGTGTATACGCTGGAAGGCGCGGCGGGTAAGGCACGGATTGACGCTGTACGGTTAGCTGATCGCGTGGAGGCGGTATTGAATGGCTAGAGCAAAAGACTACAAAAACCGGCGCTCACCGGTGTCACCGGAGGAGGCCGCCAGCCAGACCTGGAGCGGCTCGCAGATGGCTTCTGACGACCGTGAGGCCCTGCGTGTCGGGCGGCGCGAGCGGATCGAAGAGATCGAGACAACCAGCATCCAGCCGGACCCCAGCCAGCCGCGTCGGGCGGTCCCCAGCATCATCCGGTCGCGCTGGAACGGCCTGTCGGAGACCGCCACAGACATGCTCGGTGTGTGGCGCTACGAGGCTGAGATGGAGCGCGTGCGTTCCGGCTACGAGAAGAAAGTGATCGAAGTCCGGCCCATCCTGGAAGGCAAGTATGGCGAGGGCTTCCTGGACCAGGTTTTGCGGTTGGAGACCTGGGACGAGGACCGTCCACCCGGCGAAGACCCCTCCACCGGGCGCGGTCCGCTGGAGTATTTGTATCTGCGGCTGGTGGCGCTGGCAGCCAGCATCCGCCGTGAAGGGCTGATTAACCCGGTCACGGTTGTGCGCGACGGCCAGGGTGCCTATCGCCTGGAAACCGGTGAACGGCGCTGGCTGGCCTACCATTTGCTGAGCATCTTTTTCCCCGAAGAAGACTGGAGCATCATCCCGGCGCGGATTGTCGAGAAAGCTGATGTGTGGCGGCAGGCCACCGAGAACGCCGCCCGCGACGACCTCAACGCCATCGGACGGGCGCGGCAGTTCGCCATCCTGCTGATGGACCTGCTCGGCCCCGATCAGTTCCAACCCTTCGACGCTTTCGAGCGCGAGCAGGACTACTATGCCCAGGTCGCCGACGGCGGCACATGGCGCGTGCCGCCGGGCAAAGGCGAGTTGGTCGCTGAGGCGATGGGCCTGAAGAACCCCGGCCAACTGCGCGACTACCGGGCGCTGCTGCGGCGGCTGCCCAACGAAGCCTGGACCGTCGCCGACGACTACGGTATCACCGAATACCGCCTGCGCTATGTGCTGGGCATGGCGGAATCCGACGAGGAAATTGTCGAACTGGTATGGAAGGCCGCCGAGGAATTTGGCAAAGCCCCCGTCTCTGTAGAGTCGAGGGTTCGCCAGCGCAAGACGGCGGTTTCCGACCCCACCGGCTTCAAAGAATTCAAGCATCGCGGTATCCAGTTGGACCGCTACCTGAGCGGCAAACGCAAGGTCTCCCCGGCGGTCCTGGATAATGTGCTGGACGAGATTGGCGAGATGCGCCGCTGGCTGGACGAGGCTGAAGACACCCTGCGCCGCCAGGTGGAATAAGTCACGATAAGTACAGAAGCGCCCTGCCCTACCGCACCGGACACCCCCGGATTTGGCGTTTTTGACCGCTTTTTTGGGATATAGCACCGGGTAGGGCAGGGGACATCGATGATTACGAAACCACTTTTATCCCAAACGCCGCCTAATTACACCTCTTACGTCGGCTACGTCGCCATGATGGAATGGTACGACAACGCGCTCGCTCGAATGCCAGTGCCGTTCCACACCGACATGATTCCCACCCGTTTCGGCGGCACCCATGTCATTATCGCCGGCCAATCCAGCGGGCCGCCGCTGCTCCTGATACACGGGGCCAACACCAGCGCCCTCAGTTGGAAGCGCCTGATCGAACCGCTGGCGCAGCGCCATCTGGTCATCGCACCGGATGTGGTCGGCTTCGCCGGTCGGAGTGCGCCGGAGCGCCTGTCGTATCATGATGACAGCTACGCCCGCTGGATCGAAGACATTCTCGACGCCTTCGGCCTGGGTCAAACCTTCCTGGCCGGATCATCCGGCGGCGGCGTGTTCGTCCTCAAGGCCGCCGTTCATATCCCGGATCGTGTGGCCGGTCTGGCGTTGCTCAACCCCTGCGGATTCGTACCCTTCAAACAGCCGTATGAGGTCTTCCGCACACCGGTACTTTCCGGGCTGGCGGTGCGCACGGGGCGCTGGTTTGCATCCGCCGGATTGGCCCGCCGCATGGTGGCTTACGGCGCGGGCAATGGGGCCAAAGCTGACGCCGAGACCGTCCAGCTATCGCTGCTGCTCCTCAAGCACTTCAAGCGCCATCCGCCGCCAGGACCGATGGGCGAATCCGACCTGTGCCGGGTGATGGCTCCCACGCTGGTGCTGCTGGGCGAGGACGAACCGTACTTCGATGTGCATCGCCTGAGCGAACGGGCGCAGCAAACCCTGCAAAACGTCACGGTCGAGATCATCGCCGGAGCCGGTCACGATCCGCAGCGCGATCAGGCCGAGGCGGTCCACCGCATTCTCCGTGCCTTCTTCTGGAACATCGACTGGGAATAATCATCGCGGACGGCCCATAGGTGTAAATTTAAGCTGATCGCCGAGTGTTGAAAACACGTCGGCTACAC
>CAYQJO010000217.1:0-7267 GCA_964417785.1 uncultured Anaerolineaceae bacterium | reverse complement strand
GAGAATCTCATCATCCTCACCGGTCTGCACCGGGGACAACTCGGCTGGCAGGGCATCACTGACCGCCGCCAGCGCCCGCAGCAGGACCGTCACCGGTACCGTGCGCTTGCGGTTGAACTTGATCGTCATATGATCGGTTTTGCGCGTCTCGAACTCCATCCACGCGCCGCGATCCGGGATCAACTTGGCGTTTGCCATCAGACGTCCGGTGGTACGATCCTCTTCCGCATCAAAATACACACCCGGTGAGCGGATCAACTGGCTGACGACCACACGTTCGGTGCCATTGATGATGAACGTGCCTTTCTCAGTCATCAGTGGGAAATCGCCCATGAAGATGTCGGAGATCACCACCTCATCGCCGGCTTCACGGTTGACCAGCGCGACACGCACATAGAGCGGAGCCGCATACGACATGTCCCTTTCCAGGCACAGGTCTTTATCGTACTTGGGGTCCTCAAACCAGTAGGTCAGGCCAAATTGTTCGGCCTCCGGACTGCTCCCCGGTAGATACAGCCGCAAGTTCCCATTGAAACTCTCAATAGGACTGATCTCGTCAAACAGTTCAATCAAGCCTTCATCAATGAACCACTGGAAAGACTGAAGTTGAACCTCAATCAACGATGGCAGTGCCTGAACATCAGGGGTTCGGGCATAATTTTTGACTCGATTATTTTCCAAAGTAGCGCTCCTCACGGATGACTTCAAACCGGGCGAATCGTGGCGAATAATCGTGGGTTGTTATGTATTGCATAGAGTGTAAATTGGAGACTCCGGAAATTGAAGTATACTCCAAACACGGGGGGCGTGTCAAGGAGATGTTTGGGAGATCAGTTTGCGATTTTATTATAAGGAAAAATCGTGACAAAAATCAAGTTTACTGCTGCAAAATCGGCAAATCAGCACCGGCCATATCGCCCCCCCAAATCCGGCGTCGGATCAACAGAGCAAACCCGGCTCCAACAGCCAACCCGGCAGCGATATGGACCCGCCCCGGCAGCGCCCGTACCCGTGCCAACATTCCTGATGGTTCGTCCAGGAGTTGCTTTTTGACACTGGACACAAACTCATCTGAAGGTGACTGCCATTGTAGAGTATCGTGGAGCCGCTGTACCACCGGCATCAACTGCTCCGTGTCGGCATCGTAGTATTTGCTCCGGTTGCGATCCTGGTACAGCACCGCATCGGTCATCTCGTCAATCCAGGTCATCTGATCCATAACTTAGCCTTTCTTCTTCTGGTTGTGGCCCATCTGCTGCATACTCAAATCATCGCGCAACGCCAGCAGGGTACGATGGTAAAGCGACTTGACGGCCCCTTCGGTGCGGTCCATGATGGTACCGATCTCGGCGTTTGATAGACGATCCACGAATTTGAGTACGAGGAGCTGCTGCCGTTCCTCTGGTAAGCGGCGGATGGCCGCCAGGAGTTGTTCTTGCTCTTCCGCATCTTCGGCATGGCGATCGGGTGCTTCGGAGCGTAAATTAGACGCAACGTATTCATCGAGCGGGATAATCTTGCGCCGGCCCCGATCCCGGTGCCAGTTGGCAACCAGATTGTGGGCGATACGGTACAACCATGCCTGAAATGGCACACCTTTATCGACATAACCTTCGATATGCGACATAGCTCGGAAAAACACCCGTGCCGTCAAATCCTCGGCATCATGTTGATTGCTGGTGCGGTAGAAGATGTAATTGTAAATTTTCCCGACATACCGTTCATAAATCTCCCCGAAAGCGTCCTGGTCGGTTTTTGCCAGTTCAACCAATTCACTATCGGATAACGACTTGTAGTCCGGCTGTTTACGTCTGATCAGGTTCTTCATACTCTATAAAACCCGCAGACACGTTCATGGTTGCGCATCCAATGTTGATATTTAGTTAGAAAAGTGAGTTTGTCTCCGCTTTTTTGGCGTGTACACGGTCTGCAAGATCGACAAACATCCGGGTGAGCGGCTGACGTTGGTTGCGATCATACGCCAGAAGCGGCACGCCCCGGCTCACCGAAGCCCGCACGAAAACCTCATCCAGCGGCAGATGCATATCAACCGACCGTTGCAGATAGGTCTCGATGCGTTTGGACGGGATGACCGTCTGCCGCCGCAATTTCTGATCCATTGGAATACGGTTCAACACCAGCATCATCTGATCACTGGCAACGCCACGATCTTCCATCAACTGGATGGTCGTTCCGATATTCTTGATAACTTCCAGCACAGGCGTTGCCACCAGGACAACCCGCGACGCCATGCTGAACAGATCGAGATTCAGATCAGTCAGGAAAGAGCCGGTGTCGATCACGATGTAATCGTACAGCTTCTGGACTGACTCCAGGATATTCACGAGCAGCACATGGTCTTCATGAAGTGTAATGGTATTTTCGATGTTGCGTGGCGAGGTCAACACTTTGAGACCGCTTGGGTGCGTCACCGTGATATTCTCAAAGAACTCCGGGTCCAGATCATAAGGGGATGCCAGCAGGTCCATTACCGTTGGCTCTGGCGGCAGATTCAGCACCACACGAATGTCGCCAAATTGCATATCGGCGTCCACCAGCAGCACTTTCACATCTTCCCGCATCAATCCACTGGCAAGATTGATCGCCAGCGTGGTTGTACCGGTACCCCCCGACGGACTGTAGACAACAATCGTCTCAGCCTGTCGCCGTTTCTCCAGCACTTCGTCCGGTGGGAGCGGGCGTAGTGGAGCCGTGATGGGCAGCTTGTTGGCATGGACCTTGCGGATCGTCTCATAGAGTGTTTCAGGGAGGACAGGCTTTGCCAGATACTCGCGAACCCCAACGCTCATGGCTTCGCGCAGGTAGCTCACCTCCTGCTGCACAGACATCATGATAATTGAGGCGGACGGCAGCATTTCCAGGATCGAGCGCGTCGTCTCGAATCCATCCATACCCGGCATATTGATGTCCATTAAGATAATGTCTGGTTCTAACTCGCTGGCGAGGCGGATGGCGTGTTCGCCGGAGGTCGCTGAACCGACCCATTGGAACTCGGCTTCAAAGCTCAGAAGCTTCTGCATGTTGTCGTTGTGTTCTGCGTCGTCGTCTACCAGCAGAACCGTGATCCTCTCGTTGGGATGATCCATCGCGACTTTACCTTTTTCACTTTTGGCATACCCTATCATTTACCTGAATCGGACCGGGTTCGCAAGTCGAATCTTGCCCTGTAGCATAATCCCTTACGGAACCTTAAGTTTCGGGTGACTACCTGTTGACAAAGCGTTGGGCCACCGGTATACTCAGCAGCAACAGATCGAGTAATTATCGGTTGTTGTCAGTTCGCTCTAGCTGGGTCCTGCGCGGCAGGACCTCCGAACCGTGTCAGGACCGGAAGGTAGCAGCACTAAGGAGCCACCCTGGGTGCCGCAGGGGTTCCTGGCCGGAGCGCACTGCCAACAACCTTTCTATTTCCGGGCAAGGTGATCTGATGGACCCCCTCGACGCCGATACCCAACCCACCTACCAACCCGCATTGATACAAACCAACTGGCGCTGGTTAATTGTGTTGTTTGTCGCTCTGGGCGGTTTGCTATTGAGTGTGGGGCTGCTGCTGCTGGATGTGCCGGAAACCACCCTGGCTGTCCAGATTCTTATTGACGGCGAAGAAACCCGACTGACCACCCATGCTGAAACCGTCGCCGACCTACTGGCAGAGCAGAACATCGTTCTGGAAACAGACGACCGGCTCAACCCGGTGGCAGATACCCTACTGGTAGACGGCATGATGATTGAGGTCAAACGGGCACGGACGGTCTGGCTCACCGTTGATGGTCAGACCAATATTCTGCGCACCACCCGCGAGAATCCGCTGGACATTCTGCGGCTGGCACAGCAGGAAGTCCGCAGCAGCGACCGCATTCTGATCGATGGGACCGAGACTGACATCTCGCGTTTGATCGTGTGGCCGGTACCCGTGAGCAATATCGTAATTGAACGGACGGCATCCGTGACGGTGCAAGATGGCGGCGATACCCGCCAGATCAACACCACTGCTGATACCGTCGGGGACCTGTTTTATGAAGCCGGGATCACACTCTTTCTGGCCGATACCGTCACCCCTGACCTGAGCGCTCCACTCAGCGACGGGATGACGATCACTATCGACCGCTCGCACCCCCTGACCGTCATTGTCGATGGGTCACGCCTGGAAGCGCGGGTCAATGCCGGAATTGTCGCAGATGCGCTGGTCGAGATGGGTGTAACCTTGAGCGGCCTCGATTACACCATCCCGGCTGAAGAGACAGACATCTTACCGGGAATGTCGGTGCGCGTCATCCGGGTAACTGAGCAGTTCGAGACCGAGCAAAACGTCACCGACTTCGAGACGGTCTATCAGGCGGATGCCGAACTGCCGCTGGATGAGCGGCGCGTGATCCAGGCCGGCCAGCAAGGCGTTGTTGAGCGATCCATTCGAGTACGATTTGAGAACGGTATCGAGATCAACCGCGAGGTGGAATCGGAAAACCAGATCAGCGAGGTGCGTAACCGGATTGTCGCCTACGGTACGCGGGTGGTTCTGCGCACGGTCGATACACCGGAAGGCCCCCGCGAATACTGGCGTAAGCTGCGGGTTTACGCCACCAGCTACAAGCCGGAGTCGGTCGGCGGCAGTACCACCACATCCATCGGTTACACATTGGAAAAAGGTGTCATCGGTATCAACCCCGATATTATCCCCTACCGCACGCCGTTGTATGTGCGCGGCTATGGCGTTGGTGTATCCGCTGATACGGGTGGGCCGCGCTCCAACCCCTACTGGATCGACCTGGGATACAGTGACTCGGACTGGCGAAGTTGGTCAAGCTGGGTGGATGTCTACCTGCTCACGCCAGTCCCCGATACCATCACTTATCTGCTGCCAGCAACCGCGCAGGGCGGACCACTACCCTAGCGCCTTGATGGCTTTCTCCACGCTGTCCTTCGGGCTGATTTTGATCTGCTCATCAATGACAGTGCCGTCCTCGCCGATAACCCAATGGGAACGGGTTACACCCATATACTTTTTGCCAAACATGGACTTCTCACCCCAGATACCCCACGAGTCCAGCACGACGTTTTCTGTGTCGGAGAGCAAATCGTAGGGCAAATTTTCCTTTTCCTGCCACTTCTTCAGGTCTTCAGGCGTATCCGCGCTGATTCCCAATACAACCGCGTTGGCGGTCTCGACCTGTGGAAACTCATCGCGGAAGCCGCACGCCTGTATCGTGCAGCCGGGTGTATCGGCTTTGGGAAAGGCGAATAAAACCACCTTCTTGCCCCGAAAATCACTCAACTTGACCATCACACCATCTTGATTCGGCAGTTCAAAATCAGGGGCCTGTTCACCCGCTTTCGGCATCGTGTTTTCTCCTTTCATTGATTATATGCCGCGAAAAGTATAGGCATGTCTTGTGAGTGATGGATAAGCGCGGTATCCTACGCGGCATGAGTAAAATACGCCGCATCCTGGGGTTGGTCGCCGCCGTTGGTCTGCTGCTGGCGGTCTACTTGCCGACCCTGCAAACCATCCCCAACGGTGCCGACCATTACTACATGATCGACGTGGGCGAAACCCAGATCGTCCTCAACAACTGGGGGACGCTCCACGCCACCAATTACCCACTCTACGTGATGAGCGGCAACGTGTTGACAACGCTGATGCGGGCGGTAGGTGTTGAAGCGGTGGTGGCCCCGGCGCTGGTCTCGCTGTTGTGGGGTGGGATCGCCCTGGCTTTGTTGTTTGCCCTGGCTCATCATCTCACCGGCTGCTTCTGGTCATCGCTGGCGCTGGCGGTCGTCTTCGGCCTCACGCGCACCATCTGGATTCATAACGTCATCGCCGAGATTTACAGCTTCGGTCTGGTGATTCTGCTGGCACTGCTGCTGCTGGCACTGTGGCGCGATCCAATACCCGGTCGCATTTACTGGTTGGCCTTACTTGGCGGGATCGGTGTGGCCCATCACCGGGCGATTGCGATGGCGATTCCGGCGCTGCTCTACGCCGTCTGGCCGCAGATGACCGCTGATCGCCGCCATCTACCGCGTATCCTGGCGATCAGTGTGCTGTTGGGTCTGCTCGGATTCTTGCAATACGCCTATCCCTATCTCCGCGCCCAGACCGACGCCGCCTGGATTTACGGCGAGACCGGCACCCTCCAGGGCCTGTGGGACCAGTTCACGGGACGGGAAGCCTCACGTTTCATCGGTTTGCGCGATGACCTGTGGGAGAACTTTAATAGGGTCAACACGGTTTTGATCCGTGACCTGACCGCACCCGGTATCATCGCTGGCCTGCTCGGACTCGTCGCCGGTGTGGCGGATCGCGACACATGCCGTCCAGCCATCACCCTGCTGCTGCTCGGTGGGGTCGCCTATGGCTTCCATGTGGCATTTTACGGCGATGTCCTCTCGGCGTTGATTTTGCCGGTCACGTTGAGTCTGGCGTTCGGGTGGGTGTTTTTGACGAATCGGGTTCTTCCACCTCGGACGCCAAGAATGGCGTCCCTACGCACAGCCGCAGCGGCCATTGTCTTTTTGGCCCCATTCGTGCTGGGTATTTTTCTCTACCAGCAGAACCGCCCGTTTATCCACGATCTCACCCATGACCCTACCGGGTTGGAGATCATCGAACAGGCTTCCGTCACACCCAACGGCGCAACACTGATGATCGGCTGGGGGCCGCGCCATTTCGCCGTCGGCTTCGCCCGTGATATTGACCGTGATCCCCGCCTGCAAGACATTCGACTGGTGGGCCACAACGCCGATTTCACCGCGCTCGATCCGCCGCTGGTGACGCCGGAATACACCTTCTACCGTGAAACGGTCGCCTGGTGGACGGATCGATTGGGCAGGCCGGTGTATCTGCGAGCCGTTGCGCCCTTCCTGGTGGAGATTGCCACCGAACCCGACATCGCTGAATCGGCACCGCCAGGAATCACAGTTGCGGTGGAGAACCTGACATGCGAACCGGACCGGCTGATTCTGGATGTGGTGTGGCAGACGGATGAGATACCAGAGCGTGACCTGAGCGTCTTCGTCCATGCGCTGGACGCCGATGGCGTGGTCGTGGCGCAGGGCGACCAGTTCGCGCCGGTGTATGGCTGGCGTCCGCTGACAACATGGCTGGCGGGCGAACGGGTACGCGACGTTTATGTTATGGATTATCCACCAGCGGTGGAGACCATTCGTTATGGTCTTTATGCGGTGTTGGCCGAGGGCGGCTTTGAGAATGTGCTGGTGCGCGAGGTGCCGGTGTGCGAGGATTCGG
>CAYQJO010000216.1:0-7298 GCA_964417785.1 uncultured Anaerolineaceae bacterium | reverse complement strand
GCATATGGGCGCTCGTAGACGTTCAACCCCCAGCCATCGCCCTCTCCCCAGATCAAACGCTCCGGGCCGGTCGGCTTGAGCTTGCGGTGCCGCCCCAGGATTTCGCCCTCCTGACTGATGAACAGCAGCGTGCAGTAAACCGTGCCTTTCGTCGCCGCGTCCCGTTCCAGCACCCCGATAACCACATCGATTCCGGCCTGCCGTGCCGCCTCACACAGAATATCGGTCGTCGGGCCGGGAATCTCGACCGCCGTCGCCGTGTATTCGGCGGCGGCTTCGTCCCACTTGCTATCGCGGCGGCTGTTCCACACAAACAGCGGATACCCGCTCAGCCACGTCTCACCAAAAGCCACCAACCGGCTGCCCGCCTGGGCCGCCTCATGGATCGTCTGTACCGCCTTCTCGGTCGAAGCATCCAGATCAAACACCACCGGCGCGACCTGGGCCGCGCTTACCTGCACATCAACATACTGCGCCATGCTGCAATCTCCACCTATTTCGTCATACAGCACAGTATTTTACACGAATATGATTAAGAAAGTGCATGCTAACACAAAAAAATAGCCCCTTCATCAGAAGGGGCCGTCCGTTTTAACTGTCGATCAGGTCCATCAGCTTCCGGCAGGCTCGTACTCCGGCAGACGCTCCATGTAGTCCGACGCCACGCCCAGCCGGATTGCACCTTCCGCGACCGTCCGAATCCACACGGTCGGCACCAGCTTGTGCTCCTTGAAGAACAAGCCCTTGCTCACGACAAAGTGAGTCACACGGTCGCCCTCGGTGATGACCTGGGCCACGTTACCGACCTTCTCGTCATCAGAGGTAAAGACATCAGCCCCTTCTTCCAGGGCGACCGTATCCGCAGGGATATTGCGGTCAACCCGGCGTACATAGTACGGCTGGTACGGGTCAAGCCACATCGGTGTCGCCGACCACTGGGTACCCACCGGACCATAATAGTAGTAGGGAATCGGGCCGTATGTCCCTGCCATCGGAATCAACCACTCTGGCATCTCGGTATCATCAGCCTGGATGAAATGGGTCTCCTCGAACGGCTCAAAGCGGTCCTCATCGTCCACCTTCAGGGTTAGGCGGTCCTCGGAAGCCATCTCGATGTATTCCACCGGCACCACATAATCTTTCGTGAACAGAAACCCTTTTTCCACTACCACATGAGTCACATCGCCGTTGCGCGGATTCATCACCACGCGATCAATTTTGCCAGCTTGTTCACCATTGGTCGTGTAAACATCAGCGCCTTTTGCTAAACGCATGTGTCGCTCCTTGTTTTATTGACCAGATGTAGATAAGTATAACTGTATTTTTCGCTGGCATCAAGGGAGAATACGGCATATTGTAATTTTAATCTATTACTAATTCCCTGCAATTATCACAGACATCCCATTCATCCGTCATGCCGCGCCAACACCGTCAGGCACAACAGCGAAAATTCCGCCGACGTGCCGCTGTCCAGCCGGTCGGCACAGTGATTCAGGATGGCCCGCTGCTCGGAGTCAAAAGCTCCCGGCGGCAGCATACGCAGCCATGCCGCCAGCAGCGCCGCCCCCTCATCCAGCCGGTCGTGCGCGTAGTCGTCGATACAGGCCGCCAGATCGTCGTCCTTCAACCTGCGCCGGATCGTCTCCAACTCCTGCGCCGTCGTCGTCCCCGGATCGCGCCGGATGTTGCGCAGCAGCCGGATAAACTGCGTCTCGTCGCCAGCGATGCGCGTCAATGAGAGCGCCAGTTCCATCCGCGCACCCTCGTTCTCGAAACGGTCGATCTGGTCCAGGACCACCGGCACCGCCTCACGCCAGCCCAGGCTGCCGAGCGCGGCGGCATACGCCATTTGCAGGCCCTTGTCGTCCTCGTCCCGCAAACGGTCCAGCAGCAGCGCCCCCACCGACGCATCACCAAGCGTCCCCAGCGCACGGGCGCAGTGCGCCCGGATCGAGCGGTATTCCGAGTTCAACCCCTCGCGCAGAATGGCGCGGGCGGCATCATCGCCGATGCGACCGAGCGCCCAGGCCGCCACCGTACTCAGCGCCAGTTCCGTCCCTCTGAGGATGTTTCCCAGCGCCTCCACCAGTCGCGGATCGGGGTTGGTCCGCGCAATCGAGATGACCGCCTCATAACGCACATTAAAGCGCGGATCGGTCAGCGCTTCCAGCAGTTCTTCTACCGTCAGCGGACTGTGCGCCTGCCCTAGCCGTTCGGTCATGGCGACGGTGGCCCGTTCATCCCGCGCCCGGTAATAGCCGAACATCGACTCCAACGCCAGCAGCGGATTGCCGCGCACAAACATCCCGGCAAACTGGCTGCTGCTCACGCTCGAATCCGACCGGACGAAGTTGAACAGCAAACGGCTGGTCAGCAGCAGCACCAGCCCCATGATAAACACCGGCGTGAAGGGATTGTAGCTGATGCCCATGAACTCGCCGCGAAAGTCGCCGGTGAAATCCAGGATGACACCGCCGAGAAGCTGGCTGATGCCACCGATCAAGCCGATGCTGGCATGATACACCGGCATATACGACGCCCGCTGCACCGGCGGCACCACATTATTGAACAGCAAACGCCCGGAGCCGATGCCCCAACTCAGCGTGGAAATACCCTGTATCAGCGCCGCCGTCACCGCCACCGGCAAACTGAGGCCAGAATTCACCGGGATGACCAGCCATACCAGCGGCAGGACCATCATCAACGTCAGGCCGGAGAGCATGACCGGCTTGCTGCCATAGCGATCCGACGCCCAACCCATCAGGAAGGTCGCCGACAACGACCCGATCAAGACACCGTTTTGCAGCAGCACCGTGTTGCCCTCGCTCAGGCCGACTTCCTGCTTCATGAACAGCGGCAGGAAGGAGAACATGGGCGCGGTCGCCAGCGACACCAGCCCGAAGCTGACGATGAACAACCAGAAATTGCGGTCCTTGAACGTCACCAGCATATCGCGGTGCGAGACCGTGCGCGTTTTGCCGCTCTTATCGACCGCGCCGCCGGGTACGCGGGTCATAAACCACGCACCCAACAGACCGAAGGCGATGCCGGTGGCGAACAGCACCATATAGCGGTTCAGGCCGGTCATGACTTCCACAATGTAACTGGCGAAAGCGATGGTGATGATGCCGACCACACTGGAGAAGATGTTGGACGTGGCGGAATAACGGCCACGCATGGCGGGCGGCACAAACTCCTGGTTCCAGGGGTAATAGCCGACCTCCGCGATGGCCCGGCACAAACCGAAGGTCATGGTGATGGCGGCGACAAACACCAGCGTCGCCTCCTGGCCGAACTGGTCCAG
This sequence comes from uncultured Anaerolineaceae bacterium, assembly GCA_964417785.1. GTDB lineage: Bacteria > Chloroflexota > Anaerolineae > Aggregatilineales > Phototrophicaceae > DAOTUL01. The sequence continues at coordinate 3,994 of CAYQJO010000216.1, read as the reverse complement.
CACCAACGGCACCAGCAGCAGCAGCGCCGTCACCAGCTTACGGATCGTCCAGAAGGTGATGAAGGTCCGTTTGTAGCCGAAGCGAGCCACACGCGGCGCAATCAGCAGAGAGATCAGACCAAAGAAGGGGAAGAACGACAGCAGCAAACCGATCTCCGCCGTATCCAGGCCGAGTTCGTTGAGAAACAGCACAAAGACCGACCCGAAATAGGTCAATTGTAGAAAGACCGTGTTGGCGGCGATTTCGGCAATGCTCCAGCGCAGCCCTTTGATCTTCTCGGTGTTGGTCGGTTCGTTCATGGATGATCTCCCTTCTTGGTCCCCCATACCCCTTACAATTCTATGCCCGCCACCCGGTATGGCAAAGTGCCAGCTTTACAACCTATTAACGGGATCGTCCACCAGACTTAACACAGTGTTGCCAGACTCATCATGAGGAATTTTCAATTCACAAGGAGAGATCAATGCTGAAACGTCTGATTATTCTGACCGTCCTGCTGGCGCTGCTGGTGGCGACCGGCGCGGCCCAGGAAAGCCGCCCCGACTTCACCGTCGCCGTCCAGAACAACCCGTCCACCATGGAACCGCTGCGCGAGAACTCCAACGTCGCCATGCGCATCATGTACAATGTCTTTGATACGCTCATCGACATCGACTTCGATACCTTCGAGCTGATCCCCGGTCTGGCAACAAGCTGGCAGCGCATCGACGACCGCACCCTGGAACTGACCCTGCGCGAGGGCGTCACCTTCCACAACGGCGACACCTTTGACGCCGAGGACGTGGCCTTCACCTTCGGTCCGGAGCGCATGTTCAACCCCGACCAGCCCGGTACCGGCAACGCCGTGACCTACTTCGGCACCTTCGCCCCGGTCGAGATCGTTGACGGAGCCGCCACCGCCACTCTGCGTGACGGTATCGGCGTCCAGATCATCGACGATTACACCGTGCGCGTCGTCAGCACCATCCCCGATCCGCTGCTGGAACAGCGCCTCTCGATGCACATGGCGCAGATTCTCAGCAAGCAGGCGTGGGAAGAAGCCGCCGATTATGACGAGTTCAGCCGTCTGACCGTCGGCACCGGCCCCTACCAGATTACCGAAGTCGTCGCCGACGATTACATCCGCCTGGAAGCCTTCGATGCGTTCTGGGGTGGCACCCCGCCGCTGGCGAGCGTCACCTTCCAGATCGTGCCGGAAATCGCCGCCCGCACTGCCGGTCTCATCAGCGGCCAGTACGACATCATCACCGAAATCCCTCCCGACCAGTTCGAAATCATCAACGGTGAAGACGGCTTTGAGGTCGTCGGCGGCCCGATCCGCAACAACCGCGTGATCGTCTACAACACCACCAGCGATCTGCTGGACGATATCAACCTGCGGCTGGCGATGAACCATGCCATCGACCGTGAACTGATCGTGGAAGCTCTCTACGAAGGCACCACCGTCGTACCGCTCGGCAACCAGTTCACCTACTACGGCCCCATGTTCATCGAGGACTGGCAAGGCGTGGAATACAATCCCGACCTGGCCCGTGAACTGCTGGAACAATCGGACTACAACGGCGAGACCATCGTCTACCGCCTGCTGCCCAACTACTACACCTACCAGTTGGAGACCGCCGAGATCATGCAGCAGATGTGGGCCGAGGTCGGCATCAACGTGGAACTCCAGGTGATGGAGAACTGGAGCCAGGTCCTGATCTTCGACGGTGATGAGCCGACCCACATCTCCGACTACTCCACCACCATGATGTACCCCGACCCGGTCGGCCATCTGTGGCGGCTGTACGGCGCGAGTGGCGTATGGCAGGCCCAGATTCCCATCTGGCAGCCCGGCAATCCCTTCAACGAACTGGGTGAGCGTCTGGTGGTCAGCACCGACCTGGAAGAGCGCCGCGAAATCTTCCGTGAAATGATGGACATCTGGCAGAACCAGAACCCGATGGGGACCTACCTGCACCAGTTGACCATGTTCTACGGCAAGCCCACCGACCTCGATTGGTCGCCGCTGGTCTACGAATACATGAACCTGCGCCCCGGCGCAATCAGCGTGGAATAGGCGCAGCCGCGTCCGACGGAATCGGAATTCCCCCCACCGCACCTACGGTGTGCCTCCCCCTCGCCCCCTTTTGGGCGAGGGGGCCGGGGGGTGAGGGGTTATAATGTACACCCGCTACATCCTGCAAAAATTCCTGCGTGCGCTGCTGACCCTGTGGATTCTGGTGACGTTCACCTTTCTGGCGCTGCGAGCCACCGGCAACCCCGCCGTCAACATCCTGGGGCCGGAAGCCACGCCGGAAGCTCTGGCGACCTTCGAGCGCGTGTGGGGCCTGGACCAACCGCTGTTCGTGCAGTACGGCGTCTACCTGAAGAACCTGTTCCAGGGCAATTTCGGCGAATCCTACCGCGATGGCCGCGACGCCACCGATGTCGTCTTCGAGCGCGTCCCCAAGACGCTGCAACTCAACCTGACGGCCTTCGTCATCATGCTCTTCCTGGCGTTCCCGGCGGGTATTCTGGCGGCACTCCACCGCAATAGTTGGATCGACCGCCTGACCATGACGATCTCGGTACTCGGATTCGCCCTGCCCAATTTCTTCCTCGGCATCGTGCTGATCCTGGTCTTCAGCATGGAACTGCGGCTGCTGCCATCCAGCGGCAGCGATAGCTGGCAGCATATGATCCTGCCGGTGGCGACGCTGGCGGTCTCCGAAGCCGGTGTCTTCGCACGCTTCATTCGCTCGTCCATGCTGGAAGTCATCAACCAGCCCTATATCCGCACCGCCCAATCGAAAGGTCTGCGCTACCGCGATGTGCTGCGGCGGCACGCCATCCCCAATTTCGCCATCCCGATGGTGACGCTGCTCGGCCTGCGGTTGGTGGCCTATATCGGCGGGTCGGTCGTCGTGGAGACGGTGTTCGCCTGGCCGGGACTGGGCCGCCTGACGGTGACGGCGGTCGCCAACCGCGATCTGGCCGTTGTGCAGTTGATCGTGTTCCTGGTCGGCATCATGATGGTCACGGTCAACCTGACCGTCGATCTGCTCTACGGCTGGCTCGATCCGCGCATCCGTGTGCAGGGGTAGGGGCGTCACCGCCCAATGATGGAGAAAACACCATGACCACAACCGCACGGCCCATCGCAGCCCCAACGACCCGGACCACATGGCACCCGGCGCGGATCGTCGCTTTCTTCCCGCCGCTCATCTGGGTGGCCGTCTTCTGGCTGCTGCTGATGGCCGTCGTGGCTGTCTTCGCCGACAGCATCGCCGTCTACCCGGTCGATGAAATCCACTTGCAGGACCGGCTCATGCCACCGTTAAGCGACGGCTATCCCCTCGGCACCGATAAGCTGGGCCGCGATGTCTTCAGCCGGTTGGTGTATTCGGTCCAGATCAGTATGCTGGTGGCCTCAATCGGCACGGTCATCGGCGGGGTCCTGGGGACGACGCTCGGTGTTGTGGCGGCTCATTTCGGCGGGCTGGTCGATGACGCCATCATGCTCCTGGTGGATTTCCAGGCGTCGCTGCCCTTCATTATATTTGCGCTCTCGGTGCTGGCCTTCTTCGGCAACACCATGACGCTGTTTATCATCGTCCTGGGCTTGCAAGGCTGGCAGGTTTACGCTCGTATGGCACGCGGGATGACGCTCTCGGCCAAAGAGCAGGGCTACGCCGACGCGGTGCGGGCGCTCGGCGCACGCCCACCGCGCATCTACCTGCGCCATATCCTGCCCAACATCGCCAACGTCATCATCGTCTACCTGACGCTCAACTTTCCGGGGACCATCCTGGCGGAGGCGTCGCTGAGCTTCCTCGGTCTGGGTGTCCAGCCGCCCAATTCCAGCCTGGGACTCATGCTGAGCATCGGGCGCGATTATCTGGCGACCGCGTGGTGGATCGCCGTCTTCCCCGGCATGACCATCTTCATCACCACCCTGGCCGTCAGTCTCCTGGGCGACTGGCTGCGCGACAAACTCGATCCCACCCTGCG
>CAYQJO010000215.1:0-7298 GCA_964417785.1 uncultured Anaerolineaceae bacterium | reverse complement strand
GGTTCTTCGGCTCGCGGCGCTGTTACGCTCCTGCTGAAATAAAACGACCGCAGCGGTCCCTGCGGCGTCCAAGTGGGTCGTCATTCTGGCAACAATTCCGCAGGGTTGGTTGGGTGGGCCTGCGGCTGTTCTACCGTCGAGCTAACAGCGTGCAGGCACAATGTTCATTCCGTTATCCACTATGCCTATCCTTTCTTAATGTTTATCGCTGGTTAATTTGCTCAATAAAACAGGCGATTTACTGAACACTGTGTACAAGATAGCATAAAATGGGCTGCCGTTTCAATCCCTGGTGGAGAATCAGTTTCGTTCTCTATGGATTACTATCGTATTTTAAAGACCATAAAGGTTCAAAAGTGAAAAAATAAACTTAATCATTCAACTTATTTAAAAGATAGTTTGGTCTGAATATGGAATGGTCACAATTTTTCCACAATGTTTAAATGGCGTAGCCAAACGTTCAGACATCAAGTAAACTGAGAATCCGAAAGTAAAGCTGGTAGACACATGAGCCACATACCGTATTTTGATCCTGAAGATGTCATATCGCACGAAATTGTCGAGCAGCCAGAAGCCGTTAATGAGCGCAGCACGGCTCGACGAGTCGTTCTGCAAGTGCTATACGAACTCGATAGCACCTCCCATCCCATCGGCAGCGTGATCGACTCGCAGCTTTTGTACCATACTCTGCCCCAACGCATGTGGACCTATATCCAGGAAATGGTGGTCGGCATTCTGGCACAACATGAACGCCTGGATCGCGTTATCCAGCATTTCGCCCCGGAATGGCCGCTGAGTCAGGTCGCCATCATCGACCGTAACATTCTGCGCATCGCCATTTATGAATTTACCATCGTCAAACGCACACCGGTCAAGGTCGCCATTGATGAGGCGGTCCGGCTGGCAAAGCTGTTCGGTGCAGAAGGCTCGTCACGGTTTGTCAATGGCGTACTCGGTGCTATCGTGGATGATCCCGAAACCCTGAAAATCATGCTGGAGTAAACAAAAATGGGAACGCGCCTGCAACCGCCAGATACCGAGATCGAAGAAGACGGTCATGAACTCCGTATGGGGCTGTTCGAGCATCTGGCTGAACTGCGTGACCGTCTGCTGCGGTCGATGCTGGTCGTTGTACTGGGCGCAGTCCTGGGGTTTATCATCGCCGGATTCACGCTCGAATATCTGATTCAACCCTACTCCGACCTTTACCCGGAGGAGGGCCGCCAACTGGTGATCCTGGGACCGACGGGAGCCATTGTCGCCTATCTGCGCGTCAGCCTGATGGTTGGCGGCATCGTCGCCAGCCCGGTTGTCACCTATCAGATATTGATGTTCATCATTCCCGGTCTTACGCGCCGAGAACGCCGCTATCTGCTGCGGTCACTGCCCGCCATTACCGGCCTGTTCCTGATCGGTGTCGCCTTCGCCTGGTTCGTATTGATCCCGCCAGCGGTTGGCTTTCTCGAAGGCTTCCAGTCCGACATTTTCCAGCCAGAATGGACCGCCGACCAGTATCTCAGCTTTGTCACCGCACTGCTGTTCTGGATGGGTGTGGCCTTTGAGATTCCGCTGATCCTGTTTGTTCTGTCGCTGTTGGGATTGGTCACCGCACGAGCGTTGATGGAGAACTGGCGCGTCGCCATCATCGGCGCGGCAGTGGCGGCGGCGTTTATTACACCGACAGTAGACCCGGTCAATATGTTTCTGGTGATGGGACCTCTGCTTGGTCTGTATCTTTTTAGCATTCTCCTCGTCACCATCGGCAGTCGAATGGCCCGACAATGAACCCGCACGATTATGCAGAAACCTATGCCCAGCGCTTCCTGGATGAGTTCAAAACGCTGATCCGTTTCCGCAGCATCAGCACACAGACAGCCCTTGCGCCGCGCCCATTTCGGCGGCAACGTCCATAACCCGGCGCTGGCGGAGATCATCGCCCAACTTCACGACGACTCGATCCGCGCACAAAAACGCCATCATCGACATGTTCTACGAGGAGAATGCGAAGTGACGATCAGGCTGAATCTTCAGGATTCGTCATCGACCAGTTCACCTTCGACCACCGGCCCCAGTTCTGGTTCGCCCCTGGCAATATAGCGAGCCATTCTGGCTCCGGCTGTACCGATCAGCCAGCCGACCGCAAAGGTCAGCAGAATGATCGTCAGATTGCCGCGTGTACCGCCGACTGCTGCCCCGGCGACAATGACCAGACCGCTCAATAATTGTGTCAGGGCGTAGATTACGGCGGGGGTACCCGTCAGTGGCACCGTTGTCATATCGGTGAATGACCGGCGCTTCACGATCATGGCTTTCCGTTGGCGAAGCTGGCGCACACTGTTCAGGCTGGCAAAACCGTATGCAACCATGCACAGACAGGCCAGCGAAGTGGTCAGGAATTCATCCATCGGATTGCCTCAGATACAGCTTTCGTGTCTCTTCAGTGAGGATACGCTGTTCATCGGTGAGCAGTGACCAGAACAGCGACGGCACGACCACCTTGCCACTGCCTGCCGCTGCATAATCTGCCAGCAGTTGGAAGAAGTCATCCGTACCGATGTCCTGGCGCAGACTGTGCATCATCTGCGCCCCGCGCAGATAGCTGGCGTTGATATACTCCCGTATTGAGCTATAGGCATATATGTTGCTATCGACAAATCCCTGCGGATAATACTGCTCCACGCGGAACCACCACCACCAGTCTTTCAGTTCTGGATAGTATTCTTCCAGGTAGATATACTCGCTGTAGGTCGCCAGCGATTCGTCCAGCCAGGGATACATGGCCGGGTCATTGCCCACGCGAGCATACCACCATTGGTGCGCCAGTTCGTGCGCGGTAATCAGCGTGAGGTAGCTGGCCGGATCGCCGGTATACGACGTAAACCAACTGGTGCTGACAAACACCATACCGGCGAACTCCATGCCATCAGGAAAATCGCCCTCCACCACCACTACCCGGTCGTAGAGATAGTCGCCAAACAGGTCGGTATACATCGCAAAGCTCTTCTCTGCGACATCGAGTGCGTGAACCGACGCGGCATTGTCGGCAAAAACATAGAGTTCCAGCGTCACACCGGTATCCAGATCACGTTGTGTAACGATAAACGCATCACTGAGGCTGACACTGAACTCTCGCGCTCTATGATGGATAAAACGCCAACTCGTTCGGCTGATCTGCGTCCCTAATCCAGGTGCCGCCACCACCAGACTATCCGGCGCGTTCATCACATTCAGCGACACCTCCCAGTCGGCCAGATGGGCAATATCCTGTTCCCCGATCAGCGAGGGCGTCCGCGTGACCCAATCGTCGCCATCGTAAACAGCGACGGTCGGCAGCCAGTGACCCAGATTCAACTGGCGGTCGGTGAAGCCGAAGAAACCCTTCGACGCCAAAAACCGCGCCCCGACACGCGGAACTGCCAGACGAAAATTCAACGTCACCGGAATCGCACAACCGGGTTCGAGCGCTTCCGGCAGTGCCAGGGTCAAACGCTTGCCTTCCAGGTGGTAGTCTGCTGTTTCGTTGTTGAGGGTCACTTCCAGCCCGGAGAAGGTGTCACCGCCCCAGCGATTGGCTTCGATGTTGAATACCAGCGTATCCATATCGTGGTCCAGCGGGTTGACAACGGTGCTGTATTGTTCGACCTGTACCATATGCGCCGCATAGTCGATATCGGCCACAATCTGGTGCCGGTCGAGGGTTTCATCGCAGGATTCAGCCTGCAACTGCGGACGATTAATGGGCTGTAACTGGCGTTGAGTCATCAGCATTTGAGGCACCGGTTCGGCGGTTGCCGGCAGCACAGGAGTCCCGGCACAACTGACCAACAAAATGAGCAAAAGAATGTATTGTCTGAGCATAGCAAAATCATACATCACGAACTGCACCGTAACAACTTGAGGCTGTTTGTGTTATCTTAAACGGTATTGATAGGGTGGCGTTTTTTGGGGGTTTGTGTGAACCAACATGACTCGGTACAGCGGCAACTGCGTGGCCTGGTCCGTTTGACTCGGTGGAAGGAATTCGTTCCGTTTACCATTCCGTTGACTATTCTGGGGGCGCTGCTGGCAGCCAGTCCACACAATATCATGCTGGATTGGCGTCTGGCAGCGGTGATTGCCGCGAATATTCTGGCCGTCGCCTATGCGTTTATGATTAACGACATCGAAGACGCACCCGACGATGCAGTCGATCCAGAACGAGCAGCCCGCAACCCGATCACCACAGGGGAGATAACCCGGCGTTTCGGTTATGCTGCCTGCCGCGTTGTGGCTGCGCTGACTCTTATCATGTATGCATTGGGCGGTTTGCATGTCCTCGGCATTGGCATCGCAACCCTGCTGCTCTCCCATCTCTATTCATGGCGACCGGTTCGTCTCAAAGCATGGCCGATTACGGATATTGTCTCTCACTCGCTCATGTTGAGCGGTCTGCTGCTGCTGGCTGGATACTTCATCTACGACAATTCGCCGGGTGTGGTGTGGTTTGTGGCAGGCGGCGCGACCCTATTCTCGGTATACGGACAGCTTTATAACCAGCTTCGTGACTTCGATATGGACAAGCAGGCCGGTCTACACAACACCGCCATCATGCTGGGCGAGACCAACACCCGCCGGATGATGTATCTATCGATTGGTTTGGCCGCCGTCAGTCTGGCAATTGCTATTTTCAATTCGGTTTTCCCGTTTGGTGTCGGTGTGGCACTGATCTTGAGCGTCATCGTCAGTTCTTTCTTCAAACCGGGGACTGATATGCGCGGTGGACAGGCCGTCGATGCCAGCGGCGGTATGCAAATTCAAGCGTTGATGGTGCTGAATATGACGATCATCGCCTGGCTGGTTTACGTCCTGGGCGAACAAGCCGAGATTCTGATCAACCTGGGATTCTAGATTGAGCGAAATTCACGGCATTTTCTTTAACGCCCAGATTCTGTACTCGGTCCTCCTCGGTCTCTGGGCTGCCGTGCAGGCCGGACGTGGCGAGCCGGTCTCCGGCAACTTCTGGGGAGCGATATTCACCTACGCTCTACTGGTCGGTGTCACCCTGGTGATCGGTATCGTGCTGACGCTCCAGGGCATGGAGCCGCGTGATGGACGTCTATGGTTGTATTTCCTTTACATGGCCTTCCTGATGGTCATCATGCCGGGATTGTTCACCCTGCTGCACGGACGTGACGACCGGCGGGCCGGGCTGGCGTTTGCGCTGCTGGCATTTTTCAACGCATCCGTTGCGGTCAGCATGGTGACACGGGAGATTGTAGGCCCCTGGATCGATGCGGCATGAAATGGGTGGTTATGCTGCTGATTGTGCTGGCCGCCTGCACCCAGGACGATGCCACACCCTTCCCGGTAGACATTCCCACAACCCCGACACCGACGCCACCCCCGACTGCCATTCCGCCCGTCCGTTACGCATTGGCCGCCAATACGGCTGGTTACATCGCTGAGATCGACCGCATCCAGGCCTCGGCTGCGGTGGAGCAGCTAGCACCGGAAAGTGAACCCGGCGAACCGGGCCTGCTTTACGATATCATCGTCGCCTATGGTGAGCAGCCGGGATGGGTTCGCTCTGAGATCACGCCGACGGTAATGCTTGTCAGTGGCGAAACACTGGAACCACCCCTGATCGACATTCTGTTGCAGGCGGTCGATCCATTGGCCGTCCTCGGCAGTCTGAATATCGCCGGTGCCGCCGCCATCGGTCCGGCCAACACGGCGACAGCGGCGGACCTGCGCGTTCAACTGGCGAATCTAGGCCAGCCGGACGGGTTGAAACTGGTGATCGGCCATGCCTACGTCCCCGGTGTCGAGCAGATCGTGGCCCAGCTTACGGCGGCCAACATCCGCACCCGGATGGTAGTGATGGACAACGATGCGCTGGCTGACGCCATCGATAACCGTGAGATTCACGCCGCCCTCGTGACCTGGACGCGCGGAGACGAACACCAGACCTGGCAGAACACCTACCGTACACGCGACCTGTATACGCTGCCGATCAGCTACCGGGCTGTGCCGGAACTGTTCATCTCGCTGACGCCGGGTGGCTGGCCGCTGGCACGATGGTGAAACCCTTATGCAGATTATCCTCACCCACGATAACGCCGATTTTGATGGCATCGCCGCCATGCTGGCGGCCCACAAGCTGTATCCGCAGGCCCGTCCGGTGCTGCCCGGCAAACTCAATCGCAACGTCGAGAAATTCCTCACGTTGTATCGCAGCGGTTTACCCTTTACTCCGTGGGACGATATGCGCGGTGGCAGCGTCTCGCGCATCATTCTGGTGGATACCCAGAAGCTGCCTGCCATACGCAATTTAAAGCGAAAAACACCGCTCTTCATCATCGACCACCATCCGCAGGAGCGGACATTCGAGGACCATGTGACCTTTTCCGGCGACGATGTAGGGGCCGCCACGACCCTGCTGGTGGAGCAGATTCGGTCGCAGAATATCCCGGTCAGTGCCATGGAAGCAACCGTGATGATGCTGGGTATTTACTCCGATACCGGCTCGCTGACCTACGACATCACCCACCCCCGCGATGTACTGGCGGCAGCGTGGCTGCTGGAACAACAGGCCGGACTGGACACTGTACGGGAGTTCCTCTCACCACCGCTGGATGACAGCCAGCAGGTGCTTCTCGACAAATTGATCGGCGCAACCGAGACCCGTGTGATCGAAGGGTTCACCGTGACCGTCGCCTCAGTGGAAATGCCGCGCTACGTCTACCAGATCAACAGTGTGGCCCACCGCCTGCGCAACCTGCTGGAACCGGATGGTCTGGTGGTGGTGGTCAAAATGCCCAAAGCGATCCAGATGGTGTGCCGGGGGCGCAGTGATGCCATCGACCTCGGGGCGGTCGCCCGCTATTTCGGCGGCGGTGGTCATACCCGTGCGGCTGCGGCCAACATCAGCGCACCAACACTGCGAGCTGCCCGCAGCGCCGTCTGGGAGCAGCTCCAACGCCATATCCAGCCGGCGGTGCGTGTGGCCGACTTGATGTCATTTGGCATCCAGACGGTCAGAGCGAATGAGACCATCAGCGACATTATGCCCCGGCTGCGCCGCATCGGTCACGAAGGCTACCCGGTGCTGGAAAACGGCACGGTTGTCGGTCTGCTCACCCGGCGCGATGCCGACCGGGCGCTGGAACATGGTCTGAATCAGGCGACTGTGCGTGAGGTGATGGCCGGTGGCGTCGTCACCCTGCGCCCACACGACACCGTTTCGACATTGGAGCAGGTCATGGTCGAAAGCGGCTGGGGCCAGATTCCGGTCGTTGACGAAGAGGGCAGCCTGACGG
>CAYQJO010000214.1:0-7336 GCA_964417785.1 uncultured Anaerolineaceae bacterium | reverse complement strand
GTGCTGGATATAATCGTGTGGCGGCAAGCAGAATCGCTCACCGTCCATCTGGTCAATCTGACCAATCCCATGCTGATGAAAGGCCCCATCCGTGAGTTGATCCCGGTCGGTCAGCAACGGGTACAGATCAAGCTGCCCGACGGAGTGAAGGTACGGCAGGTGCGGCTGCTCAAGCTGGACCAGATTCCGCACTACACCCTCGCGGATGGCTACCTGACGGTTAATGTGCCTTCCATCCTCGATCATGAGGTAGTGGCCGTCGATCTATAGATTGACACAGTTGGGCAAACGCTCACCGCGCAGCCCGGCAGCCAGATTTTCTGCCGACATCGTCGCCATTTTGGTCCGGGCGGCGATGCTGGCGCTGGCAATATGCGGCGCGATGATGATGTTATCCAGTTCCAGCAGCGGGCTGTCCACCGGGATCGGTTCCGGCTCGGTCACATCCAGCGCGGCATAGGCGATGTCACCGTTCTTCAGCGCCGTATACAGCGCATCCGGATCAACCACCGGACCCCGTGATGTATTGATGAGGATCGCGGTTGGCTTCATCAGCTTGAGCGCGGCTGCATCAATCATATGGTAGGTCGAGTCCAGCAGCGGTGTGTGCAGAGATACAAAATCGGACTGGCGCAGCAGCGTCTCCTGGTCCACATACTCCGCGCCCAGTTCATCGTCGATCTCCGGGACTCGCCCTTCGTTGGTGTAGATCACACGCATGCCGAAGCCCTTCGAGCGCCGTGCCACCGCCTGACCAATACGCCCCATGCCGACAATACCCAGTGTCGCCCCGGCAATATCGGCCCCCAGCATCATCATCGGCCCCCAGGTCTTCCACTTACCGTCACGGGTAAACTGATCGGCTTCGACCACCCGCCGGGCTGCGCTCATCAGCAGCGCCCAAGCGAAATCGGCGGTGGCATCGGTCAGGACGCCGGGTGTATGGCCCACCGGGATACCGCGTTCGGTGGCGGCAGGGATGTCGATGTTATCATAACCCACTGCCATCTGGCTGATGACCTTGAGTTGGTCCCCGGCAGTATCCATCAAGTTGGCGTCGATTCTGTCAGTAAGCAGACATAGAAGCCCATCAATACCTTTGACCTTTTCCAGCAGCACCTCGTAGGGTGGCGGAAGTTCGCCCTCCCACAATTCCATCTCAGCCACTTCGCGCACCATATCCAATGCGACTTCGGGCAGGCGACGGGTGACAAATACCTTAGCCATCAGATGTCCTTTCGATTGCAGCGGGCCGCTCCTGCGCCCGACGAATACGTGCCATATCGAACTTTTCGCCTCGATTGTACTTGTAGATGCCGTTTTGCTCCTGGTAAATGTCGGTTAACTGCGTGTAGCAGTAACCGAACATGTCCGGATCATCGAGCAGGATGCCACACAACCGCTCGAAACGGTCATAGAATTCATCAAGAGTCCGGGGACGCTCACCGTAGCCCCAGGAATCCTCACCTTGCTGCACATCAGGATTCCACCAGATACCACCGAACTCGCTGACGAAATACGGCTGGCCCCGGTACGGGATCGACCAGGTTTGTCCATCACGGCTGTTCACATAAGGCTGGCCGTTGGCAAGGCCAGCATGCCGTGCGGCAAAGGTCTCCGGGTTCTGGTCGTAGTCATGACTGTCGTAGACATCAGATTCCGGCACACGATGCGCATAACCGGATGCGTCGAGAACCGGGCGTGTACCGTCCATCGCTTTCGTCGCCAGGAACATACCGCGTGTCACCTCATCCAACACATTGATGCGATCTGTCAACGCCTGCCACGTCTCATTCAATGGACACCAACCGACGATGCTCGGATGTGAATAATCGCGTTCCAGCACTTCCAGCCATTCGGTGATATACGATGGGGTTGGTTGCAGCGGACTATCTCGCAGCCCATAACGCAGGCGGCTGCCCCAATCCGGGAACTCACCCCACACCATATAGCCGAGCTTATCCGCATGATACAGGTATCGCTCCTCAAACACCTTCTGGTGCAATCTGGCCCCGTTGAAACCGGCAGCCATGCTCAATTCGATGTCTTCACGCAGCGCCTCATCGGATGGCGCGGTCATGATACCATCCGGGTAGTACCCCTGATCCAGCACCAACCGCTGGAAGACCACTTCGCCGTTCAGCTTGATCGCCTTGCCGTCAATGGCGATGCTGCGCAGACCGGCGTAACTGCTGGCCCGGTCCACCACCTGACCATCGGCGTCCACCAATGCGATGTCGAGATCATAGAGATGCGGATCGCCCAGCGACCACAACCGCCGCCGGTCCTCTGGGATCATCAGGACCAGTCGCGGGGATAGATCGAGATCAGCCGCGCATTCCATTGTGACCACCTCGCCCTGCTCATCTTTGAGCGTTGCCCGTAACCGCAATCCCGCACGGTTGTTGCTGATGGGCTGTTCCAGGTAGAACGCGCCATTCGCTATATCCGGCGTGATGCGCGGGCGACCCAACGCTACCTCCGGTACCGGCTCCATCCATACCGTCTGCCAGATACCGGTTGTGCGCACATAGATCGCACGGTTCGGGCCGTAATCCTGCGCTTGCTTGCCGCGTGGCTGTGGTGGCCGATGGCTATCCCGCGCACGCACCACCAGCGTCAGCGTCTCGCCTGCCACCACTCCCAGATCACAGGTAAAAGGCGAAAAGCCGCCCCGATGCCGCCCGACTTCAACATCGTCCACCCAGACCGTCGCGTCATAATCGACCGCCTGGAAATGCAGCAGCACGCGCCGGTCGCCCCATTCCGCCGGTACCGTTACCTGACGGCGATACCAGACTGCTTCCAGATAATCCAGGTTCTCGACACCAGAAAGCTTCGACTCCGGGCAGAATGGAACGATTATCGTGCCGTCCAGATCACGATCCAGCAGGCCGCGCTCCAGGCCGCTGTCGCCCTGGTCAATCTCGAACTGCCATTCACCGTTCAGACAAAGCCATTCATTGCGTACAAACTGTGGACGCGGGTATTCATCGCGTGGGATTGTCATAAGCCCCTCTTTCATTTGCGTTCATTCAATGTAGATTTTTGACCATTTGCCCAATTAGCGCTATAATTGAATAAGATCAGAGCCTTGAATAATTATGCAAACAAATCAGTCCCGTTTAAATGAGGAACGCCGCCTTCTGGCAAGGGTCGCATATCTGTATTACAGCCAGCGACAAACCCAGACCGCTATAGCGCGGCAGCTCGACCTCTCCCAGGCGACCGTCTCCCGAATGCTCAAACGCGCCGAAGAAGAAGGCATCGTGCGTATCTCTGTCAACATGCCGATCGGCGTCTACAACGAACTTGAAAATGATCTGTGCGCCCGCTATGGCTTAAAACAGGCGATTGTTGTCCACTGTGATGAAGAGAACGAAGACGCTATCTACCATCACATCGGCAGCGCTGCCGCTTATTACGTCGAGACGACGGTTAGCAAACAGGAAATCGTCGGACTTTCTTCCTGGAGTGCAACCCTGCTGGCGATGGTGGATACCATGCATCCACTGGCAAAGCCCAGTGGCGCGAAGGTGGTGCAAATCCTGGGCGGTGTCGGCAATCCCTCAGCCGAAATCTATGCCACCCGCATCACCGAACGATTCACACGACTGCTATATGGCGAGGCCATTTATCTTCCTGCACCGGGCGTCGTTACGTCGGCTGAACTCCGTGACGAGTTAATGAGCAACGCCTTTGTACGGCAAGCAGTGGCGTTATTCGACCAGATCACATTGGCGCTGGTCGGAATTGGCAGCATCGAACCCTCCAAGCTGCTGGCACAAAGCGGCAATATCTTTTCACAAGACGAACTCAACCTGCTGCGCCAGAACGGCGCATTAGGTGATATATGCTTGCGATTCTTCAACGCCGACGGGCAACCCGTCATCACCCCCATGGATGAGCGCGTTATCAGCATGAACCTGCACCAACTAAAGCAGGTCAGGCGGACAGTCGGAATCGCGGGCGGCAAGCGCAAAGTCGATGCCATTCGCGGCGCACTGGTTGGCGGCTATATCAATGTTCTGATTACGGACCATCACACAGCAGGACGATTATTGGACCAGGAAGATGCATGAACTAAAACAGAAGTCAATTGATTACCGACGGACCATCCTGCGCATTATCAAGCAGGCCAATGCCGGACATACAGCGGGCAGTTTATCCTGCATCGACATTCTCAACGTGCTGTATAACCACGTCATGGACATCACACCGGCGAACTTCGGTTTGGTGGACCGTGACCATTATATTCAGAGTAAAGGCCATTCGGTCGAGGCACTCTATACGGTACTGGCGGACAAGGGCTTTTACCCGGCGGATGAGCTTGACACGCTGAACCAGTTCCAATCACGTTTTGTCGGCCATCCGACACGCAAAGTCAACGGCGTTGAACACAACACCGGCGGCCTGGGTCATGGTCTGGCTGTCAGTGTCGGGTTGGCGCTGGCATCCGGGTTGGACGGGCGTTCAAATCGCGTCTTCACGCTGCTCGGTGATGGTGAACTGGCGGAAGGGTCGAACTGGGAAGCGCTCATGGCAGCCAACCATTATCGGCTGGACAACCTGGTCGCCATTGTGGACCGCAACCGCCTTCAGATCACTGCCGGGACCGAAGACGTGATGGGGTTGGAACCACTTATAGATAAGTTTGTGGCATTCGGCTGCGCGGTGCAAGTCTGTGACGGCAACGACATCGACGATCTCATCAGCACCTTCGACCAGCTTCCTTTCGAGGCTGGCAAGCCGAATCTTGTTCTGGCCCATACCGTCAAAGGCAAGGGAATCAGCTTCATGGAAAACAACGTCGTCTGGCATCACAAAGTACCGGATGATGACCAGTACCAGGCGGCACTGGCGGAACTGGAGTTGGCCCTATGAGACCCAACCTGGAAGTCTTCGCCGACACCCTGTTACAACTGGCCCGCACCGACCGAGACATACTCGTTGTGACCAGCGACTCGCGAGGATCAGGCAAACTCGGCCCGTTCAGTCAGGAACTCCCCGATCAGATCGTGGAAATGGGCATTGCCGAACAGAATCTGGTCGGTGTCGCCGCCGGATTGGCAGCCGCAGGCAAAAAGGTATTTGCCGTCTCACCCGCCTGCTTCCTGACCGCCCGCTCCCTGGAACAAATCAAGAACGATGTGGCCTATTCCAATCATCCGGTCAAGTTAATTGGCATCAGCGCCGGGATCAGTTATGGGGCGCTCGGTTCAACTCATCACTCACTACATGACTATGCGGTTCTGCGGGCTATCAACAACATTGATGTGGTCGCACCAGCCGACAACTTCGAGGCACAGGCGGCGATCCAGGCCGCGCTCACTCACCCGCGCCCGGTGTATATCCGATTTGGCAAAAAACCGCTGACCGATCTGCATGATGCAGGTACAAAGTTTGAAATCGGCAAAGCCATCACGATTCAAGATGGCACAGATGTGACGTTTATCGGCACTGGTGAGCCGGTCGGACGGGCATTGCTCGCAGCCCAACAACTTGAGCAGAATGGTCTGTCATGCCGTGTCATCAGCATGCACACCGTCAAACCGCTGGACACGGACACCCTGTTAGAGGCTGCCCGAAATACCAGATTACTGGTCACGGTCGAGGAACACAGCATCTACGGGGGCCTGGGTGAAGCCTGTGCCAGCGTATTGATGCAGCACGGTGTCCACATTCCCATGAAAATCGTCGGCATACCGGACGAGTACACCGTCACCGGCGACCAACTTGAAATCTTCGACCACTACGGTATTTCGGCAGACGGATTGGCGTCAACCGCACGCCAGCTTTTGCGCGTGGAGGTGAACACATGATCCTGGCTGTTGACCAGAGTACATCCGCCACCAAAGCCCTGCTGTTCAATGAGGATGGCACGCTGGTGGACACAAAAACCATCGAACACAGGCAGCATTATCCACAGCCGGGTTGGGTCGAACACGACGCTGAAGAGATTTATGCAAACACAATCAGCACCATCTCGAACCTGCTGCACAGGAATCCGTCCGCTGCACCCATCTGTCTGAGTATCACAAACCAGCGCGAGACCATTGTTGTGTTCGAGAAAGGCAGCGGCAAACCGCTGTATCACGCCATTGTCTGGTTATGCCGCCGGGGTGATCCTATCTGCCAGCAGTTAATCGAAGCCGGACATTCTGATTGGGTCCAGGAACGCACCGGACTCAAAATCGACACCTATTTCCCGGCCTCCAAGCTAAGCTGGCTGCTCGACCACGAACCGGATATCAAGCAAAAACTCCAGGACGGCGAAGCCCTGATCGGCACCATCGACACTTATCTCATCTATCGTCTGACCGGTGGCAAGGTATTCGCCACCGACCATACCAATGCCAGCCGCACCCTGCTGTTCAACATTCACACGCTGGATTGGGACCCGGACCTGTGCAACCTGTTCGGCGTGCCGGTGCATGCGCTGCCCGAAATCCGCGAAAGCAGCGCCCTTTATGGCGAAATTGATCTGACCGGCAGTTCCATACCGATCTGCGGCGTGATGGGTGACTCACAAGCCGCATTGTTCGCCGAACGATGCTATACACCCGGTCAGGCCAAAATTACATTTGGGACCGGTTCATCGGTACTGTTGAATATTGGCGACAAGGTAAAGTTTTCGCCCAATGGCATTGTGACCACCATCGGTTGGGTCTATGACGGCAAGCCGACATATGCGTTCGAGGGCATCATCAACTTCACTGGCGCAACGATCAACTGGATGCGCGATCAATTACAACTCATTGCTTCGCCCGCCGAGACCGAGGAACTGGCAAAGAGCGTACCCGACAACGACGGTGTCTATCTCATACCGGCATTCGTCGGTCTCAGCGCTCCATATTGGCGGGCGGATGTAAGGGCCGCAATCGTCGGCATGACACCCTCAACGACGCGGAGCCATGTGGTGCGGGCAGCGTTGGAGTCTATCGCCTATCAGGTAAAAGACGTACTCGATCTCATGGCCCAGGATGCCGGAATACCGCTGACAGTCGTCCACGCCGACGGCGGCGCAGTCCGCAACACCTTCCTGACGCAATTCGTCACCGATATGATCCGGCGCAAGCTGCGGGCTTCTACTCTACCTGAGTTAAGCGCGTTGGGAGCGGTATTCGCTGGCTTACTCGGTCTGGGTCACTGCTCGCTGGACGACATTGAGCGCTTACCGTTGGGCTTTGTGGACTATGAACCCCAGATGGATGCAGAACAGGCTGAACGATTTTATACCGGCTGGCAGTCAGCCGTAGAAGGTTTATTAGAAAGGACCAATAAGAATGAGTAACATTACGCTCGGTGTGATCATCGGCAATCGCGATTTCTTCCC
>CAYQJO010000213.1:0-7338 GCA_964417785.1 uncultured Anaerolineaceae bacterium | reverse complement strand
TTGAGGGCCGGGGCGTCGTTAACGCCGTCACCGGTCATGGCGACAACCTGATCCTGGTTCTGGAGTGTGCGCACGATGCGCAGTTTGTGGGCCGGTGAGACACGAGCGAAGGCCGATGTTGACTTGAGCGCTTCGCGGAGTTCGTCGTCGCTCATTTTCTCTAACTGGGTGCCGGTGATAGCTTTCTGATCCTCGGTAATGATGCCGAGGTCGCGGGCAATCGCTTCGGCGGTCAGCGCGTGGTCGCCGGTAATCATCATACTGCGAATACCGGCTTCACGGGCGATCTTGACCGCTTCCGCTGCCTCTGGCCGGGCCGGGTCCACAATGCCAACCAGACCGAGCAGGTGGAGTTTGCGCTCAATATCGGCGTCCAGTTCCTCCGGTGCGCTGTCGAGCGGACGATAGGCCACACCCAGTACACGCAGTCCTCCGGAGGCCATCTCATTGACCTGTTCCTTCCAGCGGGTCCGCCGTTCTTCGGTCAGTGGCTGCGATCCCTCCGCTACATGTTCGTTCACAGCCCAGTCAATCAGGCGGTCGGGCGCACCTTTGGTGATGGTTATGTAGGGCGCATGTGCGAAGAGGTCTTGCGCTTGCTCGCCGCGTACCTCGTGCAGTGTGGTCATCGCCTTGCGTTCGCTGCTGAAGGGGAATTCGTTCAGCCGGGGCATATCCTCTTCAAGCTGCTTGCGTGTCCATCCGACCTTCTGGGCTGCCACCACCATCGCGCCCTCGGTGGTGTCGCCGACGACATTCATCGCACTGCCGTCCTCTTCCAGATGGGCGTTGGTCGAGAGTGCCATCGCTTTGATAAACCGTCCCACCATCGGGTCCTGACGCGGGTCCAGCGGCGCTCTTTCGCCGTCGCCCTGGAAGAATTTGCCTTCGGGGGTGTAACCGATTCCGGTCACATGCACATCATCCACATCTGGAAGGGCCAGCAGCGTCGCGGTCATTTCGTTCTTTGTCAGTGTGCCGGTTTTGTCCGAGCAGATCGTCGTCACCGAACCGAGAGTCTCGACAGCAGGTAAGCGCCGGATCAATGCATTGCGGCGCACCATACGCGATGCCCCCAGCGACAGGCTGATTGTCACCAGCGCCGGCAGACCTTCCGGTACAGCGGCCACCGCCAGACTGACGGCCACCAGGAACATCTCCTGTGCCGGGATGCCGCGAATCAGCCAGCCGGTGATGAAAATGATCGCTACCAGAATACCGGCACCAGATGCCAGCACTTTGCCCAGTTGATCCAGCCGTCTTTGCAGCGGAGTCTGGCCGGTCTCGACCTGGAGCAGCATGGCGGCGATATTGCCCAACTCGGTCTTGAGGCCGGTGCGTGTGACGACCATCTCACCGCGCCCGAAGTTGACCGATGTCCCCATAAATGCGACGTTGGTCCGGTCGCCCAGGGCCACTTCCTGGTTGTCTGGCAGAGGTTCGGTGTCCTTACTCACCGGCTGCGATTCACCAGTGAGCGCGGCCTCCTCAACTTGAAGGTTGACGCTGCTGATGATGCGACCATCTGCCGGAATGCGGTCACCTTCTTCCAGGAGTACGATGTCGCCGGGAACCAGTTCTTCGGCTTTCACCTGATGAACTTCACCGTCACGGCGGACGCGCACCAACGGCACCTGCATGGCGCTGAGGGCAGCAAGGGCCTGCTCCGCTTTGAATTCCTGGTAGATGCCCAGGGCGGCGTTGAGAACGACGATAATCATGATGACAATCACATCGGTGGTCTCGCCGACAAAAGCGGAGATAATGGCGGCGACGATCAGGATGAGTACCATCAGTTCTGCGAACTGGTTGATGACGAGTTGAACCCAGTTGACTTTCTCGCCGGCGGGCAGAACGTTCTTGCCGTATTGTGACTGGCGTGTTCCCACGTCATCGGGGCGCAGCCCGCGTTCGGCATTACTGTTTTGTTCTTTGAGCGTATCTTCCACGCTCATCTGGTAGAAGTCAGGCATGGTCCCCCTTTGAGAAATTGAGTATCGACTCAGTTTTGTCCTATTTTAGGACTGTACAAGTTGACAGATACCCCTATATTTTAGGGGGATTGCGTTAATGATGAAAGCGTGTAGCTGGCCCAAACCGGGTCCGCATAGTAATCAAACAGGTTCTGACGCAGCAGAACAATATAGGTCTCGCCACTGGGGAAGGTTCCCAAGACGGCATCGCGCAGCCCCGCACCGTGTACAGCCGCCAGTTGTTCCAGTCCTCCGTACTCCGGGTTCAAACGCTGGACGGTCACTTCCGGTTGGAAGTCGCCCTCATCATGGTGGTATGCCAGCCGCCAGTCGGATTCCGCACGGACAACATAGTATTGACCGAGGGCCGTGCTGGTGATGGTGCCGGTGGCGCTGAGTTCCGGGACACGTCGAAGCATTAGTTCAAAACCGCCGGTGGCGTCCGTACCGGTTTCGCGTGTGGCATTCAGGGTGTAGGTGCCGCTGGCCGGCAGTTCTGCGATCAAGAGTGCGTCATCGGTGTATACGGCAGCGGTTGTATCCACCAGTGTTGTACCATTGGGAGCCACCAGCACCAGTACCGGTGCAAACAGCTTGTTGTTCAGGTTGCGATCCAGTGACCGCATCTCCGCGACGATCACATCATTCGCCTGTGCGTTGAAGGTATAGACGATTTCGTTTCTGGCTTCGGTGATTTCGCCCTGGACTGGCTGGTCGAACAGGATTGGTATTGCATTCTGCGCTGTGACCAGCCACAGCAGATAAAACACCCACAGCATCGGTTTGCCTCCGACATCAAAACAGCCCGTGAGATTCACGGGCTGTCTGGCTTACAAAACTAGATTCGCGCCTATTGGTACTGCTTCAACACATCGGCCAGGGCTTCGCGTGAGGGGCGCAGTCTGCTCTCCGGAAGTGTCGCCAGCGGCTCCATCACCAGTCCGTTGGTGTCGGCCAGGGTGGGACCCGGCTCTTCATAATAAATCAGGCCGGTGATGAAAATGTCTTCACGGCTGGCCTCCTCCAAAACGGCGACCGCATCGCTGCGTTGGCGCGGGTCGTGGTCTTTATCCAGCTTCTTCAGCCGGATATAGGTGCCATCGTGCATTGCGACTTCGATGACTTTGCCGGCTTCATATTCATCCAGGGTGATTTCTTCCTTGCCTTCGATGAAGTCAGGGGCGACAACCTGGATTTCGTGCAGGGCAATCTGGTGTTCCTTGCCATAAGTATAGCTCTTGGTCGAATCCGGGCTGTTGTTGAAGGTCACACACGGGCTGATGATGTCCAGAACGGCGATACCGGGATGGTGCATGGCGGCCTTCATCAAGGTCTGGACCTGTTTGGCATCGCCGGAGAAGCTGCGAGCCACAAAGGAGGCACCGGCGATGATGGCTTCCATCGCCAGGTCGATGGCTGGCATCTCGTTTTTACCATAATACTTGAGATACTGGCCCTCGTCTGCTGTCGCCGAGAACTGGCCTTTGGTCAGGCCATAAACGCCGTTGTTCTCGATGATGTAGACCATCGGTACGTTGCGGCGGATGACATGCTTGAACTGACCCATGCCGATACTGCCGGTGTCGCCGTCGCCGCTGACCGCGACCGCCTTCAGTTCGCGGTTCGCCATTAAAGCGCCGGTCGTCACCGAGGGCATACGTCCGTGCAGGGCGTTGAATCCGTGTGAGCGACCGAGGAAGTAGGCCGGGGTCTTGCTGGAACAGCCGATACCGCTCATCTTGATGATTTTGTGCTGCGGCAGGCTGAGATCATAGGCCATTGTGATAATCTGGTTCGAGATCGAATCATGGCCGCAGCCGGGACACAGGGTGCTTTGGCGGCCACCATAAGCTTTGCGGTCCAGTCCGAGTTCATTTGTGCGGGGTGGCATGTTTACTTGTTCTCCATTTCCAGTACTTTCTCAACAATCCACCGGGCCGTCAGGGGCAGGCCATCGCCCAGACAGGCTGATTTGACGTGGGAGACATCTTCCGGATGCTCCAGGTAAATGATCTGGCGAAGCTGGCCGTCGAAGTTGTTCTCGATGACATATACGGCGTCGTGGCTGGCGATGAAATCTGCTACCGCATCGTCCAGGGGCAGCGCCCGCACGCGCAGATAGTTGGTCTCGACCCCCTCGCGGGCCAACCAGTCGCGGGCTTCCTCGACTGCCGGGGCGTTTGATCCAAAGGTAATCAATCCGACATGCTTACCGTCCGTCTGATCGACAATCGGCTGTGGCAGTTGTTGGCGCACGGTCGCCAATTTGCGGTGCAGGCGGTTCATGTTCTCGACCCACACATCCGACCGCTCACTGTAGACAGCCATCTCGTCATGACCGGTGCCGCGTGCGAAGTAGGCCCCATGGGGATGATCGGTTCCGGGCAGGGTGCGGTAGCCGATGCCATCGCCGTCCACATCCAGATAGCGGCCCCACTTGCCATGTTCCTCGATGAAGGCGTCCAACGCCTCGGCATCCAGGACCTTACCCCGGTTCATTGGTTCATCGGGATACTCAAACGGCTCGGCCATCCAGTTGTTCATACCCAGGTCCAGGTCGCTCAGGATGAATACTGGCCCCTGATAGACTTCGGCGATGTCAAACGATTTCCAGCCGAACTCAAATGCCTCTTCCGGTGACGCTGGCAGCAGGCAAATCTGACGGGTATCGCCATGACCGAGGAAGTGGGCGAAGAGCAAATCGCCCTGACTGGTGCGCGTGGGCATACCGGTACTCGGCCCCATACGGGTGATGTCCCAGATGACACAGGGAACTTCAGCGAAGTAAGCCAGCCCGGCGAACTCCGCCATCAGGCTGATACCCGGACCGCTGGTGGCGGTCATGGACCGTGCGCCAGCCCAACCACCGCCCACGATCATGCCTACGGCGGCCAGTTCGTCTTCGGCCTGTACGATGGCAATGGTCGATTTGCCGGTCTCCGGATCGAGGCGCAGTTTGGAGAAGCCGATGGCGGCATCGACCAGACTGGTAGACGGGGTGATCGGATACCAGGAAATGAGGTTGACACCACCGAAGATCGCGCCTAGAGCGCCAGCTTCGTTGCCGGTTATCAGAATTTTGCCCTCGTTTTTGACCATCCGCTCGAAGTGGAAGGGGTCTTGTTTTTCGATATTGTCGGCGGCCCAGTTGTAGGCCAGTTCGACCACACTCATGTTCATTTTGGCTGGTTTTTCTTTGCCACCGAAGTTATCCAGCAGTGATCGATAGATTTCATCCAGCGGGAGGTCAAACAACCGGGCCATTGCACCCACGTAGGTCATATTCTCCACACGAGACTGGAAGTTTTTCGGTACATCAATGTTCTTCATGAGGTCCCGAACCGGGATTTCATAATAGATAATATCATCACGAGTGTGGCCCCACTTCCAATCGCCGCGCAGAATGCAGACGCCACCGGCGGGTAAATTCTTGATGTCCTCAGCGGCGGTGGTCTCGTTGTAGGCGACAACGATCTCGGTGGTGGCGCGGCGGGCGGTATAGCCATCTTTGCTCACCCGGATGGTGTACCAGGTGGGCAGACCCTTGATGTTAGACGGGAACAGGTTCTTGCCGTTAACTGGAATACCCATGTTGAACAGGGTTTTCACCAACACGTTGTTGGAAGTCTGGCTGCCTGAACCGTTCTTGGTGGCGACGCTGAAGGCAAAGTCGTTGATGATGGGTTGGTCGGTGTTGACCTCGATTGAGGTTTGTAAGTCTAAAGCACACATAATTTACTCCACGCAGTCCTGCTGCGTTTTCTCCTTTCGATTCAGTTTAAGAAGCCTGTGTTTTTTTAACAACGTTTTCTCCTCTCATATCTTGCATACGCGGCTGGTATCGCAGCAATTGTGTATGCTGTTTAAATAATTCACGGGCGTTATCGAAATCGCCCACGTCGATAGCGTCGAGGATTTTCTCGTGGTAGTCCCATACTTTGCGCAGGTATTCATAATCCGCATAGCTGTTGAGTTCGACTGCGTCGTAGGCGTCCCAGTAGGCTTCCAGCAGGCCGGTCACAAACGGGTTATCCAGACGCTTGAAGATCGTCAGGTGGAACTGGCGGTGTTCGCTGTTGGGGATGCGTATCCAGTTGCCGGAGAGCTTTTCCAGCGCCGTGTTCACATATTCGCGCAGCATGGCCCGGTCTTCGTCTTCAAGCAAGGTACACGCTTCAATCCAGAAGGCGTCTTCGACGTGGTTACGGAGTTCGCTGAAGTGTTGGAACAGGCCCGGGTTCTGGGCCAGCGCGTAGAGCAGACTCAGGCGGACCGCCGGAGCAAAAGAGTATTCCTTGAGCCGGGTCCCTGTCTTGGAGCGGACATCGACCAGACCCAGCGCACGGGCCACTTCCAACTGCTCGCGCACTTTGCTGACGCTGATCCCCAGGTGAGCATCGTCCTGGAGTTCACTGATGGTAGGGAGGCGCTCTCCTGGTTCTACTTCGGACCTGACAATAAAGTTTAGCAGGTCGGAGCCGAGGTCGATTGAATGCATTTTACTTTATTCATCTGATTAATCATATAAATCATATTTTATCATGACTCTGGTGCGATGTCCAGCATGGGAGGCTTAGAGAATTCTTTCTCGAAGTCGCTCCACAACTGAATCGAAGTGTGCCGGTTCCTGTTGAAAATCGACGCGATCCATGTCCACTGTCAGGACTGGACAGGCGGTCCAGCTATCGATCCAGCGGTTGTAGAGATCGTTGAGCCGGTGGATGTATTCGTGCTGGATTGACTGCTCAAAGGAGCGCCCCCGCTGTTGAATGTGTTGCAGCAGGGTGTGGGTGCCGGCTTTCAGATAGATGATGAGATTGGGCGGGGGCAAAAAGGCGCTGATGGCGTGATACAGCCGCCGGTAAGCGTCGTAGTCGCGGTCGGACATATGACCCTGCCGGTAGAGATTGGTGGCGAAAACCTCAGCGTCTTCATAGACGGTGCGATCCTGGACCACGCTGCCGGGGTAATCGAGAAGCTGGCGGTGATGTTCCAGCCGCTTCCCCAGGAAGAAGACCTGCGAATGAAAACTCCATCGCTGCATATCCTGGTAGAAATCGGCCAGGTAGGGGTTTTCGGCGTTGGCTTCGTAAAACGGCTGCCAGCCGAGACGGTCAGCCAGCATCCCCGTGAGCGTACTCTTACCGGCTCCGATGTTGCCAGCAACTGCCACAAAATAGTCAGACATGATATGCGCATTTCAGTTGTGCTGATTCCAGCGCGTATCATAGGCTTAACCAGCGGCATCGACAATATCAATCTGGACCGATTCCGTCAGATCATCATCAAAATGGACGACGATATTGGCGGTTCCACGATAGTCTGTGAGGTTCAGGTCCGCCGTCCAGGGGATGATGTCGCTCTG
>CAYQJO010000212.1:0-7356 GCA_964417785.1 uncultured Anaerolineaceae bacterium | reverse complement strand
GATCCCAACGGCCTGAACTACCACCGGGCACGCTACTACGATCCGGGTATCGGCACGTTCACGGCACTCGATCCGTTTGAGGGCATGATGGATCGGGCGATGAGATGGGTTATGGTGTGTGAAGCGGGTGCGGCATGCCAGCGCCCCTACGCTGGTGGTTGGTTAACGCGGTTTTGGGAAGCGGTTCACCAGTCGCCGATGGGATTGGTCGCCAGATCGTCGTAATCGTGGCTGTCGCCGGGGATGTTGACGGCGACAATCTGCGAGATGTGGTCATCTTCGACGTAGTGGATGATCTTCCATCCCTGGAACATCCCCAGCAGTTCGCCCAGGTTAAGCAAGAAGGCTGTGTTGAAATCGGGGACCTGTTCCAGATAGCGGATGTTGTAGGACTCGTAGACCACCCGCCCCTGCGGCGCAACGGCAGCCCGTATGGTTGGTATGATGGAGCGTTTGAGATAGCGGAAGACACAAATGAGATCATAAGCCTGGTCTTCCAGCAAGAGATCATCCACATCCATCTGAAGCAGATTGACATTGCGCAGATTGCGGGCCGCCAGTTCCATGCGGGCGCGTGAGAGGGCCACACGGCTGATGTCCATCAGATCAGCGGTGTATCCCTGGGCAGCCAACCACAAACCGTTTTGTCCCAATCCGGACGCCAGATCGAGCGCTCGCCGTTCCTGGCTCTCTGGCACATGTGGCGTATAGCTGAGCAGCAGCGGGTCGGGCGGTGGAAAAGGCTGGCGGCTGCGGTCGGCATAGATGGCGTCCCAACGTACACGGTCTTGAGAAGACATGGCTCAGCTCGTCTTGCCTCCATAGATCGGCGTGTAATCCAGGGCATCGGAGACGGCGTTCATCGCTTCAGCATCGCCGGGATACAGTCTGGCCTGGGGATTGCGCTGGCGGCGTAGCTGCACCTGGTAGGCATCACGCAGGGTCACGAAATCCACTGGCAGACGCGGCAGATCGAGACCATCCAGCACTGCCGCAACCTTACGGGCCGCCGCCTGATCGCCAGCCAGCAGATCACGGGCAGCGTCGCTGTCGCCGCCCGCGCTCATCCGTTTCATGATTTTGTTGAACAGCCGGTTCACATGGCGGGGATTCAGCTTTTGCGCCATGTCCTGATACGCATCCGGGAGTACGGATACGGGTACAGCTTCAGCGCCGGTCGTGTAATCGGCGGACAGAATTTGACGCAGATCACAGCCGGGGCGCTGGTAAGGGGCCAGGGCATCCAGTGGATCGAGCGCTTCACCGTCACGGTAGCAGGCGACCGGGTCGGCCAGCCAGATGCACAATCCCAAATGCGAAAGCACCATCACCAGTTCGGTCGTCGGCGTACCGAGAATGCGTATCCAACCGTCATGCGGCGGGGCGACAAACAACCGGATCGTCTCGTGATAAGCGGTGGAGGTTATGGTGGTGAAAGGATCGTAGATTTCGTATTCCGCTGTGCGTAGATACCGGTGGATCGTGCCGGTGACCGCCGGAGTATCAGTTGACGATAAATAGAGAAGACTGGCGCTCATCGTTATTTTCCTTACGGGTGGCCGCATAGCAAACCAGACTGCCCATATCGACAAAGCCAAGCTCACGGCATAAGTGACGGTCCATCTCGGCGGCACCGGAGATAAACACCAGGCTGCACTCGCGGCGGTGGGCGGTATGCAGTGTCGCTTCGTAAAGACTGCGGACCAGCGCGGGGACACGGACTTCTTTCATGATCGCCAGCGCAGCGATGTGGGCCGTTTCGTTGTGGAACGTCAGCCGAGCGACACCAATGGGGAAATTGTGCTGGTAGAGAATCAGGTCGGTCTGGCGGTTGAGGGTGATTTCACGCATGGTCTCACCGATAGCAACCGGCTCGGCACCGCGTGTGACGACATCAAAATAGGCGTTGCGCCAGACATACCACCACAAAGCAATGCCCTCGTGGGTGCTGGCCTCTTCAATGCGGGTGTGATCGGGCAGCCGGTATGCGACCTCATCTGTGATGGCACGGGTCATAATCGGCACATCACGCTCTACCGTCAGGCCCAGTTCCAGCAGCGACCGCGCAAACAGCGGCGGGAACAGGCCTTCGATGTAATGCACGCGAGGAAGGCGCTCCCGCTGGCGCAGCACATCCAGACCTTTTTCGATCTCGGCTGCGGGAATCCAGGCGGTTTTCTGGCGCGGAGCTACGTAGTTCAGGTGCGGCAGGTTCTTTTCCGGGTGATACATGACATCCACCAGTCCCCACGATTCCTGCATCGCTCCGAGCCGGCGGTTGGCCTCGGTCAGATGTGTACTTACCTGACGCAGCACGCGCCGTGTGTGTTTTATGGCGGCGTCGCCCATAAATCCCCCGAATTAAACCATGTTACATTCATGATACTACAGGATTACGTTGGTAAGTTGATAGAATATGGCTTGATTTGTGTCTGTGACATTATTCCCATCGCTCAGACTGAATTGATGATTTATCTCACTTGGAAATTCAGCTACAATGAGCAATAAATAAGGATGTGAATGTTTGGTAGTGAGGTATTCAATGGTTGTCAGACGTTTATTACTACTCCTCAGTTTGTTTCTGTTGGTGATTCCGGTACTTGGACAAACCGAATCCGTCGTCTATGCAGTGTTATTCTACTCACCCACCTGCCCACACTGCCACGACGTGATGCAAAACGTCATCCCGGAATGGGAGGACGAGTTTGGTGATGCGATCCAACCGCTGTACGTCAATGTGGCGACGCAGGACGGCGGCTATCTGTTTGATGCGGCCTGTGTTCAGCTACAGGGGGAATACTGTAGAGGGGTGCCGGTGATGGCTATCGGGGAGACGCTGCTCCGAGGCGCTGGTGAGATACCCGCGCAAGGACCGGGACTGATCCGTGATGGACTGGCGGCAGGGGGGATTGATTTGCCGCCAGTCCCGGTGCTGCGCGAGGTGTTCAACGCTGAGATGGCGGCCAGCGGCGGTGCTGTCGAACGCACGGTGAGCAAAGCCACCCTGGCCGACCGGCTGGCGGCTGATCCGACTGCGAATATGATGGCGATTGCCGTATTGATCGGCCTGGTCGGGAGTTTTGCTGGCGTCTTTCTGTTCAGTCACAGCGGCCTGTTGCAGGATCAGAGACTTACCGGCGACATCGCTATTGCCGCCACAATCGTCAGCGCGGCGCTGGCGTTTTCCCTGGCGATCAACAGCGGTGAAGACACTCTGGCACTGCTACTCTCGTGGGCGTCGCTGCTCTTGCTCGGTTTTGTGGTCTTCATCCTGGTGCGCACACGCAATCTCGATCTGGCTATCCCGCTGGTGGCGGCTGCCGGGCTGGCGGTTGCGCTGTATCTGGCACAGGTCGAAGTCAGCGAGACGGAAGCCGTCTGTGGTGTCGTAGGCAATTGCAACGAGGTTCAGAACAGCGAATACGCCCGACTGTTTGGGATTTTGCCCATCGGGGTGCTGGGGATAATCGGATATGTCCTCATCCTGGGGGCCTGGGCCGTCGCCCGTTTTAGCCGTAACGATCTGCTCATCGCGGCGGCGCGTGCCGGTCTGTTCGTGATGGCGCTGTTTGGTGTGGTCTTTTCCGCCTACCTGACGTTTCTGGAGCCGTTTGTCATCGGCGCGACCTGCGCCTGGTGCCTGACCTCCGCCATGACCATGCTGGTGCTGCTGTGGCTGGTCGCGCCGGTGGGCTGGAACGCGGTCCAACAACTTTCTGAGAACTCCACGCCGAAAACGGCGTAGTTTCACGCTTCAACTCCTCCTTATGACGAAGACGCCGGCCCAACCCGGCGTTTTCCTTTTCCCCTACTCAACGATTTCCAGGCTGTCCAGGATAGCGGCGAAGGTCGGTTGGTGCTGGTACCAGGTATCCAGCGGCGCACTCATCACCAGGAAATACACCACGCCGTTATCGGCCTGTGTGGCGGTGATTTGCAGGCGCTGCTGATTGGGATAATCGGCGAATTCGCTGCCTTCCAGCAACACACGTACCGCCGGTCGCCCGTTGACTTCAACCGGCTCCATATCCTGAACCAGAGTCCAGTTGCGGTTGGGGCGCAGCGGTCCCCTTTCCAGATAGGTCGCCAGCGCCGCCTCAGCGCTACCGGTGACCAGCAGCAGTTCATCGCGTTCGAGCAAGAAACTCGGCCCAGGCAAACCGCTAAAAAATCTCACGCGAGGCCGTTACCAGCAGATTGCGCCCCGGTATCTGGTAGAACCAGTCCACCGGATAGCGAAATGTGAAGGCGGTCGGACTCTGATCGTATACATTCGCCAGTTCAACCGCCGCCGGGTCCTCGTCCATGAGGGCCATCACAGCGATAAGAACAGCGGCGAGCGCAGCGAATAACACCAGACTTTGCAAACGCATCAGCGGTTATCTCCGTTTTTTAGGGTCGAAGGCATCGCGCAGGCCATCGCCAACGAGATAGAAACACAGCACCGTCAGCGTAATCAATGCGCCGGGCCACACCACCAAATGGGTTCCCTGGACGAAATACGAGCGTGAGTCGGTCAGCATGTTGCCCCAGGTCGGCGTGGGCGGACGCACACCCAGACCCAGGAAACTCAACCCGGATTCGACCAGGATCAACACACCGGCCTGCACCGTCAGCGCGATGATGACCACTGACAATGTGTTGGGGAAAATGTGGCGGGTCATCATCCGGGCGCTGTTGGACCCCAGAGCACGAGCTGCCAGCACGAAATCGCGCTGCTTTAAACTGAGGACCTGTCCACGAATCAGGCGGCAGGTTGGCGACCAGCCAAGAAACGCCAGGATCATAATCAGCACTTCGGGCGACGGTGACCAGATGGTCGAAGCGATCAAGAGCAGGAAAATTGCCGGGATCGAGTCCAGGGTGTTGATGGCCCACAGGATGATGTCGTCAATGACGCCACCGAAGTAACCGGCGAGCATGCCGAAGAACACACCGATGGTGATGGAGGCCAAACTGGCAGCATAGGCGACCGAGAGCGAAATTCGCCCACCATAGAGCAGGCGGATCAACTGGTCACGCCCAAGCTGATCGGTTCCCAGCGGATGTGCGTCACTCGGCGGTTGGTAGCGATCCAGGATGCTGGTCCGGTTCACATTCACACCCAATACATCTTCCACGATAATCGGGCCGGCAAAACAGATGACCGTCAGTATAAAGAGGATGAACAGCGCAATCAGGCTCAACCGGTCGCGCAGGAAGTGGCGCAGGGCATCGCGCCAGAACGAGCGCGACGGATGGGCCGCTGCCATCTGAATAACTTCATTCGATTTGACTTCACTGGTTGCCACCACGATTACTCTCCTCCGTCAAAACGTACTCTGGGGTCGATCCAGGCATACAGCAGGTCCGACAGCAGGACACCGGCCAGATACAGAGTCGCCCCGATGACAACCGACCCCATCACCAGCGGATAATCGCGCTGGAACACCGCATTGACCACGAGACGACCTAATCCCGGCCAACTGAAAACCTGCTCGATGATGACCGCTCCGCCCAGGAGGCCGCCCAACGCCGGACCGAGCAGCGTGGCAACCGGGATCAAAGCGTTGCGGATCGTGTGCCGCCATAATACGGCGCGGTTGGTGAGTCCTTTCGAGCGAGCCGTGCGGATGTAATCCTGTTCCAGCACTTCCAACACCTCAGCACGGGTATAGCGTGAAATCGTCGCCACAATTCCCAGTGCCAGGACCGTGACCGGCATAATCATGTAGGGAAAGGTATCGAGAATGGTCTGGTTGCCTATGCGGGTAATATCACGCATA
Organism: uncultured Anaerolineaceae bacterium; assembly: GCA_964417785.1. Lineage (GTDB taxonomy): Bacteria > Chloroflexota > Anaerolineae > Aggregatilineales > Phototrophicaceae > DAOTUL01. The sequence continues at coordinate 1,591 of CAYQJO010000212.1, read as the reverse complement.
CCGCCAATCGGCAGCCAGTCAAGCTGGACGGCGAACACAATAATCATGATGAGACCCAGCCAGAAACTCGGTACGGCATTGCCGATAACCGACAAAAAGCGGGTCACCTGATCGATCAGGCTGCGATGGTTGACCGCGGCCAGCACACCCAGCGGGATACCGATGGCGTAGCCCATAACCAGCGCCGTCAACGTCAATTGCAGTGTGGCCGGAACACGCTCAGAGATCAGGTCCATGACCGGGCGTTTATGTTGCAGTGAGTCGCCCAGATCACCACGCAGCAGCCCCTCGCGCCGACCGTAGATGTCGCCTTCGCCATCACCGTCCACGTCGATGTGAACGTAATCGTTGCCGATCAGCCAGTAGGCATACTGGACCAGTGGGGGTTGATCGAGACCAAGCTGACGGCGCAGAATCTCGGTCGCCTCTGGCGTCGAGTCGGGATTGAAGGTAATCAGGGTGATGGGATCACCGGGCGCGGCCAGCATCATCAAGAACGAGATCAGGGTGATGCCGAAGATGGTTGGGATGGCTTGAAGCAGCCGCCGGAGCAGGTATCTAAACATATCCAACACCTTAAAGGAAGATTGCGATGAGTTTAACAACGGCGCATCGGCAAAGCAACAGGTAAGGTTGTGCAAAAAAACACGTCTATCATTGTAGAGTTTTGATTATATTCAGGAGTTTTTGTCATGGCGCGTGCGATATTCAACGGTGTAGTTATCGCAGAGAGTGATAACACCAAAATGGTGGAAGGCAACCACTACTTCCCACCCGAGTCGGTTAAGATGGAATACTTCACCCCGACTGACCGCCGGAGTACCTGCCCCTGGAAGGGAGATGCCAGTTACTACACGGTAGCAGTGAACGGTGAGCAGGTTGAAAATGTAGCCTGGACCTACAAAAGTCCCAGGCCAGCAGCCGACCAGATCGCCAACCACATCGCCTTCTACTCAAAAGTGAGGGTTGAAAACTAACCCGTAGACAATTGTTCAGCGTTCCGCTATCCTACGTCGTACCAGGGGGTGGCTGTATCCCGGTGGATGCCCCGGTCTTCAAAATCGGTGGCAGGTTGCACCAGCAGGCTGCGGTGGGTTCGACTCCCATCCACTCCCGTCTTGTTTACACCCCATGATTCGTCTATCATCGTCTGTCCTGAAAGAGGGACAGGTTAGATGTTCGACATCCTTCGTGGAAACAAAACCCACACGTTGATTGTTCTACTGGTGCCGCTTCTGGTCGCCAGTGTGTATCTGGGACTGGTGCTGCGCTTCACCGCAGAGCAAAACGACGGCTATATCGGCGCTCTTCTGGACGATACCTGGATTCATGTCCGCTTTGCCCACAATATCGCACAGGGTAATGGTCTGGCCTACAACGATGGCGTGGTCACACCAGGAGCCACCAGTCCGTTGTGGGTGTTGACGCTGGGCGGTGTCTTCGCGCTGACCGACCCGGACGTTGATGGACAGGTTCATATCGCCATCGGCTTGAGCGCCCTGGGCAATCTGCTGGCCGTCGCCGCCATCACCGGATTTGGCTGGTGGGTGTCGCGGCGGGCCTGGGTCGGCCTGCTGGCAGGTATCATCAC
>CAYQJO010000211.1:0-7501 GCA_964417785.1 uncultured Anaerolineaceae bacterium | reverse complement strand
ACGAAGAGGCGGCCCGTCTGATGAGCCGTATTCTGGAATCGCGTGATGATTGTGAGGTGCATCTGGCCCACAACGGGCAGGCTGGTTTGGGTTTGATCCGACGGATGCGGCCCCAACTGGTCATCACCGATTTGATGATGCCGGATGTCGATGGGTTCCAGGTGATCGACGCGATGAAGGCGGACGCCAATCTGGCTTCAATCCCGATTGTGGTGGTAACGGCGAAAGAATTGACGGTCCGTGAACGCGAGCGGCTTAACAGCCAGGTGGCGGTCCTGCTGCAAAAAGGAGCGTTTGTGGATGAGGATATAATCGAGCGTCTTATTGAGACGATGGCATGAGTGAGGCGACGATCCTGTACATCGAAGATGACCCCGCCAGCCGGATCATGGTCGGGCGCGTCCTGCGGGATGCCGGATACCGGGTTCTGCTGGCGGATCGCGGGCTGGTTGGCATTGATCTGGCGCGTGCCAACCAGCCTGATCTCATCTTGATGGACCTGGACCTGCCTGACATGGGCGGACGTGAGTTGACGACCACGCTGCGCCGCGATGAGCGCTTCCAGGAGACTCCGATTGTCGCTCTGACCGGCCACACGGTCCAGGACAAACAGGAAACGGCATTTGCCGCCGGTCTGACCGGGTATCTGACCAAGCCCTTTGATCTGGTGGATTTGCTGGGTGAGGTCCGTTTTTATCTCACCGGCGGCCAGGATGCGATTGACGATCAGCGGCTTTCAGCGGCCCAGGTGCGCTACACGCAGGAGGTTGTCGCCAGCCTGGAACAGCGGGTCCGCGACCTGGAGCGAGTCAATCAGGAATTGCAAAATTTGGAGCGGATGAAAGCGAACTTCATCCAGATTACCGCGCATGAACTGCGTACACCGCTGACATTGATTTACGGCTACAACCGGCTCCTGCTCGACCATCCAACAATTGAAGAACTGGTCAGTCTGGATACCGATGTGGCCCACCTGCTGGAAGGTTTATCCGGCTCGGTGCGGCGAATGCACGCGATGGTCGAGGAGATTCTGATTACCAGCCGGGTAATTGTCGGCCATATTGACCTGTCGCACACGTTTATCAACCTGGGGCTGTTGATGCAGCAGGTAGTCGATCATTACATGGGAGCGCTGCAAGAACGAAAACTCAAGCTGCACTTTAACCGGCAGGAATGGCCCACCCGGATGCTGGCAGACGCCGAGAAAACCCGCCTGCTGCTGGACCATCTGTTGAGCAACGCCATCAAATATACGCCGGACGGGGGAACGATCCGCTTGCAGGCGGCGGTGAATGGGGCCAACGTGGATGTGGTCGTCAGTGACACGGGAATCGGCATTGCCACACAAGACCAGAACCGCATCTTCAACCAGTTCAGCGGGCTGGAAGATTTCGGCCTGCACAGCACCAGTAAGACCGCCTTTCGCGGCGGTGGTCTTGGCCTGGGATTGTTCGTGTGCCGGGGAATCGTGGAAGCCCATAACGGCACCATTCATGTAGAAAGCGACGGTTACGATCCGGAACGATGTCCGGGCAGTCGATTTGTTGTACGGCTGCCGTTGAGGTTGGAGGCGACCGATGACAGAACGACCTGAGATACGCGGCATGGTAGCAGCATTTGCCACCCCGATCTTCCTGGGGATGGCCCCCATCTTCGGTAAGCTGGCGATCAACGGCGGTGCCGACCCGTTCTCCGTCGCTGCACTGCGCACCCTGATAGCGGTGGCGATCCTGTGGGTGGTCTATGCGACGTTCTTTCCGCGCTATATTTACATCTATCCGGCGGGCCTGATGGGCTGTGTGGTTGTGGGATTCATCAATGGTGTCGGCTCACTCTTCTATTATGGCGGTCTGGGCGAACTGGATGCCTCATTGGTGCAGTTGCTCAACGGCATGTACTTGCCCTTCGCCCTGCTGATCTCGCGGTTGGGCGGGCTGAAAGCGGACCGACGCACCCTGATCCGGGTGCTGCTGGCCCTGCTGGCCCTGGCGATGATTACCGGCATGGGCGATTCAGCGGTCAACTGGACCGGGGTTGGGTTGATGCTTGGCAGCGCCCTGATGTTCGCCGGGACGTTGACCCTCAGCCAGTATGTCCTCTACGAGATGCCATCGCCAACAGTGACACTCTATGTGCTGACCACGATGGCGGTGGTGGTGACGATGGTATGGCTGGCAGTCGGTGATACAATGACCGACGGGGTGCTGGAAATCGCCCTGCCGCCGGTGTTTGCGCTGGCCGTGACAACAGCCCTCTCGCGGTTGGCGATGTTTTCCGGTGTCAAATTCATGGGCGGAATGCAGACGGCTGTGCTGGCGATCACCGAGATCGGTATGGCGCTGCTGCTGGCCTATCTCGTCCTGGGCGACCGGTTGACGGCGCTGCAATGGGGCGGCGTCGGTATCCTCTTCACCAGCATTTTGTTGATCCGCCAGCAGGATTTCCTGCCGCACGGTTACAATCCCAACGCGCTGATCGTCGCCAATATGTCGAGTGTGCAGTTCCAGTCGATTGCCTTCCACCGCGCTTTTGGTACCAGCGAACACGATAACGAAGCCGGTACCATGTCCGCACTGACCACCCAGGAAATGATCGCCATCCAGCAGATGATGGGGGCGCAGTCCGGCGGGATCGATCCCTATCCTATCGGCAAGAGCAAGCAAATTCAGTTGATCGAACAAACCCTGGATGAACAAACTGAGCTATAATGTCCCTATCGGGTAGAAGGGATAAACATCTATGTCCAGGTTACTTCTGGTGGGGATCATCGTTCTGCTGCTGTTGAGTCCAGCAGTGGCGCAGGAACGTATTGCCTTCGGTGAGACGATCAACAGCCAGCTCAACAACGGAGAACAGGACCGTTACCAGTTTGACGCCGAGGCCGGACAGGTCTTGCTGATCAGTGCCTCATCCAGGGATTTCGACACGCTGCTGACGCTGCAAGACGCCGACGGTCAGGAATTAGTCAGCGATGATGACGGCGGCCAGCGTACCAATTCGATGATCCTGGGCTATACGGTCCCGGCGGATGGCGCTTATACGATAGTCGTCAACGGATATGCTGAATCGGCCAGCGGGGATTACACCCTGGTCCTGGACGCGCTGGCGGTCCCACTGCTAAGCTACGGCCAGCTTGTGGACAGCAGCCTGACGGAGGAAGCCCCAGGCACCGTCTACAACTTCCAGGCCAACCCTGGCGATATGGTGGTAGGCTTACTGGAATCGTCCGAAAGCACCAACATCGCCCTGCAACTGATCGACCCGACTGGCGAATTGGTCGGGATCAGCAGCTATGTGGATGGGTCCAGAATCCGTGTTGGCCCGATCCAGATTGAGCAACCGGGGGTATATACCCTGCTGGTGAGCGCCAGCAGCGATTTTTCGCTGGCGTTGGACCGGATACAGCCGGTAGTGGTTGGCCTCAACCAGACGGTGCAGGCAGTGCTGACACCCGATACACGCGAATTGTATTTCGCCTTCCAGGGGCAGACCGGGCAGGTGGTGGACTTTGTGGCCGAAAGTGAGGCGGATGTGACGCTCAATCTGCTCGGCCCGCTGCTCTATTCGATTGCATCCAGTGAGAGTGAGCCAGTGCTGGAAAACATCTATATCCAGCAGCCGCAGACCTATTATCTGATTGTGGCTCCGGTGGACAGCGATGAAGGCCAGATTATATTCAGTGTGCGCGAGGCGGCTCTGACCACGCTGGGCGAGACGCCAACCGCTCTGAATTTTGGCCCCGACGCCAGCGAGTATATTCTGGGTTTCGATGGTGTTGCCGGGGAAACGGTGCGTCTGATTGTCACGGTGAACGAGATGGGCGAATTCGGCTCGCCCACATTGGAAGTGCTTCAAGATGGCGAGACGCTGGCGAACATCAGTATGCGCGGTACATCGCGGGTGGCCGTTGATGTGACCATCCCGCAGTCAAGTCGGGTCAATGTCCGGTTGGCGGCGTATGTCGAAGCAGCGATGGATGTGGCGCTGGTGCGCAGCCCGTAGGGATTCAATCTTCCTTCTCATCCTCTTCCAGGATTTGGGCGATGCGCCGGCGCAGCGAGTCCGGCGTATCCGATGTGGCTGGCTGGATCGGCTCATCAACGGCCACCCGTGCGTTTTTGCGTTTGACCTCGCCAGTCTCGAAGTAATCGTCGTAGGCGTTCTTGATCTTGACCGTCCGGGGTTGATCGCTGCTGAGCATGGACTCGGTGAAGTCGCGCCAGAGTTCGGCCACACGGTTCAGGATCGGTAGGGTAATCAGCCCGATTCCGAGGCCGAAGACACTGGCGACAAGTGCTTCTGGCAGTGTGTTGATATTCCAGCCCATGATGTCCGCCGACGAATACGCATACGTAAACGGCGCGAACAGCAGGCCGAAGGTCAGCGATACGGCGACCATCGTCACGACAAAGGTCATCAACCCCAACGGAAATTTGAGTCCCAGATAGATCGCCCCCTTGAGCGTATCCGAATTGACCAGACGGGCGAGAAGCTGCCGGTCGTGCGGGAAAACGCGTACTGGTGGGTCGAACTCCGCATCCAGCAGGACGGCGGCCAACCGCTGTTCCAGTTTCACCAGGACCGCCGAGACCGCCGCCACAAACAGGAGAATCGGCAGCCCCACCAGAATCACCAGCAGACCGAAGCCGAGCGACAGCCCGACCACCAGGAAGATAAAGTAGGCCAAACCTAACGGGAACGTGGTCATCAAATAGGCCAGGTTTTTGTAGGTCTGCAAATTGGTGTAGGTGGATAACATCTCTACCTCGTCTAAATCTGGGTGACGATCTGCGCGATGGGATCATCTGAAATATCAACGGCGCGAACTTCTACCACATGGTGAGCATCGTGGCGCAGCGGTGCCGGGGGCGGCGCTGACACAGGTTGGTCGTTGACTGCAGGTTGTGTGAGTGCGCCGAAAAGCCAGCGCAGAAGTTGGTTCAGTTTGTTGAGCATCTTCGGCCTCCTCTCATATCTATATACGTGAGAGGGGGCCGGAGGTTGCGACGGTTTAGAAGAAAATCTTCGCCATCTTGAGGATGCCCTGCTTCCAGGGGACGCGATGGCTCACACCGGATTCGTTCTCGAATTTGCTCAGGTTGTCGATGTACCAGCGGTAATTGCGGATGAGCGCATCTTTATTCGAGTATTTGGGCGCATAGCCCAGCACACGCTCGGCTTTCTCGATGGAGACGAAGGAGTCCTTTGAGGCGGTTTCGTACACCCATTTATACAGCGGCGATAGATTCATCGCTTCCAGCACTCGCAGCGTCATGATCGCCGGTCCGGCAGGCAGCGGGCGAATCGTCTTGCCGAAACCGGCCTCGTCCAGCACCGCCTGATAGTCCTCTTTCATCGTCGTGAACTCTTTCGCGCCGATGTTGAAGGTGTCGTTTACCGTGTCGCGGTCGAGTGTGCCACACAGGTAAATGGAATCGCACAGGTCTTCCACATCGAGAAGCTGGTAACGGTTGTCGCCGCTGCCCAGCATGGGGAATCCGTGACCGTCTTTGGCCCAGTCATACAGCAGTGCGAACACACCCAAACGCTCCGGTCCGATGAAGGACTTGGGCCGGATGATGGGGACGCACATGCCTTTTTCGCGGTATTCCAGGCAGACATTCTCGGCCTCGATTTTTGCCACACCGTAAGGACCCACACCATCGAGCTTATCATCTTCCAGCAGCGGATGGTGGTCCGGGATGCCGTAGACGGCTGTTGACGAAATCTGGATGAAGCGCTCGACGCCGTGCTGGTAGGCACTGTCGATCATGTTGCGGGTGCCGTCGATGTCGGTGGAGAAAATATCCTCTTTGGTGTAGAGGGGCAGTGCCGCCGCGGTGTGGATTACGATGTCCACATCGGCCATCGCCTCGTCCACCTTCTTGCGGTCACGGATGTCGCCGGTGATTTCGACAATTTGCGGGCGCTCAGGATAATCGAACGGCTCTACATCAATCGACTTGACCGTGTGGCCGCGTTCCAGCAGATAGCGCACCATGTTAATGCCGAGGAACCCCGCGCCCCCCGTGATGAGATACGTAGCCATGTGTTGAACCTCTTCTAAAGTAAGACCCGCGTTATTTTAGGCGCATCGTTACACTCTTTCAAGCCAGGGCGCTTTCGTGTCCAGAATCCTGCACAAACAGGCAGGACGCCCGCAGATGTTCGGTCGTATGGTGGACGAAGTGCAGCGAAAGCGTCTGCTGCATGCCGAAAATATGCAGATCAGCGCGGGGCATGGTCTCCAGATGGTCGTTGAAGTCGCCCACACCGACCAGCGCCTGTGTGCCGCGTGGCATACGCCCGACCGTGATCAGATTGTTCAGGAAGGCTTCGCCGTTGGCTTTCTCTGCCGGATCGGTCACGATGCTAATCAGGTTGATGGTGCCGTCCCAGTTGTGGCTGATCTGGTATGCCAGCAGTAAGGAGAGGTCCAACCGGCTCAAGCGCAGACCGACCTCCCAATCGGGACTCTGCTCGCGTATCCACACATTGATGGTCTGCTCGCGTCCCAGGCTGGCGGTCGGATGCTGCGCGAAGAGAATCGCTCCCATCTCAATCTGAACGGCCCGATCCAGGAAACGTAGCAGCGCGGTTTCGTCGGTGTCGGCTTCGATGGGTAGAAACAGGGCGTTGGGGCGGAAGAACGCGCTGTGCAGCAGGTCCATGCCGTGTCGCACACCGACGGTGAAATCCTCGTCTTCCAGCAGCGCCACCCGTGAGAAGATGCCGTCACGCTGAAAGGCGCTCACGACGTCGCTGGTCCCGGCCACGCACTGTCTTTGACCGGGTGGATATAATCCCATCACATGGACCGATCCACGCGGATAGGTCATCGCTTTGAGGAAGCGATAGCTGCCCAGGAGCGCCTCGGTGCTGGTCACTGGGACCAGCAGGTTCGGCTTCCACGCCCGCTCCTGGCTGTCCGGCATATGCAGTACACGCTTGGCCGCCCATTCCGCCACCGTGACGAACAGGCCGCTGCGCACATCACCCCAGGGGTTGGTCAGGGTCAGGCGCGAGAGATAGATATACAAGCCCAGGATGACCGACAGGGCGACGAATGTGAAAATCGGTGTAATCAGCAGCATGGCGATGATGCAGCCGATCAATCCCACCACCGGAATCAAACGCGGCACACGAAACATGGGCCGGAAGCTGACCAGATTGAGCGATTCTTCCACCACGACCACACCATTCAGCACCGCGTAGGTAATCAGGAAGAACATGGTCATGAAGGGCGCGATGGCGTTCAACCCGCCGGAAAGCAGACCGGCGACCAGTGCCATAAAGGTGATCACGCCGGTGAAATACATGGCATTGCGCGGCTCGCCACCAGATTCGTGTGAGAGTGATTCGCCGCCAGGGATGACGCCGTTCTGGGCAATGGCTTGCAGCACACGCGGTGCGCCCACCAGCGAGGTCATCGCTGCCGAGAATGTCGCCGCCAGGATGCCGAGCAGCACCGCCGGTCCCCAGGCTGAACGGTCTACGATGA
>CAYQJO010000210.1:0-7513 GCA_964417785.1 uncultured Anaerolineaceae bacterium | reverse complement strand
AACCGGCGCTTACTCCTGGGGAGATAGCCTTGCGCATCTTGATGATTTCGTACTTTTACAACCCGGAACCCAACGACATCAAGATTCACGTCCTGGGGCGGGAACTGGTCCGGCGCGGACACACCGTCACCAGTATCGTGTCATTTCCCAGCTATCCGCAGGGCAAAATCTATGATGGCTACCGGCAGCGCATCTGGCAGCGAGAAGATAAAGACGGTGTGAACGTGATCCGCGTACCGCTGTTCATCGATCACAGCCGGTCGGGTCTCCGGCGGGCGGCCAGCTACCTGAGCTTCATGGCGTCCGCCGCCCTGATCGGCCCGGTTATGAGTGGTCCGGTTGACGCCATGTACGTCTACCAGCCACCGCTGACCACCGGCGTCGCCGGTTGGTGGATCAGTCGATTGAAGGGTGTGCCATTTATCTACGAGATTCAGGATATGTGGCCGGACACGTTGACCGCCACCGGCATGTTATCGAATCCGCTGGCGCTGGACATCCTGGGCGAAGTCGCCCTCAAGCTCTACCAGCGGGCCACCGCATTGACCGTGAATTCCCCCGGATTTGAGCATAATCTCATCGGCAAAGGCGTCGATCCGGCCAAAATTCACGTCATCCCCAACTGGGTCGATGAAGACGTTTACCATCCGCAGCCCCGCGATCCAGAACTCGGCACACAGTACGAACTGGATGGAAAGTTCAATGTAATCTTCGGCGGCAACATGGGACTGGCCCAATCCCTGCACACCGTCATCGAAGCTGCCCGGTGCTTATCCGACCGTCCGGACATCCAGTTCGTCCTCATCGGTGACGGTGTAGAGCGTCCGGCGTTGGAATCTGCCGCACAAGGTCTGAACAATGTCCGCTTTATCGAGCGCCAACCCGCCGACCGGATGCCGGCGTTATTCGCCTGGGGCGATGCCCTGCTGATCTCGCTTAAAGATGATCCACTGTTCGCCATGACCATCCCCGCCAAAACACAGGCATATCTGGCCTGTGGCCGCCCGATCATCTGCGCGGTTCCCGGTGCCGGTGCTCAGGTTATCCGTGAATCGAGGGCGGGCTTGACCTGTCTGCCGGAGGATGCGGCGGCACTGGTCAGCGCAGTTGACGCGCTGTACACTATGCCACGATCTGACCGTGAAGCTATGGGCGCTGCCGGGTACAGCTACTTTTCCGAGCATTTCAAACTGGCTTCACTGGTGGATCGCTACGAATCGTTACTGCAATCAATCGGAAGATAAATCCATGCGTGTCCTCATCCTGGGCGCAACCGGCATGTTGGGCCATAAACTGTACCAACGCTTCAAAGACCGCTTCGACACCTATGGCACCATACGCGGGTCGTTCCATCCCTTGCAGCGTTACGGCTTCTACGACGAAGACCACATCCTGACTGGCGTTGATGCCTTCCACATGGGCAGCATCACCCGTGCACTGGCGCAGGTACGCCCGGATGTCGTCATCAACTGCATCGGCATTATCAAGCAATCGCATCTGGCACAAGACCCGGCCACCAGCATCACGCTCAATGCGTTATTTCCACACCAATTGGCGGCCCAGTGTGCATTGGCTGGTGCGCACGGTATTTTCATCAGCACCGACTGCGTGTTCAACGGGCGCAAAGGCAGCTACACCGAGAACGATCCATCGGATGCGGAAGACCTTTACGGGCGCACAAAGTTCCTGGGCGAAGTCGATCAGGAAGGCATGCTGACCCTGCGCACGTCGGTTATCGGTCGGGAACTCAGCACACAATACAGCCTGACCGAGTGGTTTCTGAGCAATCGCGGCGGCAGGGTGCGGGGATTCACCCAGGCCATTTACACCGGCTTTCCCACCGTCACCCTGGCGAGCATCCTGGCGGACATCATCGGTAACCATCCCGACCTGAACGGTGTCTATCAAGTGGCGTCCAATCCCATTGATAAGCACCGCCTGCTGCAACTGGTCCGCGACGCCTATGGTGTTAACATCGACATCGAACCGGATGACCGGATCAAAATCGACCGCAGCCTGGATGGAAGCCGCTTCCGTGAGGCGACCGGTATTGTGCCGCCGTCGTGGCCTGAGATGGTCGCAGCGATGGCCGCCGATCCGACACCCTATGACTCCTGGAGAACGTCATGACCCTATCTGGCAAGCATATTCTGGTCACTGGTGGAACCGGCTCGCTCGGCCAGGTCGTCGTGCGCCGTCTGCTCAGCGGCGAGTCAGGCCAACCGGCCAGCGTGACCGTCTTTTCTCGTGATGAAGCCAAGCAGCACGATATGCGCCTGTCGTATATCAACCGCACCGCCGCCACCGATGAAGTCATCTACCGCAATTTCCAGCAGTTGCTGCGCTTCCGCATCGGTGACATCCGCGATTACACTTCGGTCGCCGATGCCGTACAGCACGCCGATGTGGTCATCCATGCGGCTGCACTCAAACAGGTGCCAACCTGCGAGTATTTCCCCGGTCAGGCCGTACAGACCAACATCCTCGGTGCCGAAAATCTGGTCCGGGCGGTGCGCAATGCCCAGGTGGAGACCCTGGTCGGCCTCTCGACGGACAAGGCATGCAAGCCGATCAACGTCATGGGCATGACCAAAGCCGTGATGGAACGCATCATCACCGAGGGCAATATGTGGTCGGAAACGCGCATGGTATGCGTCCGCTACGGCAATGTGATCGCCTCACGCGGGTCGGTCGTGCCGCTGTTCCTGGAACAGATCGCCAACGGCGGCCCGGTGACCATCACCGACGAAGCCATGACACGCTTTTTGTTCAGTCTGGACCGCGCCGTCGATACGGTCTTCGCCGCCATCAAAAGCGCCCGGCGCGGCGAGATTTATATCCCGCGCATTCCGTCGGCCCGGATCGTTGATCTGGCGCAAACGCTCATCGGTGAGCGGGACATTGCTATTCAGGTGACGGGCATCCGTCCCGGCGAGAAAATCCACGAGATTATGATCTCCGAAGAAGAGAGTTACCGCACCACCGAACGCGACGGCTATTACGTCATCCGGCCCATGCTACCCGAACTCCACGACGAGCCGCTGGGCGAACCGGCTATCCAGGGCGAATACTCTTCATCCGATGTCACACTGGACTATAATGGTTTGCGCGACCTGCTGCGCGATTATATGGGGGGAATGTCCGCGTGAGAATCATGACCATTCTGGGTACACGCCCGGAGATTATACGGCTCAGCCGCGTCATCGAGCATCTTGACCGCTTCTGTGAGCATATCCTGGTCCACACCGGGCAGAACTACGACCGAAACCTGAGCGATATTTTCTTCGAGCAGTTGGGGGTACGGTCGCCCGACATCTATATGGGCGTGCAGGCCAGCAGTTTCGCCGACCAGATCGGCCAGATCATCACCCAGACCGGCGATATTTTGACCCGCGAGCAACCCGACCGGCTCCTGCTCCTGGGCGATACCAACAGCGCACTTGCCGCCATCGTCGCTAAACGGACGGGCATTCCCGTATATCACATGGAGGCCGGCAACCGCTGTTACGACAACCGTGTGCCGGAGGAGGTCAACCGGCGCATTATCGACCACAGCAGCGATGTGCTGATGCCCTACACCGAACGCAGCCGCCAGAACTTACTGCGGGAGGGCATACCCGGCGAACAGATTTACGTCACCGGCAATCCCATCTACGAAGTGCTGGATCACCACCGCGACGCCATCGACAGCAGCGATATTCTGGCGCAGCTTGGCGTTGAAAAAGGCGCGTTCTTCCTGGTAACGCTGCACCGTGCCGAAAACGTCGATCTACCCGACCGGCTGCGCGGATTGGTTGATGGGCTGTGTCGCATCGGTGAGACCTACCAGCAGCCGGTCATCGTCAGCACGCATCCACGTACCGCCGACCGCATCCAGGGCATCGACATCGACCCGGCGTATCTGCGCCTTTCGGAGCCGTTCGGTTTCTTCGACTTCGTTCACCTGGAAAAGACCGCCCGCTGTGTCATCAGCGACAGCGGCACCGTCCAGGAAGAATGCGCCATCTTCAACGTACCCAACGTCACTATCCGCGATGTGACCGAACGCCCGGAAACGCTGGAAGTCGGCAGTAACATTCTGGCCGGTGGCAATGCCGACGATCTGGAACGGGCTGTCGATATTGTCCTGAACACACCGTCAGATTGGGTTGCCCCGCCGGAATACCGGGTGGCCGATGTGGCCCGTACCGTAACCAAAATCGTCCTCGGCTATCGGTGATATGCTGGCGGTTCTGCCCGTCATCGCATACTGGCTGCTCTGGCGGTGGATGAACCCACGCTGCGAGTCATGGCGCGATGCGGCGCTGATGGCGGCATTGGTGTGGGGCGTCTATCTGACCACCGTGACCGAAATCCTGAGTTTGTTCGGTTGGCTGACCTCGGTGGGGTTGGTGGTCGCGTGGGGTGCGGCGGTAGTGGGGATTGTGTGGTCCGTATTCGGACGCGCAGAAGCGCGTCCCTACGAACATACCGACAATGTAGGGATGGCCTTCTGGCCGTCCGCAGGATTGATTGCCCTGCTCTTAATCATTCTCATCACCGGAATAACCGCATTCATCGCCCCACCGAACACCTGGGACTCGATGACCTACCACATGGCACGGGTGGCGCATTGGGTCCAGAACCAGAGCATCGACCATTATCCCGCATCGGATTTGCGCCAGCTTTACCAGCATCCCTGGGCAGAATACGCCATCACCCATCTGTATGTTCTAGCGGGCAGCGACCGCTTCGCCAACATGGTCCAGTGGGCGGCCATGATCGGCTCGTTGATCGGCGTCTCGGCCATCACCCGGTTGTGGGGCAGCGGCGGAATTTTCGCGGCGGTGTTCTGCGCCACCATTCCGATGGGGATTTTGCAGGCGTCGGGATCGCAAAACGATTATGTGACGGCGTTCTGGCTGGTGTGCGCAGTGTATTTTGTGCTGCGGTATGCTAGACGCCAAGAATGGCGTCCCTACAGGTCACAACGGACCAATCACAGGGACAGACTTTTGCCTGTCCGCGAAAACACACAGATACATCAACAGGCTGCCATCGGTGCGAGCCTCGGCCTGCTCGTTCTGACTAAAGCGACCGCTTATATCTACGCACTGCCGCTGCTGTTATGGTTTGTCTGGATCGCACGTCACCGCTGGCGACATATACTCATCGCCGGGATTGTCGCGCTGGCCCTGGTCGCACCACATTATGGGCGCAATATCACCGTGTTCGGATCGCCCTTCGGTCCGCATGTCGAAAGCTATGCCAACGGGGTCCTGTCCCCGGCGGTAACGGTCTCCAATCTGATTCGCAACATCGGCCTGCATGTCGTTTTACCCGGCAGTTTGCGCGACGATGTGGAGCGCGGTGTGGTTCGGATTCATGACGCCATCGGTATCGCCATAGACGATCCGCGCACGACCTTCCCCGGCGAGACTTTCGCCCTACCGGCCTGGACCATGCACGAAGACCTCGCCCCGGCACCACTGCATCTGCTGTTGGGAATCGTTGGAGCTGGCCTTTGCCTGTGGAAGCAAGGGCCAGCAAGGGTATATACGTTGACTGTGGTGGCCGCTTTTGTGCTGTTCTGCACAGTACTGACGTGGCAGCCCTGGCACGCCCGGCTGCATCTGCCCTTTTTCGTGCTGCTCTCGCCGCTGGTGGCACATGTATTGTCCGAGCGTTGGCGGACCGTCTTTGGTGTGCTGCTGCTGGTGATAGCGGTCTATCCGCTGTTCTTCAATCAGAATCGCGCCTGGATGGGACAGGAAAACCGGCTGTGGGATGATAGTCTCTACTTCGCCAATATGCCGGGAATGGAAGATGATTATCGGATTACGGCGGAACAGGTCGGCGCATGCAGCGAAATCGGACTCGCCATCGGCAGCCGGGGGGAATATCCGCTGTGGATACTGCTGGAGGGTCGCCATATCAAGCATGTGAACACACCGGTTCTGGCGGACACGGAATACACCCCTTGCGCCGTGATCGCCGATCCAGTGATTACAGGCGAAACAATGCGGGTGAACGGCACACCCTTCACCCGCATCTGGGAGTCCGAGACGCTGGCAGTGCTACTGCCCGGATAGCAGCGTTTCGGCGCTGCGACCCACCACGATCATCACATCGTTGGCGGTCAGCCCGTCGGTGCCGGGTTCGATGGCACTCTGTTCGAGATTCAGCAGCGCCGCCAGATAGCGGGCCGTCCAGGGATTGCCGGTGTAATCGCGGATGGTGATGGAGTCGGTATTGGTTGGCGGTTCCACGTTGCCTACACTCGCCACCTGCACTCCCCGGCTGGTCAGCCAGTCGCGGGTGTTGCCGGCCAATCCGCTGATGTCGGTGTTGTTGTAGATAACGATGGAGGCGTCCTCACGTTCCGCCAGATCAGCCAGATCGGCCAGGGTAAGGTCCTGGCGCGGGTTGAAGGTCTCCTGCACCACGAACCGGATTTGATTCTGGCGTGGAATCAGGATTTGCTGCCCGTCCTCGGTCGTCGCCAGTTCCACATGCAGATTGTTGATCGAGTTAAAGGTGATGTCATCGGTGTTCATCTGGCCGACCAGTTGCGCCAGTTGCAAAATCTGTTCCAGCGAGAGATTGGTCTGGTAACTGCCCGCCAGCCGGTAATACAGATCGGGGATACTCGTGATAAACTGCGTCACCCCACCTACATTGAGGACCTCCGCCTGAAGCGCTTTGAGGACTTCCTGCTGGCGGCGAGCGCGGTCAAAATCACTGCCTTCGGTCGCACGGGTCCGGGCATATTGCAGCAGGCGTTCAGCATCCATCACCTGACAGCCCGGCTGAAACTCGACGCGGATGGTGCCATAACCGGCATCAGGGTACTTGGGATCGATGATCTCTTCTCGCACGCAGACTTCAATGCCGTTAGGTGCGATGGTGTTGACCACACCGAAAAAGGCGTCAAAGTTGACCCGGACGAAGTGATCCACCGGCACACCGATGTTGGCACGCACGGTCTCCATTGCCAGACCAGGACCGCCGCCGGGCAAACTGTCGCGGTCGCCAAGCAAGTTGGCGGTGTTGATGCGAGCCGCTTCATAACCGGGAATGTTGACCCACAGGTCACGCGGGATTGACAACACACCGGCGGTCTTACGCACCGGATCAATCTGCGCCAGCATCATCGTATCGGTACGGAATGGGCCGGTATCGCCCAGAGCGCTGCGCTGGTCAATCCCCAGCAGCAAAACCGTAATCCGGCTGGGGTCGTTGAGTTCGGGGATAATCGCCAGCGGGTCTTCCGTGGCCGGGACGGTTGCCGTTGCAGTCGGCGCAGGTGTGAAGGTCACACCGGGCGGCGGGGTGTTGGTCGGCGGCTGCACCACCGTAGGCGTCGGAGTAGGCAATGCGGCGATCTGCTGCTCGAAGGACTCGCTGCCGAGGTCGTCCGCGCCGTTAAACACATAATCGATCAAATCCGGGAGTTCCGGCACATCGACACCGCTGTCACGGGCGTCGATGTGCCGGAACTCCCGGATTTGATCGATTATGTGTTTAACGGCGC
>CAYQJO010000209.1:0-7546 GCA_964417785.1 uncultured Anaerolineaceae bacterium | reverse complement strand
ATCTGCGGTGGGGCATGTGGTGCATATAATCTGCGCCTGAGTTTGTTCACTGGAGTCATCCAAGACTGGAATTCGATAGCTTCGAGAATAGATCGGCAAAGATTCGATCACGGTAGATGTAATTGGCTGAACGGATCAAATGTCGGGATTGATCTAAACTCCATGTGACCTGATCGGTCAACACGGGACTATGAACAAGAATAGTTGGAACCCAGGTCGGATCAATCAGCCAAGCAATGGTGGAGATGTCCCAGATTACTTTCGAGTAAGCGTAGTGATCGGACGCATACCTTTCATAAATCTCACACAGATAATCGCTAATACGGTTCTTGCCACGCACGTAGGTATCGAGTTCGCTCATAGTCGTAAAAAGGTGCGATGTAACCCCCATGCATGGAATTTGCACCATTGGCACACCGCAGTCGAAGATGACACGCGCTGCCGGTACATCCTGGTGCAGATTAAACTCCTTGGTGTCGGGCCAGTGGAGTGCATGTCCCCCTAACCAAACAACAACAATCTTCTTGATAATCTCTGGTTCTGCCAATATCGCTGAAGCAACGTTGGTGATCGCGCCGATGGCGACCGCATACAGCGGATCATCTTCAGAACTCGCCATCGCCTTATCCACTAGATCGCGTACAGCGGCGTTGTCCTGTGGGGTTTGTTCGTCTGCAAGGTAGGCCGTTGATCCTTTGAATACGAAGTCACTTGGGGAAACGTCTATTCGATCTAACAGGCGCAGAATCTCTTCATAGCTGCGCTCCATGCCATCTTCCGGGCCATTGGAGCGATTATTGTGAAACGGTGCGGCATAGATCGCTTCTACCGACATTTGCTCTGGCGATAGCAGCGCATAGACCACTGCAAATTGATCATCGATCTCGTTGTAGGTATCGGTATCCAGAACCATGCGGACTTTTCTGCCGGGATGCTGCAATCGAGCGATACGGGTTGCTTCTGGAATCGATGGAAACCTCATTATTAGTTCTTTCCTTTTGGTTGGGTTAGCTCAGGATCACACCGGCGTTCGATGCAGCATTGCGCAGATGTGCGATGTTCATTTCTGCTTCCTCCAATGACGCGACATGTTCCAGGATTACCCAGCTATCCTGTGGCACATGCGGAGCCATCAGCGTGAGTACCTGTTCCCAATCAGTTGGGTCTTCGGTGATTGGGGTCAGTTCCGCATGGATGTGGAATCCATCTTTCAGCGCGATTCCCTTTATATGCCCCAGGCCATAATGTCCAGCAAGCGATGTGCAGATATGCTCTACCTTCGGTGCAGGATTCCACAGGTCGCGATAGTCGTAAAGGCTGGTCACATCGATGTTGCAGCACAGCGCATCTGATCCACCAACCTTCTCTTTCAATTTAAGGAAGCTCTCCGGTGAATTTACTACCGTCTTCAAATAGGCTTCGATGGTGAGCTTTGCGCCATACTTTTCCGCCGCTTCCAAATGCGGTTTCAGCCCTTCTGCGACCCTATCAAGTGCTTCTTCGGCGAAGTTGCGAGTATCGCCCGCGCCATACCCGGAAGGATGGAAATTTCCACCATTGATGACAATGTATGGACAACCAGTATCTGCCGCCAGTGGAATTACTTTTTTCAGGGTAGCGGCCTGTTTCGCCTGTGCTTCGGTATCACTGTTGAGTACATTGAACATGAACAGACCAATCTGACAGACTTCCAATCCACGCTCTTTCAGTGGGGCAAGGGTTGCGTCTACGCCTCCATTCGCCAGTTGATCGGCAGAAACCGGTACACCTTTGATACCGTGTTGCACCGCAACATCAAGCACATCTCCACCGCCATCGAGACTCAGACCTAATCTCATGATTTTCCCCCGTTCTTCTACAAATCCAGTTCTATTTTTTTGCCCGTTCGGGCGGATTCATACACTGCTTCCGCAATCGCAACCGCGACAACACCATCGTCAATCGTACCGGAAGGCGGTTCACCATTCTTGACACAGTTCAGGAAGTAGGTCATGGCGTGGGTGTAGCGCGTCGTCCCCAGGATTTCCGGCGGCTGCGTCATCGACTGTACGATGTCTGCGTCACGGAGCGCCCAGGAAAGCGATTCCCACATATGATGCTGCCCTTTCAGGCGGGCCTGCCCGTTTTCTGTCGTGATGTCGATGCGGGGATAATCCCAGAAGGCGTTTGCACCGTAACCGCCGACGGTCAACCCGGCGATAGCACCGCCCTCAAACTTGATAGCAATAGCCGCCGCCTCTTCCGACGGCCTGCCAGCGAAGTTCACTGCCTCCGCCATGACGGAGATCGGCCTGCCCATCAGGTAGCAGACTGCATCAAACAGGTGGCAGGAATTCTCGTTGAACAAACCATTACCGTTTTCCGGGTCCCACAGCCAACCATCTGCCGGAGGGAGAAAGTCAAAGACGTATTCGCCGTTCAGCATCCGAGCTGACCCCAATTCGCCGTCCATCAGTTCTCGCAGTTTGACAATCGCCGGGTGAAAGCGGAAGCTGAACCCGACCATGACCGTCGCGTTATGCTTCTGGCAGCGTTCTGCCAGTTCTCTGGCATGTGCGAGGTTGGTCGCCCAGGGTTTTTCTATGAACATGGCGACCCCGCGAGAGGCCGCCTGTTCAATGATCTCAGCACGATATTTGGGCGATGTGGCGATCACCACTGCGTCCAGGTCTTCCTGTTCAAACATTGCTGTACTGTCTGTATACCCCTTCGCGCCGTAGCGGGCGGCATAAGTATCAAGGCCACCTGGCACATTCCCGACTTTATCCGCGATAGCGACGAGGCGAGCATCGTCTACGTGTGCCAGTGTCCTGACATGGAACTGCCCAAAACCCAGCCCGATCACTGCAACTTTGACCTGATCCATCATTCAGATCTTAGTAGTCAATTGTTGTCGTCATCTGGTAGAGTTCGCCCGTCCGCGACGACACCAACGCAGCGTACATCATCTCCGTGATGTGCAGGCCCCAGTCAATATTGGGGATCGGTTCCTTATCCTCAATGATACAGTCGATAAGATGCTGTGACGACTCATGGTAGTAATTGAACGCACCGGGGACAGGCTGCGGCCACTTGGCCTTGCTGCGATCCCCTCTCAGTGGGATGTGGAACCAGCCGTCATCGTCTACGCCCGGCAGTAAGTCCTTTTGAGTGCTGATAATTGAGGCCATATACCCGGCACCGAAGATCAGGTTGCCTTCTGTGCCGTAGACCGCCAGCGAACCCTTATCCGCACCGGGTAGGATAGGGTGGTAAATGCGCCCAACATGGCACACACCATGAGAACCATCGGTCATCTCATACATGGAGTAGGCTTGATCCACCGCTTCCATTTTCACCGGTTTGGTACGTGGCAGGTTGACGACCACATCCCAGTAATTGGCCTGGTCGGGATCGGTCACACCGGCCAGGAACTTATCATATTCCTCCTCCGGCACGATTTTGTGATCAACCGGGGCGATTTTGGTGTGCGCAAATACGCTCTTGCATGCGCCTAACACCGAAACGATGTTGGAGGGGGCGTAAGGCAGATCAAAGAGGAAGCCGCCGCTATCTGCTGTGTAGAAGGCATCCTGCCCGTAGGGATTGCTGGAAAGGCCGGGGCCGTAGCTCGTCGGACCGGTTGCTCCCAGCGAGAACCACATGATGTCGCCCAGCACGCCCTTCTTGACCAGATCGCGCAGTTGGGCGATATCCGGGTCCAGCGAGCTGTTAGAACTCGGTTCCACGATGCATTTTACGTTGTTTTTGCGGACTGCATCGGCAATCTTGTTGGCGTCTTCCATGTTCATCGCCAGCGGCTTCTGGATGACGACATGCCTGCCATTTTCTACCGCCGCCAACGTGAAATCAACATGTGTACCCGGCGCAGTCAGGATAAATACGGCGTCCAGATCGGCTTTTTCCAGCATCTCATAATAGTCGAGATACTCTTCCTTCGCACCGAAAAGTCGGACGCAGGCTTCAGTCCGCGTTTTGTATATATCGCAAACGGCGGTGATCTCCACATTATCCATCCGCATCAGATAAGGCAGGTAATATGCGGTTGCCACCACGCCACAACCTGCGATTCCGACTTTGACTTTGTCTTGAGACATTCAAATTTCCTTTCAAATGACAAAAATACGTAGTGCATCGTCAATCCAATGCACGAAGAAACCCGTTCAAAGGGAGTTACTCAACACCCAGGTTTTCTAAGAACAGGAAAAACAAATATGTCCTCATGTATCTGCCAGTACCAACACCCTCCACCATGCCTTTCCGCCGGGATTTCAGCATCTGATGTGGGGCAAATCCTGATCTCCAATAATAAGTATAATATTATAACTTTTATCGTGACCTGTCAAAAACTGATGTGTTCAGATATATCCGTCAATTCAATCGAAATCTGTCATATCAATCCCTTTCGTGGATATGCCTCTTTTCCGTTGCCTGCCAGAGCGGGTTTACCGGTGGCATGTCATTTCCTACGAGCACTCCTGATCTGGAACAGATGACAATATTAGAAAGTTATGTTATTCGATTCGCATCAACTTCACATGTCAGGTGAGTGTGCTAATATAGTTCAAGAAAACACAAACACAATAACAAGGTAAATCATGGCAATTCTGAAGAACCCCGCATTACTTGAACACCAAGAGATGCTTGATCGCGAAAGTCCTGTTCCACTTTACCATCAACTTTACGAAATCCTTCGTAGCCATATCGAACTTGGTGTATGGAAGCCAGGTGAGATGATCCCGCCGGAATCCGAACTCAAAAAACGATATGGGGTTAGCCAGATTACTGTTCGCCAATCGCTGAACATCCTGGTCGAAAATGGCACGATTTATCGCCGTCGCGGTAAGGGGACATTCGTCGCCCAACCTATGATAACTTCGAATTTGACCCATATCGTCAACTTTGCCGAAGATATGCGTAATCGCGGGATGGAACCCTATACAGAACTTATTAATTCTAGTACAGCTGTTATGTCTTCCAGCACAGCCGCCTTTTTGAATGCTGAGGTTGGTGAAGAATTGGCGGTCTTCAAGAGGCTACGTTTTGCCGATGGAAAACCTTTGAGTGTTGAAGTGTCTTGTCTGGTGCATAAGTATGTGCCTGGTATCCTTGAAAATGATTTCTCCAAACGTTCATTGAGCGAAACGCTGGCAGTGGATTACCACATCGTGATCAGCCGCGCCGAACAGACCATTCGCGCTCAGGTTGCTGCGGCAAACACTGCCGAATATCTGGGCATCGATGAAGATGATCCGATCCTGGTTATTGAACGCATCGGTTATTCGCAACATAACATCCCGGTAGAATTCCTGCGCATCACGTACCGAGGAGACCGCTACGCCCTCCACTGCGAGCTAAAAGGTACATAGCAATTACCAGTCTGAGTTATGGGTTATCACAAGTTGTCCTTTGCCATTAGCTGGTTGATCTGATGAAGTTGAACCGGGTCGAAGTGAAGTGTTCCTGCTGTAGCATTCGCTTCCAATTGTGAAACAGAGGATGAGGAGGGAATCACCGGTCCCATGCCAGGTGTTTGTAGCATTGCCTGTAATACCATCTGGCTGACGGTCATACCCCACGATTGGGCGAGTTTGTTCAGGGCCTGAACTTTATGTATCTTATTTTCTGATGCGTCACTTTCAAGCGTACCCTCATCGTGCAATCGATCCCCTTTGCCAACGTTCGATAAATCCAGGTAACGCTCGGTGAGAAGCCCCTTCGCCAGCGGACCCCACGCCACGTAGTCGATGTGGTTTTCCGCCGCGTATTGCAGCACGCCCTTATGCGACTCGCCATCGAGCAGATTGTAGCCGTTCTGGATCGCCAGCATGCGGGTACGTACCGTTTCAGCCGCACGGTAAATCTTGAGTTGGTCAACGGTGAAGTTGGAGACAGCAAAATAGCGCACGAGGTCTTGGCTCACCAGGTCTTCCACAGCCGCCAGGCTCTCTTCAACGGGTGTGCTGTGATCGAAAGTATGGAAGTACAGGAGATCAATGGTATCCACTCGCAGCCGCTTGAGGCAGGCATAGACCGAGTCCAGGATGTTTCCGCGAGACAAACGTGAATGATTCGGGGTAATGCCATCCATACCGCCATAGACTTTGGTTGCCAGCACGATGTTGCGCCTTTGATCCGGGTTGTTCTGCAACCATTCTCCGATCACTCGCTCGGAATTGCCCGAACCAGCATTATATCGATTGGCCGTATCCCAGAATGTAACCCCAAGTTCAATGGCACGATCCATAATTTGAAACGCCACTGCCTTTTCAACTCGCGCTCCGTCGCCTGTCTCCGGGAAACCAAATTTCCATGTTCCCAGGCCGACGGCGGAGACGCGCAGGCCGGAACGCCCCAATAATCGATAAGGCATTCCATTAAAGCTGTGGGTTACATAGGGTACGTTATACATTTCTGGATTAGGCTTGGTGTAGTCCATTTATTAAAACTTCCCTTTCAGTCTGCTAGTTGAATTCTATGAATCAAAAACGAAGGATTGGAGTAGTTGGTCTACCCGATCCCAGTCTTCAGTGTAAGCCGGAAATTTCCAGCGGGCGGAATGCTGAATCAATCACACGCTGTGCCGCTTGATATGTGCCATCTTCTGCAAAGCCAATGGTGAACTGCGCCGGTGTTTTCGTCATGAATTTTTCAATACCCTTACGCCCAAAACCGAAGACGGTCATATTGTGTTCCATCGGCCAGAAGGAATCGATATGTTCATCGGCCTCATGATGGACAAGATACAACACCCGATTCGTGTTCGACGCACCGAAATAAATCCATTCTGGCGCTGGCAGCGGCAGTTCCCAACATTCTGTCAGGGGCAAGCGCACCCCATCGGAGCGCACGCAGTAATCGCTTTCTTCGTCCAGTTTCCCGCCGGGCGTCCCTTCATAGAGCAGCCAGTAAGGATGCCCAACTTTTAACACTGTCAGGCGGGCAAAGAACGGGTAAATCTCCCAGGTGCAGGCCCATTCCCCATCGTTGGATTCCGACGCAATCTTAACCTTTAGCGGCCCACTGCTGATGATCTCACTCTTGCAACTGGTGCCGCCGGGATGGAAATGATTTTCCGGGTGAGCCAGGTTGGGGATACCCCGATATTTACCATTGGAGCCGCCGAAAGGCCGGTAGCTCAACCAATCGCTGCCGTCGGGATCAAAAATACTGGCGAAGCCCGCGCCAAGTTTGTGATAGAGATAGGTTGCCGCCGGGGTTTCGATTTTGTAGCTTTCTTGTTCCTGATGGTCTACACCATCCGTCAGATTGACGAGTGGTTCAATGGGTGGCGTGTAATCTGCTGTGACCAGGGCATAGAAGCGCTGTGCATTTGCGGGGGTTTGGCCTGTCATGAGCAGTGTCAAGACACCTGTATGCCACTGAAAAGACACGGCTTCATCTATCGTATTGCCCTGTCTATCCTCCTCAATCACTTTAAAGGTATTGCCCAAGCCAGCCTGTGCCGGGTCAATCCCAATATCCACAGGCTGGTTTATGCGCTGCCAATCACCCGGATTGACAGAAAAAGATATTTTTTTACTCA
>CAYQJO010000208.1:0-7584 GCA_964417785.1 uncultured Anaerolineaceae bacterium | reverse complement strand
TCCGCCGTAAAAGTGAAGCGGACCGGATCAAACATATCCTGATTATAGAGTGCCATGTTGCACCGCCGCTGACTCGTTAAGCTGGTCTTTCTACTATTATATTAAGGAATCGTAAAGCTGGATGTAAAAACCTGTAAATTCCGGCATACAATCTTGCAACATCAGACTCCGGAACGGATACGTCGTTCCAGTAATGTGGCATCCGGGTGCAGCGACACCAGATAATCGCCCAGAACCCCAACGGCGTAGTGGACCCCCGCGGTTGAGCGCGGTAACCCCAACGAACTTAATTTAAGGATGTATTCGCCCGCGCCCTGTCGTTGGGCCAGAATCACGGCGATGCGTTGTTCGATGGTGGGATCATGGACGTAGACCTCGAACAGCAGACTGATCTCGTTGCGGAAAACGTCAATGAACTTCACCCGCAGATCGTCCTGAGCGTAAGCTGGCTCCGGTGAGAACTGGTCCATCATTTCGTCCAGATTGAGCGGTGAACGCAGGATGACATGGGGCATGGGGAGTTCCTCGATAACGGCTATATGCGGTGCGGGTTGGTGATTGCGCCGGTAGGCGAAATAGTAGCAGGCACGCCCGGCGGCCCGCGCTTTTTGCTCGTACTTGGTCACGGCCCGGTCTGGCAGTGAGTTGGTCCAGGCGGTATCTAGCTGGTTAGTCAATCCAGGTGTATGGGCCAATAGCTCGGCGCTCATCTCAGCGTAGTCGAAGATGTCGGTCGCCAGGAAGAACAGGCCGTCCGGTTCCAACCGGCTGACGATAGCGTCCAGCGTGTCGCGCTGCATCAATCGCCGACCGGAATGCTTCGATTTGAACCAGGGATCGGGGAAGTTGATATGGACCTGATTCAGGCTGGCCGGTGTGAACAGGTGATGGAGGGCCGTTTCGGCCCGGCTGCGGACCACATGCACATTGGGCAACTGCCCTCGCGCCAGCGCCTTTTCCGCCCGGACCAGACAGGTATGGTCGATTTCCAGTCCGATGATGTTGGCGTCCGGGTGTTGGGCGCTCAGATGGTGGAGCGTGTGACCGTAGCCGAAGCCGATATCCAGAATGATGGGGGCGCTGCACCCGAAAATCTCGCGCCAATCGGCAGGCCAGGGTAAAGTAGAACTGTTCAGTAACATGGTGTCAACTATACTGAGTGAAATAGTCGCGTTCAAGCGTCAGGACTCGGATATGTACGGCGTGGTTTCCCTGCTCGACCCCTACCATGAAGGGGTGGTCAAGGACCTGTGGACAGAGTTCAAAACCCGATTCGGTGTTGCCGGTGTCAGCCAGCAGCCGGTACCGCATTACTCTTACCATGTCGCCAGCAACTACGATCTGGAACGGCTGCGCGAAGTTCTGGCTGTAGTCGCCCGTGAGCTTACCCCGTTCACCGTCAGGACCAGCGGACTGGGCATATTCACCGGTGCCAATCCGGTGTTATTTGTCCCGGTGCTGCCCGCCGAACCCATCAGCGGTATCAACCGGCATCTATGGTCGGCACTTGAGGGTGTGGGGGAATCCGTTTCCCCTTACTACCATCCAGAGACCTGGCAGCCGCATATTACGTTGGGCAACCGGGACATCGATCACGCCATGCTGACGCGCATCATCAGTCTAATCAGCGACCGTGATTTTAGCTGGACTATTCCTATTGACAATCTGGCGGTGATCGGGGAGATTCCCGATGGTCAGCCCGGTCTCATCGCCCGTTTTGAACTCTCGGAGCAATCTTTGTGACCTACAACCCGCGTATCACAATCACCGTTTTTGTTGTCGCCATTCTGGCGGTCGTCGCCGGAGCTTTTCTCCTGATCCGCAGCCAGCCGGAGCCGGTGGAAATCGTTATTAATCCGCCACCCGCTACGCCCACATCGTCCCCCTCGGCCACACCTGGTCCTATCCTGGTGTATGTCACCGGCGCGGTCGCCAACCCGGAGACGACCGTCGAACTGGACCCCGGCAGCCGGGCGCTGGATGCGATTGAGGCTGCCGGTGGAGCCAGCGACAACGCCGACCTGGAACGGGTCAATCTGGCGGCGCTCCTGATTGATGGAGCACATGTGCATGTGTATGAGCAGGCCGAAGAAGAACAGGTTGCCATCCCGACCGAGATGGGTTTGATCCGTGTCAACAGCGCCAGCATCGACCAGTTGACGACTCTGCCCGGCATTGGTCCGGCACTGGCCCAGCGGATCATCGATTACCGCGAGGCCAACGGCCCCTTCGCCGGACCCGATGATCTGGATCAGGTGAGCGGTATCGGTCCGTCCATATTGGAGAATATTGCCGATTTGATCACATTCGATTAGCCGATGCGCTGGCCGTTGTGGGTATCGAAGTACAGTGCTTCGGATTCGTCCATTTTGCTATAGATGGTCGAGCCGATGTCGATCTGATGTTGGAGCGGCACGGTGATCGCCCAACGTTCTTTGCCCAGC
Source organism: uncultured Anaerolineaceae bacterium (assembly GCA_964417785.1). Lineage (GTDB taxonomy): Bacteria > Chloroflexota > Anaerolineae > Aggregatilineales > Phototrophicaceae > DAOTUL01. The sequence goes on along the minus strand of CAYQJO010000208.1, from coordinate 5,140 downwards.
CATACCTCGACAAGCTGGTATCTCTCGGCCAGGAAGGGCGTCACCGAATCGACCACGCCGGGGATGCCGCCCTCTTCCATCCACATATACTGCGGGCGAATGCCCAGGGTGACCGGTGTGCCGTTGGGTAAATCGCTGCGCATGGGGAAACCGCCGAAATCCTCGCCGTACCAATGGCCGTCTTCCACCCGGCCCTCAAAGGTGTTGATGGGCGGTGTGCCGATGAACTTTGCCACAAACAGGTTAATCGGGCTGGCGTAGAGATGCTGGAAGGTCCCCAACTGCTCGAAATGTCCGTCACGCATGACGGCGATGCGCTTGGAGAGGGCGATGGCTTCCACCTGATCGTGGGTCACGTAGACGGACGTCACCGGGAACTGGTACAGCAGTTTGTTGAGTTCGATGCGGCATTGGGTCCGCAGTTTGGCGTCGATATTGGCGAAAGGTTCGTCAAACAGCAGCAGGCGCATATCGCGAGTCAGCGCCCGTGCCACCGCGACCCGCTGGCGCTCACCGCCGGAAAGCTGGCGCGGCATCCGGTCCAGCAGATGTTCAATGCCGATCCCGGTAATGTGTGAAATCTGGCGCACGCGCTCCGGGACTTCGTGTTCGCGTTTGCGCAGCCGAAGAAAGAAATCAACTGAACGACGGGCTTCCCAGTGCGGCATCAATGCGCCGCTCTGGAACACCATGCCGATTCCGCGATCTTCCAGCGGTACATCGCGCAGCGGCACATTGTCGTAGTAGACGGTGCCGCTGTCGGGTTCCATCAGGCCGCCGATGATGCGCAGCAGCGACGATTTGCCACAGCCGGACGGTCCCAGAATCGCCAGCACATCGCCCTCGCTGATGCGCAGGGAAACGTTGTCCAGGGCGGTGATGGTATCGTCGATACCCTCGGTACCCTGGAACCGTTTGGTTACATGTTCGAGTGAGACAACTGTCATTTCAGTCTCGCTTTCTTCAGTTGCCTGAATTGTACCCCAAACGCCATAATGGTTCATCGAGAAGTCAATGAGGGGTGTATATGTTGGTCTGGTTGCTGATTCTAATGTTGTTGCAGGACACTGCGGCTCCGATGGTGGCATGGACCACCGGCGGTGATTTGTTCCTGTGGCGTGATGGCGAGACACGTTTGCTGGCAGGCAATGGCGTGGATCGGGTGCGTCTTGCGCCGGATGAGCAAAGAGTTGCATTTACCCGTGAGGGGGCGCTGTGGGTGGTTGATGACACTGGCGAAACGATGCTGTTTGACGCCGAAGCCGCTTTCGAGATGGAAGGTGCGCAGTTCGCCATTGACCAGTTTGAATGGCTGGACGAGACGACTCTGCTGTTCAATACCTTCTTTTTCAGCGAGTTTGGCGGCAGCGAGAACGACGATCTCTACCAGGTGGATTTGACCAGCGGGGAGGTTACAGCGCTGGCACCGGGCGGACGGTTTACCATCGCCCCTGATGGCGAATCCGTCGCGGTGGTGGTGCCTGGATTATATGGCGAGGACGCAGGTAGTATCCACATTCTCGATAGTGGGCAGGTCTTTAGCTTTGATGCGGTCGCTACCGCTGCCGAATACCGTTTCTTCCCGCGACCACAGTGGATAGGGACGGGTGTGTTCAACGTGGCGGTGCCGGGTGTGGATATGATCTATGCCGAAGGCGATATGCCGCTGGTGGCGTTGTGGCAGATTGATATGTCGGGTCATGCGGAACGTACTGGTGCGGTTTCGACCTCATTTTTCGGTTTGCCGCAGTGGTCGCATGATGGGGCATGGTTGATCGGAACACAGCGAGAGGGTTTGGATAAGTTCATGCTGGTGGTAGCTGAGGGTGATGGCAGCGATGTGATGGCATACGAAATGCTGAATGAACCGGCCACCGTCACCTGGGTGCCGGATTCACACACCTTTGTATATGCGATGGAGGATGGATACTGGTTGGGTGCGCCGGATGCCGATCCGCTGCTGCTGGACGGTTCCGGTATGCCGGTGGGTATCCCGAAGCTGCTGCCGGAGGGGATGGTTTACGCCATGTTCGTCGGTGAATCTATGCATCTGCGCTACACGACCTACGGTGGCGGGCCGGTAGTTATCGCCGTTATGGAACGTGGATTTCCCCGCTTTGACACAATTCCTTGACAGGTCTGTATCAGCGGGGTATCTTCTTTAGCGGTCGATATTTGAGCATCACAAAACCATGCTGAATTTCAATACCATGATGACTACCACTATGACTATGCCGCGCCGACATCGGTGGGGAGATTTCTGCTTGTCGTAGTGGCAAGAACACGGTCGCCAGAAGCGTGTGGGAAATCTCCCACACGCTTTTTTATTGCCAAATCGAGGGAGACGCACAACCATGATTTTGACCATGAAATTTGGCGGGACCTCCGTCGGCAGCCCGGAAGCCATCCAGAATGTCGTCGGCATCATCACCAACAGCCTTGAGCGGGATCAGCGTGTGGTGTCTGTGGTATCGGCGATGTCGGGTGTGACCGATGCGCTGATCCGCTCCGTCAAGATGGCGGCAGACGGGAACCGGTGGGGGTATCTGTCGCTTTCGCAAAAACTGCGCGACCGGCACGAGGAAGCTGTCAACCGTCTGACGCGACCGGGTTCGATCCGTGAGGAGACGCTGCTGTCGATCAACAAGCTGTTCGACAGCCATATCGAACTGTGTCAGGCGATTTGCATTGTCGGTGAGGTGACACCGCGCATCGCTGACGCCGTTGTCTCATTTGGCGAGCGCATCAGCAGTCAGATAGTGGCGGCGGCGCTCAAGCAGAACGGTGTCAATGCCAGGGCGATAGATGCCAGCCGCCTGATCGCCACCGATGGCACGCACCAGAACGCCAGCCCGCTGTGGAAAGAGACCGAGAGCAATATCCAGCATCGTCTGGTTCCGCATATCGAGAGCGGCGTGACACCGATCATCACGGGTTACATTGGCAGTGCGCCTGACGGCAGCTACACCACACTGGGGCGCGGCGGCAGTGATTACAGTGCCGCTATCTTCGCCGCCATGCTCCACGCCGACGAGTTCACCATCTGGACCGATGTGGACGGTGTGATGACCACTGACCCGCGTATTGACAGCCGGGCGCAGGTGCTGCCCTACGTCTCGTACCAGGAAGTGGGCGAACTGGCGTATTATGGGGCCAAAGTCGTCCATCCCAAGACCGTCCAGCCCATCGTCAAACAGAAGATTCCCATCCGGGTGCGCAACACGTTCAACCCGGATTTCCCCGGCACGCTTATCGGGGCCGAGATGCAGCCCAGTTCGACCGTCATCAAGGCTGTGACCAATGTCTCGAATATCAGTATGCTCACCGTCAGCGGGCCGGGTATGCTTGGCGTACCGGGTATCGCCGGACGGGCGTTCCTGGCGACGGCGCAGGCTGGCGGCAACATTCTCATGATCTCGCAGGCGTCGTCGGAGCAGAGTTTTTGCTTCACCGTGACCGACGAAAAAGCGCTGCGTGTCAAAGAGGCGGTCGAAGCTGAACTGCGGCAGGAAATTGCAGCGCAGAATGTCGATGGTGTGGATGTGATGGAGGATGTGGTGATCGTCACGGTTGTCGGAGCCGGTATGCGCGGTACACCCGGTGTGGCCGGGCGTGTGTTCACCACACTCGGCAATCACGGTATCAACGTTTTGGCGATTGCGCAGGGTGCGTCCGAGGTGAGTATCTCGTTCGTTGTCTCTGCTTCCGACCTGCATGAGGCGGTCGTCCGGCTGCACGATCTGGCGCTGGAAACCGTCAATGGCATGTAAGTGATGGCCCGGCTATACTGGGGGTGTGATATTGGTCTGGAGATCGTGTTATGGAACTGCCGTTTCATCTCAAAACACTTGAACCGCTGCCGGGAGCGCTCGATATTCTGCGCTTTTTCGGACGTATCGACTCGCCAACCGCCGACGTTGATGAGATCATCGACCGGCTGGACATGACCGAACGTCGCTTCAGCAAGGCCATTCGCCGTCTGGTCACCAAAGGCTATATCCAGATGGACGGCAACATGGTCTACCGGCTGACCGAGCAGGGAGCCAGCGCGGTCGATGAACTGTCTCGTTTTGATGACGAGACCGGCGGTGGAGTTGAAATTGCTGAACCGGCGGTAGAGATTATCACCCGGCGGATGGTGGTGGCCCTGCCGCAGACCTTGATTGCCGGTCAGGAACACGATGTGCATATTGGTTTCCACCCGGCGGACGGGGTGCAGGCTTCGGCAGAAGTGGTGGTGCGGATGTCGGTGGTCAACGGCGAGCCACAAACCCCCGATGATGCCATCTTCACACTGACGGGCGATCAGGCAAAGCAGACTTTGCAGGTGACGCCCGATCCCTTCGACCAGGTGCGGCTCAGGTTTCAGGTGTTCCAGCTTGGCGATAATCCGGGTGAGATCGGTGAGGCTGGCGGCATGTATGTCGATGTGCCGGTGGCGGCTTCCGGCACGCCGTCACAGATGGTCGCTTATGGTACCGATGTCGCCCTGACAGATTTTTAACCCGTCACAAGCCACGCCATTTCAATGGCAGTGGTTGCCTTTGGTCCCGATGAAGGACAGGCGATGCAGGCTGGAATAGCATAGCTTCGTGATCTGGCGCTGTGGGCGGCAGATCAGGGTTGTCACGTCGAGATCGACGCCGAGCGCCGCTACCATAACGGTGTTGAACTGGTGGTGGAGCGGCTGCGTTAATCCTTCGGCGGTGTCCAGCCGAAGGGGGCATCTTCGTCCATCGACTCAAACGGGCTTACCGCCGGCAGGTTCGGCTCGGTATCGGCTTTAGCTTCCGCCATCATGGGCAGCAGCGGTACTCGTCCGGCCAGTTCGTCACGGGTGTTGCGTTTGCGCAGATCGGATGCGAAATAGACGCTCTTACTGCGGTTGGGTTCCAGGGCGATGCGGGCCACACCGCGTGCCAGCACATCAACCGGCATGGGGGCAATCTGGCGCAGTCCCAGCCATGACAGCGGCGGGATGAGCCGGACCATACTCATGAGCCGGAAGAACAGTGGGCGGCGATCCTGGCGGGAATACACCAGTGGCGCACGGATGATGGTGCCATTTACCCCGACACGGCCCATATAGACTTCGGTTTCCCGTTTGGAGCGGATATAGCTGCTGCTGATCCAGGGCGCG
>CAYQJO010000207.1:3417-7590 GCA_964417785.1 uncultured Anaerolineaceae bacterium | reverse complement strand
CCGCCCATGCTGGCAGGTACATCAACCTGACAGGTATGGCTTCCCAGATTGGTTTCAAAAAGCATATCGCCCTTGTATTTTGCTGTAATGGTTCCCATGATCTAACCTCATGTTAATCGGATACGTCCACTGTAATTCTGATGGATTGTCTGGTGAAGTGACGAAACTCATGCTTCAACCGGGACATAGTACATGTTTTCGTAATATATAAAATTTAGTAAAAACGCCGAACTTTCGCATATCCGAATACAGCCTTTCGCACATACTGTCCAGATTCTATGCCGATTCTTCAGACATCGTGTACAATGTCGGTACAGATAAACAAAAAAGGAGTTTTTCAGTGATTATTGGCATTCCCACCGAAGTCAAAACGGATGAATACCGGGTATCGCTTCCGCCCAATGGTGTGCGCGAACTGGTGGCGCACGGTCATAAAGTCCTGGTGCAGCGCGGTGCCGGGATCGGCAGTTCATTCACAGACGAAGAATATATCGCTGCGGGTGCCACGCTGACGGACGATGCTGCCGAAACCTGGAACGGTGCCAACATGGTCGTGAAGGTTAAAGAGCCACAGCCGCAAGAATATACTTTCTTACGCCAGGATTTGATTCTGTTTACCTATTTGCATCTGGCGGCAGCCGAAGAACTGACGCACGAGATGTTGCAGCGCGGTGTGACCGGTGTCGCTTATGAGACCGTCGAGGATGAGGAGGGGCGGCTGCCTTTGCTGGAACCCATGAGCGAGGTCGCCGGACGTATGGCAACCCAGATCGTCGCCCAATACCTGACCAAGACCCAGGGCGTGCGTGGTATGTTGATGGGCGGTGTCCCCGGTGTGCCACCGGCCAATGTGGTCATCCTGGGCGCGGGGACCGTCGGCACGCATGCCGCTAAGATCGCGCTCGGCATGGGGGCGCACGTTACCCTGCTCGACATCAATCTGGAACGGCTGCGCTATCTGGAAGATACCCTGCGCGGCAGATTGACCACCCTGTATTCTAATGCGGCCAATATCGCTCAGGTCATCACATCTGCCGACGCTGTGATCGGTGCGGTGCTGGTGGTGGGAGCCAAAGCGCCCCGGCTAATCCGTCGCGACATGCTGGTGAGCATGCCCAACGGCAGCGTGATCGTCGATGTGGCGGTCGATCAGGGCGGATGCGTAGAGACCACCCATCCGACCATTCACAGCAACCCGACTTATGTGATCGACGGTGTGGTCCATTACGGTGTCGCCAATATGCCGGGCGCAGTACCGCGTACATCCAGCCTGGGGCTTTCCAACGCCACGCTGCGTTATGTGCTGAAACTGGCCGATCTTGGTCTGGATGAGGCGCTTAAGGGCGATGCCGGTCTGGCGAAAGGCTTGAATACCTACCAGGGCAAGGTGATCCATCCGGCGGTTGCCGAGACCTTCGATCTGCCGCTGACCAATCTGGATTCGCTTGTTTGGGGTGAACTTGTCAATTGATCTGAAGGGTGCCGACGGTGATATAGTCCTCGCCGTTCACGGTCGGGATATCGATTAACTGCTCCGGCGTCCAGATGTAGATACCGACGTTGACGGTGTATTCGCCTGGTAACAGACCGTCGTCGGTGGGGATCAGGGTGTGAGGATCGTAAACAACCTCGCCCGGCTGCCATGTGGTGGTCGGGCGTTGGTTTTCAAACGGCTGCGAGTCGAGTTGAGCGGCTAACCGGCCATTTTCATCCAACAGAAACGCCGTCACAACATAATTGGTGTCCAGCGGTGTGCTGGCTTTCCACCACAGATCAATCCGCAAGCTCTCCGGGTTGATCTCAGACGCGACCAGTGTCATGCCGTTCTCAAAATCGCCGATGAACTGCTCCGGCAGTAAATCGTAACGATAGACATCAATTTGACTGCCGATATGGTCGTAGGTGACGGTCATGGTTCGGGTAAAGCCGCCCGCGTCCAGTTTGCGCAAAACCGGATTGTGCGGGCTGAAGTAGACCACCCAGGTGGTTGCTACATCCTCACCCTGGCGTTCGCGCTGTTCCGCCAGCAGTGCTGGCAGCGTGTTCTCGTAATAGACAAAGGGATCGTCGTCGCTCCATACTGGAAAGGTACTGATTTGCATCCCGTCGGGCAGGTTGTGGTCGTAGTAGTACAGCAGCGCCGACTCCTCAAAATCGACTTCCGCCAGCGCCAGTTCGCCCGCTTCGGCATACTGTGCGATGGTGTCAGTCATGCGATGCCAGGGGACTTTGATGCGGTACCAGTCGGTTGTGGTCACGCCGTAAAGCACGATGGCGACTACCACCAGCGTCCTTGCGCCGGGTCGCAGATTACCCAATCCCAGCGCCATCAGCATCACAATCGGTACGGTAATCTGTGTCAGGCGGTGGGCAAAAAAGATCATCTCTTCGTGTCCCAATGGGTACGTAATCACCAGTGGCACCACAATAAGCAGCGCCAACAAACCCACCGGAGGCCGTAACCGCACCTGAACCCGGTCCTGCGCGTAGACGATGACCACGAAGCCGAGCAAGAACAGGGCCAGCATCAACGGCCACTGTTCACCGAACCACTTGAGGCGAAAATCCAGCACGGTATCGATAAAGTCCACCGGCATACAGTTGACACAAACCTCGTCTTCGGCAAATTGGCGCAGCGTAACTGCCAGAAACCAGGGCAAAAACAGCACACCGCTGGCAACCAGTGCAGCGACCGCCCCCAGTCGTATCTGGCGGCGCAGTGCCAGCAGCGCATAGAGTCCCTGCGCGATCAGGACGAAGGCACCGAAGTAATGAGTGTAGATCAGCAGGACGTTGGCGAACACCCACCATGCCGCCCACCGTCGATCCTGTATGCGGATGTAGCGCAAGAATGCCAGCGTACTCCAGGCAGCAAACACCACATGCCAGGTATACATGCGCAGTTCTTGCGCCAGATAATTCTCGCCGTCGGCCAGCGCCATGAGCAGTGCAGCCAGCACCGGCACCCCCAGAACCCCGCCGTTGATCTCCGGGCGGTAGCGCACTAATTCATGTCCAAGCTGGTAGGCAACGGCAATCGTCAGCATAGACGGCAGAAACGACCACCAGCGCATCGCCAGGATCGAGTCGCCAGCGGCAGCCACCCAGGCGTGCAGTGTGTAGAAATAAAAAGGCGGGTGCCGGTCACTCACCAGGGCGTCGAACAAGTCCGTCTTGAAGGTGTAGTAGGTAAATCCCTCGTCGGTCCAGAGTGCCGGGCCGTCGATATTGGTGATGCGAACGGCTGCCGCCAGCAGAAGAATCAGAGTCAAGGTGGCAAGAACCGACCGGGAGCGGTTGCCATATAAAACTGCCGGAATGCGATTTGTCTGCCTGATGATATGAATCCCTCAAGGTGATAGACGCCAGGGATTATAGGAGTTATTGTTTTGCAAGGGAATGGTGGTTCAGTGTGCCGACGACCGCCCAGGGGTCGCCGTCTATGGTGGGAATATCTTCGATGGCATCCGGTGACCACAGGTAGACTTTGACGATGATCTGATACTCACCCGGCGGCAGATCGTCGTGTAACAAGGTCATTTGCTTGGAGTCGTAAATCACATCGTCCGGCTGCCATGCGGTGGTCGGCACCGGCGGTGGGTTGTCTTTTTGTGCGACGGGAAAGCCGTTTGCATCCAGCAGCATGACCGATGTGGTGTAATTGTGGACAATGGGACCATCTGCGCTCCACCATAGATCGACACGCAGTGTATCCGGGTGGATTTCAACCGCTCGCAGGACCATATTGTTCTGGTAGGTGGCACGGCGACCTTCAGGCAGATAGTCATAGCGCAGCAGTTCGATCTGGTTACCCAGGTGATCGGTTGGAATGCGGGTAGAGCGAACATAACCGGCCTGCTCCAACCGCTGCACCGTGTCCGATTCCTCACCCCAGAACACCAGCCAGGCCGTCGCTACATCACCGACTTTCTCCGCCTGATTGACCGCAAAATACTGCGGCAGCAGGGCATCGTAGTAGGTGTAGTAATCGAGGGTTGGTGCCATCGTCTGATCGCGCAAGAACGGGAAAGTCGTAAAATATGCGCCGTCGGGCAGCCAGCGCGTCCAGTAATATTTCATTGGATACTGGCCCACCCCGGCCTCGACCATCGCCAGATCGGACGGCTGTGCATAGGGCAAAATCTGGGCGGCGATCTGGTCCCAGGGTTCTTT
>CAYQJO010000207.1:0-3317 GCA_964417785.1 uncultured Anaerolineaceae bacterium | reverse complement strand
TTATCGCGCAGGTGCAGCAGTGTGTCCCAGTTGGACGGGATGGCATAGGGCAGGCTGTTGTCGATGGCGTTCTGGGCCTGTGGGATTGTCACCCAAATAAACCAGGGCAGCACCGGGACCGCACTCAGCGTCAGGGCCGCGAGTCCGCGTTTGCGGTCGGGTACAAACAGCAGCAGGTGGAGTGCCTGAATAGCCGGGATGAATAGGCCCTGGTAATGGGTGTAGATCAGCAGAGCGTTGCCGGCCGCCCACCAGAGAGCTTGCCGCCAGTCTGATCGGCGCAGCCAGCGCAGGTAAGCCCACATGCTGCCGGTGGCGAAAAAAGTATATAGCGCATAGTTGCGGGCTTCCTGCGCGAGAAAAATTTCTGCATCGGAGAGGGCCAGCATCAGCGCAACCAGGACCGGTGCAGCGATAGACATACGGTGGCGGCGAGCCAGTTCCAGCGCCACCCGGTAAACCAGGGCAACCGTCATGATGCTGGTCAGCGCCGAGAGATAGCGGAGCGCCAGCGATGAGTCGCCAGCCAGCCGAGACCAGATGCGCAGCAGCAGGTAATAGAGCGGCGGATGGGTATCGGAGGCGATGCGCGGGTACATATCGTCCTGGATGATGATATTCCAGGCGAACGCCTCATCGAACCAGATGCTCTGCTGGGTGATGTTGTAGATGCGTAAAACTGCCGCCAGCAGCACTACCGCCAGCGGCAGAAACAACTTTGGTGAGTGGAGTCTTATGGCCCTCATTACTCGATGATGTCGGTGTTTTGCAGATGCAAAGCATCATCACGATCCGGATGAGCGGCCTCGCCCTCAAATCGGATCAGCCGCAGCCCCTCGATGGTGTCACTTTCCAGGGCATAGCGGTAATCGTCAACCCGATTATCGCCCCAATGGACGGCGCAATCGCGCAGGGTGACTTTGGTGGCGTTCTTAAGCAGGAAACCAGAGACGTGATGGTCGGGGAAGTCCTCACCCGGCCAGGGGCGCATATCCTGAAATCCGGCGGGCAAATCGGTCGTCTTGTTGATCTCCACCCGCACATTGTCGAAGACCAGATCGACAATGCGGTCTGGCTCCCAGCCGTAAACATGCACGCCGTTTTCGCCCCGGCATAAGATGTTGGAGAAGCGGATATTGCGCACCACCCCAACGGTGTCTTCATCGGTCCAGGGGACGGCCACCACATACAGCGGTTCGGCCCGCCCCCACCAGGCACTATCGTAGAATTGGGTTTCGATTACCATGTTGGAGAAGATAATGTTCTCGACATCACACTCGTGGCTGAGGTGGATGCCGACACCCCGATGGCTGGATTTGACGACCAGTCCGTCGAAGACCATATCGCGCATGGGCGCATGGGTCTCGCAGCCGATGTTCAGCGCAAACGACTTAGAGACCAGCGTACAGCCCGTCACAGTGATGTTCTCGCATGGGCCGAACTCGCCCATGACGTTGGTCGTTTTCATGACGATGCAGTCGTCGCCGCACTCCAGGTAGCAATCGCTGATGCGGGCGTTGCGGCTGTTATCCAGGTCGATGCCGTCGTTGTTAGGCAGCAGCATGTCGTTGAACATGCGAATACCGTGAATCACAATGTCGTCGCAGCCATTTGTCCGGATGGTCCAGGTGGCCCCATCGGTGATGGTCACGTCTCGAATAGTGATATGCTTGCAGTCGATCAGGAACACGGTGTGGGGACGCTTCTGCTGCATCACATAGATGTGTTCCCGTCGCTCTTTGATGAAATGCCGTCCCCCGCCGTCAAGGGTGCCGTATCCAGTGATGCTAATGTTCTCCGCGCTGAGGGCCGTGATAAAACCGAAACGAAAGTAATTCTCGCGGAACGTTGGATAGCCTCTGGCGGCCTGTTCTGGCGTGGTCTCCATCGGTGCGTAGTGATCGGGGTCGCCGCTGGCAGTTAGAGTCGCTCCTTGTTCGACATGCAGTTCGACATTGGTTTTGAGCGCCAGCATCCCGGAGAGATACGTTCCTGGTGCTGGAACAAGCACGCGCCCGCCACCGGCTTCATGACAGGCATCAATTGCCCGTTGGATGGCGTCGGTACACAGGGTGCTGCCATCGTTGATGGCACCGTAATCAAGAATATTAAAGATAGCCATAGTTGTTCTCCTGAGTAATTGTGTCAAAAAACAGCATACCTGCGCTTTAGATTTTGCATCACAACGGTATACAATGGATGTCATGATTTTGATAGAGGAAGCACAGACCACAACTGCTCGATCTACTTCAGGAGTGGAGTATTGATGAAAGCACTGGTAACGGGTGGGACCGGATTTGTCGGATCACATGTGGTGTGGGCGCTGCTCGATGCCGGCCATCAGGTCAGGGTACTCCACCGGCAAACATCAAAGCTGACCGCCCTGGCAAACATGGATTACGAATCCGCCATCGGTGATCTGCACGATCTGGACGGACTACGGGCCGCTTGTGCGGGCGTGGACTGGGTGTTTCATGTCGCTGCTGTCGCCGATTACTGGCGTGCCGACAAACAGCGTATGCTGGATGTCAACGTAGAAGGCACGCGCCGGGTGCTTCAGGCCGCCCGCGATGCCAGGGTCAAACGGGTAGTGTTCACCAGCAGCGCGGCGGCGGTCGGTCTGCGCGAGGACGGTCAACCGGGTGACGAATCTCTGCCATTCAATTTGCCGCCGGACCAGTTCCCATATGGACACAGCAAATCGCTGGCCGAGGATGTGGTGCGGCTGGCGGTGGCCGACGGACAGGACGTGGTGATTGTCAACCCGGTAGTCGTGATGGGACCGGGCGATCTCAACATGATCTCTGGCAGCTTTATCACGGAGGTCAAGCGCTTCGGCCCGCTGGTACCGGTGACTTCGGGCGGCCTGGCAGTGACGGATGCACGCGATGTGGCCCGCTGGCATCTGATGGCCGCCGAGAAAGGTCGCACTGGCGAACGTTACATCCTGGGAACGACCAACACTACCCACCGGGAGTGGTATGCTATGATCGCACGGACAGTCGGTGCGATGAAACCGCGCCTGCCGGTGCCAGATGGTCTGGTGCCAACCGTCGCCAATGCGATCCAGGGCTTGCGCAGCGCGGGAATCAAGACGCCGGTGGACGCCAATCAGGCCCGCTTGAGCATTCGCAACGTGTACTTTGACTACGACAAAGCCTGGACCGAATTCGGCGAACCGCGCATTGATATGGAGCAAAGCCTGCATGATACCTATGCATGGTATCGTGCGCATGGGTATGTGTCAACGACCACCCGCTGAAGCGGGTGGCTTGCGGGAAACCGTAAGCCCATGTTGACCAGCCTCAGTCCTTCGG
>CAYQJO010000206.1:6326-7596 GCA_964417785.1 uncultured Anaerolineaceae bacterium | reverse complement strand
GTAGTGCCTTCCGGGACACAGCCATTAGGATCGACATACAGCGCGTCGAGTGCGCCCTGCGCTCTGGCCTGCCGGATGGCTCGCACCGCCGGAATATAGTTCAGCGTTTTTGCCATCGGCATGTAGCGGGTGTCATTCACCGTGATGAGGCACACGCCGTCACGGTAATGGCTGGCGGGATAGGGCGTATACGGTGTCACCAGGACCGCCAGCCGTGAGTCGCCGCCGGGCGTCACGGTATCGGGGGCATCGCCGCCGGTGACGACGATGCGCACGCCGGATTCGCTGTGGTCGTTGCGAGCCAGAGTCTCGTGGACGATGGCGCAGATGTCTTCCAATGACCAGGGCATCGGCAGGTCGATTTGCTGCGCGGAACGGAACAGGCGCTCAACATGGTCTTCCAGGTGAAACGGCTGGCCGTTGAAGGTGCGGGTGTAATCGAAGATGCCGAAGCCGCGCAGGAGCGCCAGATCAGTGATCGGGATGTGGGCGTCATCGGCGCTGACAAACTGCCCATCGACATAAAATGTGTTGCTCATTAGGCGACCCCCTTGCTCATAAACATTGTTCTGCTATAATGAGACCATATCCATGAGGAGTCGCCAAGTGGTAAGGCACCGGACTTTGGATCCGGCATTCGCAGGTTCGAATCCTGCCTCCTCAGCAGCCCGAATCCCGCCAAATCGGCGGGATTTTTGCGTTTACCGTATACTGGCAATCATCGTTCTGGTGAAACACGAGTCAATACCCATGCTTAAGAAATCATTGTTGTTTATGCTCATATGTCTATCAGCCCTGAGTTTCAGCCTCGTCCAGGATGATCTGGGCGAACTTCTGATCGATCTTGACGCTCCGGTCGATTGGGTACCATGAGCGGCTACACCTTCAGCCAGGAGGCCGCCGGCATGGAGCGGTCCATCATGCGCGAGATGATCCAGCTTACCGCGCAGCCACATATCATCGCGCTCTCCGGTGGACTGCCTGCCAGCGAATTCTTGCCCACCACCGCCATCCAGACGTGTATGGCGGCGGTGCTGGCACGCGAAAACGGCGACGCCCTGCAATACCACCCACCCTACCCGCCGCTGCGGGAATGGATCGTCGGCTATATGCGCTCGCGTGGCGTGGACTGCACCGCCGATCAGGTGTTCATCACCAACGGCAACCAGCAGGGACTCAGCCTGCTCTCGCGCCTGTTTCTCGATCCCGGTGACCCCGCCGTGACCGAGACCATCACCTTCACCGGCATCCATCAGGTCACGAGCGGACG
>CAYQJO010000206.1:0-6226 GCA_964417785.1 uncultured Anaerolineaceae bacterium | reverse complement strand
ATCTGCCCACCGATCTGCGCACCGGCGTCGATGTCGCTGCACTGGAAGCAGCCCTGGCAAGCGAATCGCGTCCACGACTGGTATTCCTGATCCCCGACTTCCACAACCCGCTGGGGGTCAGTATGACGGTGGAAAAACGGCAGCAGGTGGCCGAACTGGCGGCAGCGTATCAGGTGCCGGTGGTCGAAGACGATCCCTACTCGGCGCTGCGCTTCGCCGGGGAGCCGCTGCCAGCCATCAAAGCCTACGACACCGCCGACCAGGTGTTCTACATGGGGTCATTCTCCAAGATGCTGATCCCGGCGGCCCGTTTGGGCTGGATCGTCGCCCCGGCGGACCTGCTGCCGCGTTTGACCGTCCTGCGCGAATCGTTCGATCTCGAATCGTCGGCGCTCATGCAGCGGATCGTGGGCGAGTTCCTGGCACAGGGCCGCCTGGATGCCCACCTGGAACGGCTCAACAACGCACACCGGGAGCGGTCCACCGCACTTATGAACGCCTTGCAGCGGCATCTGGGCGACCTCGCCACATGGACCGAGCCGCAGGGCGGGTTGTTCCTGTGGGTAACCGTACCATCGGTCGATACCTGGGCGCTGTTCCGTCCGGCGCTGGATGCCGGTGTCGCCTATATCCCCGGACGGGCCTTCGGCGGTGACGATCACACCATGCGTCTGAATTTCAGCAAAGTCGCACCAGAACAGATTGAAGAAGGGGTACGGCGGTTGGCGGGTATCGTGCGAGCTTAAGCCTTCATAGTTCGCACTGATGCTAAGATAAGAGCAACGGCATATTTATGCAGGGGAAATGTACTTGCGCACCGTTCTTATCATCGTCCTGTTCATTTTTGGTGTCTCAATCACGGCTCAGACAGAAGAGGTCCATACCGGTTATACCGACAACCCGCGTGGGAAACGGCATGTCGTCGCTCTGCAGACCGGTCAAACCCTGGACGCCGCCGCCATCGCCACCAGCGGCAACCTGGATGTGGTGCTGTATCTGCAAAACTCACTCTCGCAAAACGTCGCGGAGTCGGACGATCCCAACACCGCCGACGCCGCGCTGACCTACACTGCCGAATCCGATGGGCAGTACATTGTACTGGTCGCCAGTGCCAACGGTACCTACGGCGATTACGCACTCACGCTGTCGGTCACTGAAGCTGCACCACAGACCGCACCTCACAACAACACCGCACCCGATACCCCGGCTCACCTGGGCGTGCGCCCGGAAGAAGCCGATCAAATTTACACCGGCTACATGGCGGCCAGCAGTGATCCAGGCATTTACCCGGTGTGGCTGGACGCAGGGCAGGCGGTCATCGCCACTGCCTCAAAGTCCAGCGGCAACCTGGACACGGTACTCACCATCTACGACGCCGAGGGCAACGCCATAGCGGAAAACGACAACCGTGACGCCAGCACACTCAACGCTGAAGTCGTCTACGTGGCCGAAGAAACCGGTGAATACATTATCGTGCTGACCTCATTGGGCGACACTTACGGTGACTTCCGCGTCGAAGTCGCTTTTACAATGGGCGGCTGGATGGAAGAATTCGTGCGCACCCCCATCCAGGGCGAGGAACAAATCTACGACACACCCAGTTTCCGCATCCATTATGCACTGGATGGCGCGGACGCGACCACGATGGAGTACGTGCGCGATGTCGCCCTGGCGATGGAGGAAGTGCGCCTGGTGCAAATCAGCACGATTGGCTGGCCCATGCCCCCACAAGACAGCGGACTCGGCGGCGATAACCGCTACGACGTCTACCTGACCGATGTGCTGGATGAGATGCAGGGCATGTTCGGTTACGCCGCGCCTGAACTGCCAGCGGGCGATAACCCCAGCACCCCCAAGGATCGAGACCAACGCCGCTGCCAGCCATCTCGTGCTGGATAACGACTTCCTGGAGGACATCGCCGGTGAAAACCCGATCCCGCTGATTGTGCGGCGGGTGGCAGCACATGAATTCAGCCATGCCATCCAGTTCAGCTTTGACCTGCGCGATGCCCACACCTGGTATTACGAAGCCACCGCCACCTGGGTCCAGACGCAGGTGCTGCCTGATGACCCTTCGCCAGTCGAATGGCTGCAATATCTGCTGCCCTACCCGGAGACCTGTTTCGGCGCGGACCAGATGGCCGACCCGAATTACGGCATGATGATGTATGGCATGTGGACATTTCTGGAATCCATCACCGATGTACACGGCACAGCAGTCGTAACCGATATGTGGGATAACATCGCCACCTACGAAGGCTTCGACTCCCTCAAAGAAGCGCTGCAGCCGCGTGGCGACACACTGCAAAAGGCGGTCGCCCGCTGGCACATTCAAAATCTACTGCGCAATTACACGATGGGCGATCATTTTGGTGATCTGACCGTGCCGCTGGCCGGAGCCATCACGGCGGCGGGCGACTGGTCACCATCCTACGGGGGAGTTGAAGAACTGGGAGCCAGTTTTTACGAAGTCCAGCTTCCCCCGGCCAGCTACGACTTCCAGGTCAACAACAACCTGGAGACCTGGCTCATCGGTATCAGCGGCGATCAGGCGTCCGCCTACTGGATGAGCGGCAAGGGCGCGGTCCATCTGGACGGAACGTTCGACCATACCTATCTGATGGTTTTCAATCCGGTGTATGATAACAATGTCAACGACTGTATCGCCCGTCAATACACCGTCACCATCACCGAGACAGCATCGCCGCCGGGTACACCGGTGTTTACAATGGACGCCGGACATTTTTTGCCGCCACAATAGGGATCAATTTATGCGCTTCATCAGTTTCACGACATCGGCCAACCAGACGCCAAACCTCGGTCTGCTGCGCGACGACGCGACGGTAGATGATTTCGGAATCGAGACCGGTGATGCCTTAATCCAGGTTTTGGGACGCGGGAAAGCCGATGTCGAAGGGTTGGAGTGGTATTTGCAGCAGTACGCCACCCGGCTGCCGCTGGCGGATGTGCAGATGCAGGCACCGCTGCCCCGGCCCAACGGACTGCGTGATTTTTATGCCTTTGAAGCCCATGTGCAGGCGGTTCATGCACTGCGCGGGCAGGATGTCCCACCGGTGTGGTATGACATGCCGATATTCTGCTACGCCAACCATCGTTCGGTCTTCGGGCCGGACGATACTATTCGCTATCCAGCACAGACTCAGGCGCTGGATTACGAGCTGAAAGTCGCCTGTGTCATCGCACGCGAAGGGCGTGACATCCCGGCGGAACAAGCATTGGACTACATCATGGGCTTCACCATCTTCAACGACTGGGCGGCCCGTGACCTGCAAGCACAGGAGATGAGCGTGGGACTCGGCCCGGCACGCTGCAAGGACTTCGCCAACTCCTTCGGCCCTTACCTCGTCACACCGGATGAACTGGCCGGGCAGTCCACCGGCAGACCGGGCGTTTACGATCTGGCGATGGTGGCACGGGTCAACGGTGAGGAGCGCTCACGCGGCAACTGGAAAGACCTGTACTACAGCTTCGGCGAGATGATCGCCCATGCATCCGCCGGTGTCACCCTGTATCCGGGCGACATCATCGGATCGGGGACGGTCGGCACCGGCTGCCTGCTGGAAATCACCCAGGGAGCGGGACCCTGGCTGCAACCGGGCGATGTGGTCGAACTCGAAGTCGAACGCCTGGGCGTCCTGCGCAGCACGGTCGCGGCCACCTGATGTACGGTTTACATACCCCCCGACTTCAAGACCGGGCCGAATCGCTGTTCGAGCGGTCCTGGCGCAAAGGTCAGTTAAAACGCATCTGGGCGGCACTGACCGGCCAATCGCGCCTGATTCCCCTGCTGAGTAACCACCATTCAACCGACATCACCCCCCTGGGTATCTGTGAGGTTCGCATCGAGCAGATCATCGGTACCGAAGGCAAATTGAGCTTTGACAAGGACTTTCTCCCGCTTCAGCGACGCAGCAAATCGCGCTGGGTCAGCGTCGCCGTCGCCATGATGAGCGATGCCACGCTTCTGCCTCCTATTGATACCGTCCAGGTTGGCGACGACTACTATGTGCGCGACGGTCACCACCGCGTCTCGGTCGCCCGCGCCCTGGGCCACATTTACATCGACAGCGAAGTAACGCTATGGGGAACGCCGCCTTTCATGGAAAATTAACCCAATTCTGCTACTATCCTTTATCAGACTATGACTTGAAAAACGCGAGTTTTCCGCTTAACGTGCTGTGTTTGGTTAAGTGCAACGAAGGAGAGGTGTGCCAATTTCCTCGCAAAATCTGCTCAGACAACCCGCAGTACAAAGAGTTGGCAGCCCCACCAGCGTCTGGGATTGGTTACCAATCGCCCTCATCTGGACCACTTACTTCGTGTTCGCTTACTTCGTTGCCATGAACGATGCCTTCGGCTTGCAGACCTTCGACGTCTATCTGAACAGCGGACGCGCTCTCGTCGATGGCGAAATTCTGTATAACGGCATAACCGGCTGGATATACCTGTATCCACCGTTACTGGCACAATTGATGATGCCGCTGGCTGTCCTCACAGAGTACCAGACGACGACATTGCTCTGGTTCAGCTTCAACATTGCCCTGCTGGCCTTTTCCATTGCCCAACTGGTCCCCTATATACCCGAACGCTGGGTGAAACCTCTTTGGATTACACCTATTGTATTTCTACCTATCTGGCAGGCATTTTACATCGGTCAGGTAACCATCATTCTGATGGCACTGCTGACGGCGGCCTGGGTAGCTCGACGCAAAAATCGACCCGGTCTGGCTGGCACACTGATCGCGCTGGCCGCCTGGATCAAAGTATTTCCCGGTGTGCTGCTTCTGTACTTTATCTGGAAGCGAGATTGGAAGGTGGTGGTAGGTGGAGTGGTCGCCGGGACCATCCTGGGCGTGTTCCAGGTGTTGATCTCCGGCCCGGAGTTGATGATCGATTTTCTGAACGTGCTGTTTTCGCTGACCGCTGAGGGACAACCACATGCGACGTTTGAGAATCTATCGATCTTCGCCTTTGCGTCCAAGTTGTTCCAGGTCAACCTCCACGTCGAGCCGCTGGTGGTCGATAACACACTCTACACGCTCACCCGATTCGGCCTGACGGCGTTTATTTTTGCGCTGACGGCTTATACCGTCCTGCGGTCACGGGTGGATACGCGGCGGGGCAGTTCAGCAGTATGGCACTTCGATCTGGAATACAGTCTGGTAATACTCACCATCCTGCTGTTAGGGTCCACGCTGTGGATTTCCGGCCTGCCGCCGGTGCTGCTGGTCGTGATCCTGATGCTGCGCAATCTGCACCATTATCGCGATCCGGCCATCACCCTGACGGCCATCATCGCATCTGTGATGCTCATTTTGCTTTACCAGCCATCGATCATCATCCTGTTTGACCAGCACAATCCGCTGCTGCTTTCGCTGGGATTTTTCGGTATCATGGGAATCTGGATTACATTGATCGGCCTGTTACGACGACATAGAGAGTCATCTTATTGAACACACCACTGAGTATTATCCCGGTCGAAGCACCGGTCAGGTACCAGCGCTTCGATCTGTACACAACCCTTCTTGAAGCAGTCAGTGATACCGCCTTGCAGGACGGTGATGTTCTTGCCATCAGCAGCAAGTATGTCGCCATCAGCCAGGGCCGTGTCATTGAACTGGAAGCCATTCACACATCTGACGAAGCCTACCGGGTGGCCGAGCGTTACAGCATGAATCCGCGTCTGGCGCAGCTTGTCCTGGATGAAGCGGAGCATGTCTTCGGCGGCATCACGCACAATTTCAACGGTGTAGATGTCGGCTTTTTGCTCACCTATAAGCATGGGGTCATCGCCCCCAACGCCGGCCTGGACCGGTCCAACATCCCCAGCGGGCAGGTGGTGCTGCTTCCCGAACATCCTTACAAAACGGCTGAGGCGCTCCGCCTGGAACTACGCGCCCGGCTTGGGGTCGATGTCGGGGTGATTCTGACCGATAGCTGGTTGATGCCCGGACGCATCGGCACCACCGGGGTCGCCATCGCCACCGCCGGATTCCAACCGGTGCAGGATGAGCGGGGCAAAATCGACCTGTTTGGCAATCCCATGCAGGTCACGCAGCGCGGAATCGCGGATACTATCTGTGCCGCTGCTCAGCTTGTCATGGGAGAGACCGCCGAGGCCATTCCCATCGCGGTCGTGCGCAACAGCGGAGTCCGTCTCAGTGATGCACCAGTGCGGGTCGATGATGTCGCCATACCCTGGCAA
>CAYQJO010000205.1:0-7696 GCA_964417785.1 uncultured Anaerolineaceae bacterium | reverse complement strand
GGTCCCCGTGAGATTCTGCGCGATGGTGAATTGGGTCCGTTGGTGCCGGTGGATGATCCGGAGGCACTGGCCGCCGCAATAATCGATGTTCTTGACCATCCACCAGATGGGGACCACCTGCGTCAGCGGGCCGGGGATTTCAGCGTGGAAGCGGCGGTTCGGCGGTTTGAGGATGTGCTGTCTCAGTAGGCCCACACATCGGCAATCACGCGGGCGAAAATCCTGGCTTCTCCGAAACGTTTCCGCATCACGCGGCTGAAGAGCCGCAGCAATAATTCCAGTGTGAATCCGGCTTTCAACAGCCACACGGAGGTATATTGGCCCCGCTTACGAAAATACCACAGTGGGCTGAGGTGATAACTGCGGGTGCTGATGTACAGCACCCGGTTCACGCTGGTGGACCCTGCATGATAAACAGCCACATTGGGGAAATAGACCACGCGCCAGCTCGCACGGAGCATCCGCTCGCACAGGTCTACATCTTCCGCGAATAGGAAGAAGTGCGAGTCGAATCCGCCGATTTGCTCGAATGCTTCCCGTCGGATCGCCATGCACGCGCCGGATACATTGTGAACGTCGGTCGGCTCAGTCAGATGCGGCAGCCTATCGGCATAGGGACCATAAACGGTCTGTGGCAGGTAGCGTTCCAGGGTGAAATATCGTGCCAGCACACGCAGCGGTGTTTTGGAAGGCCGCGCTGAAATGATGATCTGGCCGTCTCCGTCCAGCAGACGGGGGCCGACGATACCCACATCGGGATTCTCGCGTAGATAATCAGTCAGCCGAATTACTTCTTCGCTCGTGATCACCAGGTCCGGATTGACCAGTACCACGAATTCGTCGTCCGTCAGCGCGACCGCCTGATTATGGGCTGTGCCAAAGCCGACATTGTCGTTGTTGTGTACCAGATGGACTGCCGGGAATCCAGCGGCGATGATATCGGCGGTGCCATCGGTGGAGTTATTGTCAACCACGATGATGTCGTGTCCGGCCAGCCCGCGCAGGCAATCCCGGATCACATCGGCTGAGTTATAGGTCACGATGGTAATCATGTGCGACGCCTGATGGTTCGATAAATCAATCGTGCCAGAAGCAGTCCGCCGGTACGATCCAACGGCCATAAGCGCATACCAAGCAGCAGGCAGCGTAACGCCTGGTGGCGGTCCGGTGTGGCGGCGGAGAGATACCAGTTGCCGGATTTGAACCAGGTATGTGCGTGGATTTGACGGCGCAGCAGTCCGCTCAGGTGATGTTTGCTCAGTGCATGGAAATAAGCGTGTTCCAGGCGGCGTGGATCGCGAACCGTGTTGCTCGGATGCCAGCGGACCTGGACCAGTGGTTCGCCAACAAGCGCAATTGGGTGCCGGGCGGCGATGCGCCACCATAGATCGACATCTTCCAGCAATGTGAGGCCTTCATCGAAACCACCGACGGACTCAAACACACACCGTTTCATCATGACGGTCGGTGTGGGGATTTCGCAGCGCCGCAGCAGGCTTCTGAAGGCGCGGCCCTGGATGTGCAGATGGCGGGTTTCGATCAGGTTGAGGTCGGCATCCATAAACAGATAGGACGAATACAAGAATACCGTGTCGGGATGTGTCTGGAAGTAATCGACTTGCTTTTGCAGCTTGTGCGGTAGATACGCATCGTCGGAATCGAGAAAAGTGATCAAATCGTGTTTTGCTTGCCGGACACCATGATTGCGAGCATTGGAGACGCCGCCGTTGGGCTGGTAGATGTATCGAATACGGTTGTCGTTGAACGACTGGACAAGGTTGGCGGTATCGTCGGTCGAACCATCGTCAACGACAATCAGTTCAAAACCGGTGTAAGTCTGATCCAGAACGCTCTGGATTGCGTCACCGATCAAGTTGGCCCGGTTGTAGGTGGGAAGGATGACACTGACAGCCATCGGGGTTCCTTCATTGCAGTCTTGCAGCATTGTAGCCGATAACTCACCAGGTGTTAACGTAATAAGTCCCCCGTCTCATCTGATCTATAGGTTGGGGGACAGGTATTGAAGTCGTATAATGACGGGACAGCGATCCGAAAGGAGTAATTTGCGTTGACAAAACTGCATGAACTTACCCAACAGGGACAATCCATCTGGCTCGATTTTATCCGCCGTCAGTTTGTACGTGAGGGCGGTTTGCAGAATGTTGTGGACCAGGGCGTTCGTGGTGTGACCTCGAACCCGACGATTTTTGAGAAGGCCATCACCGGCAGCGACGATTACGATGATGATCTGCGCAAGCTCGTAGCCGAAGGCAAATCGGTCGGCGAGATTTATGAAGCGTTGGCCGTCCAGGACATCAAAGAGGCGACCGATGTGCTGCGCCCGGTATACGATGAAAGTAACGGCCAGGACGGCTATGTTAGCCTGGAAGTCAGCCCGACGCTGGCCCGCGAAACCGAAGGTACCATCAACGAGGCGCGGCGGCTCTATGCGGCTGTTGACCGTCCCAATCTGTTTATCAAAGTCCCGGCGACCCCGGCGGGCGTCCCGGCCATCCAGACCTTGATTGGTGAGGGTATTTCCGTCAACGTCACCCTGATCTTCTCGATTGCCCAGTACGAGGCCATCGCAGAAGCCTACATCGCCGGGTTGGAGAAGCTGGCTGCCGAGGGCAAAGACCTGAGCAAGGTGGCGTCGGTGGCGTCCTTTTTCGTCAGCCGTGTGGATGGCAAGCTCGATCCGCTGCTGGAAAGCACCGACCTTCAGGGCAAAATCGCCATCGCCAATGCCAGATTGGCTTATGCCCGCTTCCAGGAATTGTTCAGCGGCGAGCGCTGGGAGAAGCTGGCGGCCAAAGGCGCACAGGTTCAGCGGCCATTGTGGGCCAGCACCAGCACCAAGAATCCGGATTATCTGGATACGCTCTATGTTGATACCTTGATCGGACCGGATACGGTCAACACCATGCCGCCGGAAACGCTGGACGCCACCTTGGATCATGCGACGGTCGCTCGCACGGTCGATCAAAATGTCGAGGAAGCACGCCGCCAGATTAAACGGCTTAAGGAACACAATATCGACCTGGATCAGGTCACCGCTGAGCTTCAGGACGAGGGTGTGGGCAAGTTTGCCCAGTCGTTTGAGTCGTTGATGGCGGGTATCAAAGACAAGCGCGACCGCATCCGTAACGGCGATTTTGACATTCGCTATGAGACCGCGGTCTACGATGACGCGATTAAAGGGGGCTGGGATAAGCTGCGCGATGAGCAGATCATGCATCGCATCTGGTCCGGTGACCATACCGTGTGGAAACCTGAACCGACGGAAATCAGCAACCGGCTCGGCTGGCTCAACATCGCCGACCGCATGAAAAACGAAATCCAGCGGCTGCATCTGCTGGCTGATCGCGCCCGTAAAGAGGGCTTCACCAATGTGCTGCTGCTCGGCATGGGCGGGTCCAGTCTGGCACCGGAGGTGATGGCCCGGACTCTGGGCATTGCTGACGGTTATCTCGATCTCGATGTGCTGGACAGCACCGATCCGGGTGCTGTGCTGGCCTATCGCGATCAACTGGACCCGGCAAAGACCCTCTTCATCGTGGCGACCAAATCCGGTGGTACAGCGGAGACGCTCTCATTCTTCAAGTTCTTCTATAACCATGTGGCCGAGAAACTGGGTAAAGACGCTGCCGGAGAGCATTTCATCGCCATCACCGATCCTGGCAGCAAGCTGGAATCGATTGCCGACCGCTATCACTTCCGGGCGACTTTCCTCAACGATCCCAACATCGGCGGGCGCTACTCGGCGCTGTCGTTCTTCGGACTGATCCCGGCGGCGCTGATGGGTGTGGACCTGACGAAACTGCTGGAACGGGCGCAGCAGATGGCGGCCAACTGCGATGCCAAAAACTGCCCCTCAAAGGGCGATAACAACGGCGGTCGTATCGGTAGCATGATCGGCACACTGGCGCAGGCCGGACGTGACAAACTGACGTTCATCACGTCTGATGCGTTCGTCAGCTTTGGCGACTGGGTGGAGCAGCTTATCGCGGAAAGCACCGGCAAAGAGAGCAAAGGCATCTTGCCAGTCGTTGGTGAACCGATGGTCGATCCAACTGGATACAGCGATGATCGCGTCTTCGTCTACCTGCGCCTGGATGACCGCCACGATGCGCAGGTTCAGGCGTTGATCGATACCGGACACCCGGTAATTCGGGTTGCGCTGGACGATGTGTATGACCTGGGTGGGCAGTTCTTCCTGTGGGAGATGGCGACAGCGGTCGCCGGATATGTTCTGCAAATCAACCCCTTCGACCAGCCCAACGTCGAAGCGGCCAAGAAGCTGGCACGGGCGATGATTGCCGAATACGAGCAGACGGGCAAGCTGCCAGAAGTCGAAGCCGCAGCCAATCCAGCCGATGCCCTGCGCCAATTCGTGAACGAAGATGGCGACTACATCGCGCTTCAGGCGTATATCCAACCAACGGCGGAAGTCGAAGCAGCGCTCCAGGCGTTACGGCTGAAGCTGCTGCAATCGACGCACAAGGCGACCACACCGGGATTCGGCCCGCGTTTCCTGCACTCCACCGGCCAGTTGCACAAAGGCGATGCTGGTAATGGGTTGTTCGTGCAGTTCACAGCCGATATGCCCACCGATGCCGACATCCCTGATGAAGCCGGTGAGCCGGACTCGGCCATGAGCTTCGGCACGCTGAAGATGGCACAGGCATTGGGCGACCGGCAGGCGCTTCTGGATGCGGGTCGGCAGGTGCTGCGCATTGACCTGGGCAGCGATCCGGTCAAAGCTTTGAAGTCGTTGATCTGATTTATATCGGGCGGGGGCGTGTTTTACACGCCCCCGCTGAGTTCCTGCTTGAAAGCGGCCACACGGTGCTGACCGCGCTCAGTGAGATGGACCTGCTCGCCGTCCAGCCGCACCAGATTGCGGGTTTTCAAGCGCCGCATCACGGCTTCGGTGTGACCGGGCGACCAATTGAAATGCTGGTAGAGCGTGCTGGTGTTCAATTCGTCAGCGGCGTTGTCGGTATGCTGATGATTAGAGATGTGACCCAGAAGCACCTGATCGGCGAAGCGGCGGCGCTGGTTGGCTCGCCGGATCATGGTCGAGATGAGGCCGTAACGTGGTGACATCACCCATGCCAGCAGGAAGAAAAAGAAGATCATCAGTACCATTGAAGCCGAGATGGACGAATCCCATTCTTCGATCTGCACGATGCCCAGAAAATTTCCTCGCGCCAGATCATAACCGAAGAAGGCCCCGGCACTGCCAATGACGGCGCTCAGAACCAGCATCACCGACAGGCGATCTGTCAGCAGATAAGCCGCCGCCGGTGGGATGATGAAGAACGCGATCACCAGAATCGAGCCAACCGCATCGAATGCGCCGACGGCTACCAGACTCACCAGCACCATCAGCCCGTAGTGGAGCAAGCCAGGCCGAAAACCGAGCGCCTTTGCCAGCCCGGTATCGAACGAGGCCAGCTTGAGTTCTTTGTAGAAAAGTGTGACGAACGCCATTGTTAGCAGGGCCATAATGGCGGTGACGGTGATGGCCTGCGGCCAGAACACCAGCACCGGCTCGTCCTGGACCAGACCGGTCTGCCATGCCTGACCGGGTGTGTAGGTGCCGCAGTTGGTGCAGACCTCGCGGAATTCTGCGTCCTCGTCGCGGGGACTGATGCCGAGTGTGCGGCAGTTGGTACACTGGCGGGTAAAAATGGCGTGGTCATCTTCCGGCATGATCGTCACGGTGACGCAGTTCTCGATACAATGGTTGTTGGTGTTGGCCCAGGCCATGCCGATTTCACCGACCATCACCGCGTCTTCGTCCAGATGGACGTCTTCGACATACCGTGAAACCAGGATGATCGACACGGCGAACAACAGCGGAAACGCCAGCCCCAGCGCCGCATCCTGCCGGACCAATCCGGAGCGATAGATGACCTCGGTCAATACAACCGTCGCCACACCGGCTCCCGCCGCACCGATAATCAACCAGGGCGAAGATAGGTCCGGTTCCTGATCCAGCAAGCCGGTCATGACCATAAAGGCGACGACGATCCCCAGGAGTACTGTGTGGCTGATGGCGTCACTGGTCAGCGCCATGCCGCGCAGCAGCAGAAACGTCCCCAATAAGGCCCCGGCGACGGCGATCAATGTGCCGATGATGGTGGCCGTATTCTGTGGGTCGCGCAGAAATGCGTTGATCTCCTCACGGGTGAAGACGTTGAGTAAGATGTCGATGATGATCCGTTCGAGTCCCGACATCAGGCGACATATCCTTTCAATTTCTGTTCCAGTTTGTCAACGTCGGGTTGTGGCAGCATGTCGTGTATATCGCGCTGGCGGTCTTCGGCTACCAGCGGCAGTGCCAGTTGGTCACCGTATTCACGGTAGACATCCCACAACGCCTGATTGTGGGTGTTTTGCTCAGCCAGCCGGATGCCGCTGCTGGTCAGAATCCAGTTGTCGCCGTCTTGCTCGATCAGTCCGCGTCGCTCAAGTTGATCCAGACCGGTTGCGCCGTTCATACCCAGGATAAACGCCGCCGGGACCGGATGCGATGCGCTGCCGTGCGAGCGGGCGTAACGATAGAGATTGCGCAGGGTGATCTGCGCCGCGAACCGCTGCCGATCTGTCCGGTGACGCAGCATTGTCCAGACCATGCCACGACCGGGTGCGAAGGCCAGCGAAATCGCCACCACCAGAAAAGCAACGACGATAATCATGGGGCCGGTGGGGAGGTTGGCATCGACCGCGCTCAGGACCGCGCCCAATCCCCCGGCAAACGCGCCGAACACTGCCGAGAGGATGACCATCTGATCCAGCTTTTGTGTCCACTGGCGGGCGGCGATTCCGGGTGCGATCAACATACCGACCATCAAAATCACACCGGCAAGCTGCAAACCGAGTACGATGGCGACCACAATCAATGTGGAGAGCAGTGTGTTAATCAGGTTGATACGGAAGCCGTTGGCACTGGCAAAATCCGGGTCGAATGTCACCAGTTTGAACTCCTTCCAGAACAACCCGACGATGATGAAGGCCATTACACCGACCACGCTGATTAAACGGACATCACTTTCCACCATGGCCGCCGCCTGCCCGAAGATGAAGCTGTCCAGTCCGGCCTGACTGGCGTCCGGTCGGGCCTGGATGTAGGCCAGCAGGGCGATCCCGGCGGCAAACCAGGCCGCCAGCACGATGCCCATCGCGCTGTCCTTTTTGATGCGGGTGGTACTCAGCACGCTGCGGATAAACTGCACGCCGAGCCAACTGGCGATTCCGGCACCGATCAACAACGCACCCATTTCGCGTCCGGCGACCAGAAAGGCCACACCGACACCCGGCAGAGCGGCGTGTGAGAGGGCGTCGCCCATCAGACTTTCGCGGCGCAGGACGGCGAAACACCCCAGCACCCCGCTGACCACACCCAGGATCGAGCCACCGAGTGCGACCGTGCGGACGGTATAGGTGTAGTTCACATCCAGCACGAACTGGCTGAAGGGGATGAAGAGCGCACCCAACAGACTGATGGCTCCGATCACCAGCCAGACGCGCCGGTCTTCAGATGATAGTCGCTGCATGGCTCAGTCTCCCGCTTGCAGATAGGCCACACGCCCGCCATAGGTCTTACGCAGATTGTCCGGCGTGAACACCTCAACCGTCGGACCGCTGGCGATTACCTCAACATTGAGTAGAGTCACCCAGTCGAAGT
>CAYQJO010000204.1:5124-7718 GCA_964417785.1 uncultured Anaerolineaceae bacterium | reverse complement strand
TCGATACGGGCGTTTTCATAAATGAAGCGGATTGTCTCATCGCTAGTATCCGCCAGTAATTCTGTCAATACCGTCAAACCCAGGGTCATCACAGCACTATGCTCCTGTAATCTTTGTGCTTCTATAATACCTGCTGTGACGAAAAACGGATAGAATCACAAAGAACGCCCCGAAGGCCGTGTGCAGGCGGACTGTAATATTCGGCCAGCTACAGCGCGATAATCGCGGGTTTCGCTCTCGTAATCCTGTTACACCATTCCGCAATCTGGGTCTGACGGGTACAATTTATACGGCAAAAATCTATAGCGTTTTTCTCAGGTTTGATTAGATTTACGCCGGGGTGTACACTGTAACAGTGTGCAACATTGCTCCCTCGGTGCGGAAAGACAGAGGAGAAACCATGGCGAAACTGGACAAAAGCACCTTGCTCGACTGGTACTATCAGATGGTGCTGATCCGAGAATTTGAAACCACCTGCGATCATCTCTATAAAGAGAAGAAGATCACAGGTGTCTACCTGCATCTCTACAGCGGCCATGAGGCAACCGGAGTCGGCGCTGTGGCCGGTCTGGAAAAGCGTGACCATGTGATCACGGCCTACCGTGATCACGGTATTGCCCTGGCGCGGGGTGTGGACGCCAATGCCGCAATGGCCGAGATGATGGGTAAGAAAACAGGCGTCAGCGGCGGTAAGGGTGGGTCAATGCATCTGGCGGATCGCTCGCTGAACTTCTGGGGCGGTTATGCCATCGTCGGCGGACACCTGCCCCTGGCGGCGGGCATCGCGCTCGAATCACGCTATAACAACACCGACGCAGTTGTGCTGTCGTTTGTCGGTGACGGCGCGACCAACAATGGTTACGCTCACGAAGCCTGGAATCTGTCGGCGGTGTGGGATTTGCCCGTTATCTGGGTGATCGAGAACAACGGCTATGGTATGGGAACGCCGGTGGAACAGGCCAGCGGCCAGCCTGAACTCCACAAGCGGGCAGTTGCGTATGGGATGAAGGACATGGGCCGGGTTGATGGTCAGAACGTGATCGCGGTGCATGAAATCGTCACAGAAGCGGTCGCCTATGCCCGCAAGAAAGGCCCGGTGTTGATCGAGGCGATGACCTATCGCTACAAGGGACATGGTGTGTCGGACCGCTCGTATATGAATCGTGATGAAGAACTGCGCGAATGGCTGGACACCAAAGACCCGATTACCATCCTGCGCCGCCAGCTCCTTGAAGAGTTCCCGGAGAGCGATTCCGAGATGAACGAGTTAAACGACAAAGCGTATCGCGTTGTCGACGACGCTGTCGAATTCGCACTTCGGAGCGAGGCCCCTGGCTACGAAGACCTCATTAGCAACGTTTACGCAGAGGAATAATTCCACATGGCAAGCAAGAATGTACCCATGCGCGAGGCGCTGCGCATGGCGCTGCTGGAAGAAATGCGCCGCGATGAGAGCGTGTTTGTGATGGGCGAAGAGGTCGGCGACTGGCAAGGCACCCATCGTGTAACACGCGGTTTCCTGGAAGAGTTCGGTGAGCGCCGTGTGCGTGATACCCCCATCAGCGAGATGGTGATTGCCGGAGCCGCCGTTGGTGCGGCGATGGCAGGTTTGCGCCCGGTTGCCGAGATCATGACGATCAACTTCGCCTTCCTGTCGCTGGATGCGATCATTAACCATGCGGCCAAAATCCATTACATGTTTGACGGCCAGTTCAAGGTGCCGCTGGTGATCCGGGCGGCATCCGGCTGGGGCGATCAGGCCACCGCTACCCATTCCCACGCGCCGGAGCCGATTTTCGCGCACTTCCCCGGCCTGTATGTTGCTATGCCGTCCACACCGGCGGACGCCAAAGGCATGCTTAAGGCGTCCATCCGTGATGATAACCCGGTGTTGTTCACCGAGAGCATTGGCCTGTATGGCAAACCCGGTCCGGTGCCGGATGACGAGGATTTCATCGTGCCGATTGGCAAGTCCGACGTCAAACGCGAAGGCAGCGACGTCACGCTGGTTACAATCGCACGCGGCGTGGACTGGTGCCTGAATGCGGCCCGTGAACTGGCTAAAGATGGCATCGAGGCGGAGGTCATCGACCTGCGCTGGCTGCGCCCATTGGATATGGAGCCGGTGTTTGAGAGCTTCAAGAAGACCAACCGCTGCATCGTAGTTGAAGAATCGCTGCCGATGTTCGGTATTGGAGCCGAAGTTGCCATGCGCCTGCAAGAAGAGATGTTCGATTACATGGACGCGCCCATCAAACGTGTGACCGCGATGGATGTCCCGCTGCCGTATGCCCGTGAGATCGAGTTGATGGCGTTGCCTGACGTGCAGAAAGTCATTGACGCTGTAAAGGAGATCGTCTAAATGGCTACCGAAATCACGCTGAACACCGATGGGATGCTCCTGAACTGGCTCAAGAGTGTTGGCGATTCGGTCAAGTCGGGTGATATTATCGCTGAGGTCGAAGCGGATAAGGCCACGATGGAAGTTGAGGCACCCCAAGACGGTGTTCTGGTTGAGATTCGAGCCGAGGTCGGTGAGGAGGTCAGCGAGGGTACCGTGATCGGCATCATCGGTGCCGCCGGTGAAACCCCGG
>CAYQJO010000204.1:0-5024 GCA_964417785.1 uncultured Anaerolineaceae bacterium | reverse complement strand
TGGGCGCATCAAAGCCTCGCCGGTGGCCCGCAATATCGCAGACGAGCGCGGCATTGATCTGAGCCAGGTCAGCGGGACAGGCCCCGGCGGGCGTATCGTCAAGCGCGATGTGTTGAGCTTCAAGCCGGGTGAGCAGCCAGCGCCGGCACCCACAACGAAGGAAGCCCAAACACCTTCGTCACCCACCGCACCACCGAGCAAGGTTGGCGGTACACCGACTTATGGTGCGCTGCCCCAGGGCGACCATGTGGAGATCGAAGACATCAGCCGCATGCGCCGTACCATTGCCGACAACACCGTCATCAGTATGCAGATGACGCCGCATTTCTATGTCACGGTTGACGACATCGACGTAGAACCGCTGCTGGCTCTGCGCAAGCAACTCAACGCCGAACTGGAAAGCGAGGGGATCAAGATCAGCGTCAACGACATGGTGGTCAAGGCCGTTGCACTGACTCTGCGCAAGTTTCCCAATCTGAACACGCATTACTACGGCGACAAGCTGGTCCACCACAAGAACATCAACGTCGGGATCGCGGTTGCGCTGCCCAACAATGGCCTGATCAACGTGGTGGCGAAGGACGCCGACAAGACCGCATTGAGTGTGATGGCGCAGGATAACAAGGCCATGTTCGCCCGCGCACGGGAAGGCCGGATCAAACCGGACGACATCAAAGGCGCGACCTTCACCGTCAGCAACCTGGGACCATATAACGTGAGTCACTTTGCCGCCATCATCAGTCCGCCGGAAGCTGGTATCCTGGCGGTGAGTTCGGCCAAGAAGGTGCCGGTAGTGCTGGAAGACGGCACTGTGGGTGTGGGTACCCGGATGGCGGTGACCCTCAGCGTCGATCATCGCATCAGCGACGGCGCTGAGGGAGCCGAGTTCTTGCAGGAGTTCAAGGCGCTCATCGAGAACCCGATGCGCCTGCTGGTATAGCTTTATGCCCATGTTTTCCCCTACAATAAAAGAAATAGCTCAGGGAGAAACATGGGCAAGTACATTTTCTTGATCCTGTTCGGCGGTACGTTTTTGGGTGGTGGGCTGCTGTTAGCCTTCTTCGTTTCACCAGATACACGCGAGGAAGCCACCAATATCGAAGGACTACCCGGACAGCAGTATGTAGAATTTGCTGGTCTTTATCCGGGGACTGAGGTTGCTGTCACCGGTACATTACGAGACAATCCCACCCTCTCTGGCGACCGTGTAGCTGATTATGAACTGGTTGCCTACGAAATCGAGGAGTGGGACGTGAGTACCGACACCGATGGCAATGTTTCGAGCAAATGGGTCTCCATCTCGCGTAACATTCCAATCTTGACTATCCAATTCGAAGATGCGATGCTGCCAATTCATGCGGAGCAACAGCAACCACAACTATCCGGTGATCTGCATGAGTTCATCGAAGAAGCATCCGGCAGTTTTGGACGCAGTAGCGCACAGTATGATGGACAGGGGCTTTATGAAGGATCACTGCGGATACAGGGTTTGCGCAATAACGATCTGGTGACGGTGATCGGTGATAAAGCAGATGATGGTGGTGTTGTTCCGGATCGCATCCACAGTGGAACCCATACGGACCTGATCAACGAACTACGGCAACAAGCACAGATTATGCAAATTGGTGGGGGTATTTTCGCAGTGATTGGCGCGGTTGTTTTGATCGGGACGGCGGTCTACGCCCTGAAATAGGCTCCCATGTCTGGCGAAACGTCCGACAATGAGTAAAATCCAATTGAGACGTGTATAATAATGTGTTGTAAATGAGTAGGGCAAAAGCGATGGCCGTTTTTCCAAAAACCAATAGCGCCGACAACGAGGCGACGGCAGACCTACCGCCAGTAGTTCCGCGTCATGTCGCGATCATTATGGATGGTAACGGACGCTGGGCCAAAGCGCATGGATTGGCACGCACCGAGGGACACTGGCACGGTAAAGAGAATCTCCGTCGTATTTTGGAGGCCTGTGTCGAATACGGTGTTGAAATACTGACAATATACGCCTTTTCGACTGAAAACTGGAGCCGTCCGCCGTCTGAAGTCAGCGCTCTGATGGGTATCCTCAATCTGGTGCTGGACCAGGAAGTGCGCAAGCTGCATAAAAATGGGGTGCAGGTGCGCCATATCGGCAAGATGGAGGGGGTCGATGTGCGGCTGCAACGCAAGATCATCAAGGCCTGCGAGTTTACCAAAGACAATGACCGACTAATTCTCAACGTCGCGTTTAACTACGGTGGGCGCGATGAGATTGTGCAGGCCGTGCAGCAGATCATACGGCATGGGGTGCCGGCAGATGCGGTCACGGAAGACCTCATCAGTCAGCATCTCTATACCTCCGATTTGCCCGACCCGGACCTCATCATCCGTACCAGCGGCGAGTTCCGGCTGAGCAATTTCTTGCTCTGGCAGGGCGCTTATGCCGAATACTACTCCGCTCCGGTTTACTGGCCGGATTTCAGCCCGGATGAACTGCTCAAGGCGTTGTGGGAATTCAACCGCCGCCGCCGCCGTTTCGGCAAGATTGACGAGCAGATCAACAGCGAATAGCGTCAATATAGAAGCCGGTCACACGTTGGCCGGATTTTTCTCAGGCCAGAATGATAGATTTCTAACGTCAATACGCTATTATTATCACACTATTTTGTGAGTTGAGGCATTCGGATGATTCGTTTTGAGCGGTTTACGGAGCGGGCGCAGGATGCCGCTGCCAGGGCCTACGAGATTCTTCAGCGCTACGGACACAATCAGGTTGATACTGAGCATATTCTACTGGCTCTGCTGGAACAGGAAGACGGTGTAATTCCACAGCTTCTCGACGTGTTGGGCGTGGATATGAGCATGCTGCGGTCGCGCCTGGATGACATCCTCCAGGCCAGCCCCAAGGCGGCCATCTATGGTGGAGGAACCGGCCAGGTGTTCATCACACCGCGTGTGAAGCGGGTAATTGACCTCGCCAATGAAGAAGCCAACCGTCTTCAGGATGAATACATCAGCACGGAACACATCTTTCTGGCGATTTTGAGCGAACGCAATACGCCGATTGCGAAAATTATGGCCGACAACGGGATTGAGCGTGAACGTGTTTACGACACTATCAAAGAGGTGCGCGGCGGCCAGCGCGTGACCGACCCCCAGGCCGAGAGCCGCTATCGCACGCTGGAAAAATACAGCCGCGATCTGACGCGGATGGCGCTGGTGGGTAAGCTGGACCCGGTAATCGGACGTGATGCCGAAATTCTGCGCGTCATCCAGATTCTCAGCCGCCGCACCAAGAACAACCCGGTGTTGATCGGTGAGGCCGGTGTGGGTAAGACGGCGATTGTCGAGGGACTGGCGCAGAAGATCGCCACCAACGATGTGCCAGAGCTTTTGCAGCACAAGCGTGTCGTCAGCCTGGATTTGAGTGCCATGCTGGCGGGCAGTCGATTCCGGGGTGAATTCGAGGAGCGGCTGAAAGCCACAATCGAGGAGGTCCAACGGGCCGAGGGTGAGATCATCCTGTTCATCGACGAACTGCACCAGGTCGTCGGTGCCGGGGCTGCCGGTGGCGCGATTGATGCCGGTAACATGATGAAACCAGCACTGGCACGCGGTGAACTTCAATGTATTGGCGCAACCACGCTGGATGAATACCGCCAGTACATCGAGAAAGACAGCGCTCTGGATCGCCGGTTTGCGCCGGTGTATGTCGAGGAACCGTCGGTCGATGAGACCATCGAGATGCTTTATGGTCTGCGCGACCGCTACGAAGCCCATCACCGGGTCAGCATCTCCGACCAGGCAATTGAAGCGGCAGTGCGACTGTCGGACCGGTATGTGACCGGGCGCAAGCTGCCCGATAAAGCCATTGATCTGCTGGACGAGTCCGCTGCCAAGCTGCGTGTCGCGCTTTATAGTGTGCCACCGCGTCTACGTGAGATGCGCGACGCCATCGACCGGATGGCAACCGAGGAAGAGGCCGCCGGTATGGCCCGCGATTACGAACGGGCGGCGGAGTTCAAGGTCCAGCGCATCCAGATAGAAGAGGAATACGAGCGCGAACTATTTGTCTGGCAGCAGGAACACACGCTGGATGAGGTGGTAGACGCTGACGACATCGCTCAGGTCGTCGCCCAGTGGACGGGTATCCCGGTCAACCAGATGTTGGAAACCGAGAGCGAGAAACTCCTGCGCATGGAGGAAACGCTGCAAAGTCGGGTGATCGGCCAGGAAAAAGCGGTGGCGGCACTCTCCGATGCGATCCGGCGTGCCCGCAGCGGCCTGAAAGACCCCAAGCGCCCGATTGGCTCGTTTATCTTCCTGGGCAGCAGCGGTGTCGGCAAGACGGAACTGGCAAAAGCACTGGCGGAGTTCCTGTTCGATGATGAAGATGCCATCATCCGCATCGACATGAGCGAATATCGCGAGCAGCACACGGTGAGCCGTCTGTTCGGTGCGCCTCCCGGTTACGTCGGCTATGAAGCTGGTGGACAGCTTACCGAAGCCGTGCGCCGCCGTCCTTACCGGTTGATCCTGTTTGACGAGATCGAGAAAGCCCATCCCGATGTGTGGAATGCGCTTCTGCAAATCCTGGAAGACGGTCGTTTGACCGATGGACAGGGTCGCACCATCGACTTCCGTAACACGGTCATCATTATGACGAGCAACCTGGGAACCGAGTTTGCCCGTAAGGGTGGTGCGTTGGGTTTTGTGTCGGCATCGGATGAACAGGCTATTGCCGATCACCAGAAGATCGAAAAAGCCATGCGCGATACCTTCCGGCCAGAGTTTCTGAACCGCATCGATGAGATATTGATCTTCTCGCCGTTATCGGAGCGGGATGTTGAACGGATTGTCGATTTACAGATGCATAGCGTCGCCGAGCGACTGCTGGAAGCGGGTATCGAGATTCATCTGACCGAACCGGCCCGGAACTGGATTGCCAGGAAGGGTTATGATCCGCAGTTTGGTGCGCGACCACTGCGCCGGACGCTGCAACGCTACGTGGAAAACCCCTTGAGCATTCGCATCTTACGCGGCGACTT